>NZ_JBILAF010000113.1:0-6431 GCF_044354325.1 Sphingorhabdus sp. | reverse complement strand
TCGCGCATGACCGAGTGGTCGCGTGCGGTCACCAGCCCGACCATATTGACGGGTGATTTCAACGTCGCGCCGCTTGAGCATGATGTTTGGAGCCATAAGCAGCTCGTCAATGTCGTCAGCCACACAAAGATTGAATGCGAACATCTTGCCGCGATTAAGGAAGCCGCGGACTGGGTTGATCTCGCGCGGCATTTTGTCGAACCGTCGAAAAAGCTGTACACATGGTGGAGCTACCGCGCGCAGGATTGGGAAACATCCGATCGTGGCCGCCGGCTGGACCATATGTGGGTGACCCCTGACTTGAAAGAGAAGGCTAAGTCGCATGTGGTGCACAAGCATGTGCGCGGATGGGGCAAGCCATCTGACCATGCGCCCATCGTCACGGAATTTGCCTTTTGAACGGTGCGCCCGCAATTGAGGGCGATGCCCGCCGTGCGGCGCTGGCCATTGACGCGCTGCGTCGTGGCTGGGCGATCAATGTCGAACATCTCGGCCAACAGCTTTGCCTTTTGCCGATAGAAACCGCGCGCGACGTTGCGGGTGCGCGGGCCATCCTGCTTTCTGCGAGCCGCGCGGCGACATTGAAACTCATGAACCAACGCGCCGCCGCCGATACCGCATTGCCGGTTATGATAAAGGCGCCAGCTGACCTTGATATCAACCTTGCACTGGCCGTGGCGGATCCAACGCTCGATTTGCGTTACCCGATGAAGGGCCCGTTTGAAGCATTGGCTCTTGCCGATGGACCTTCTGCGGCTGCGGCCATTGAGCTTGCCCGGCTTGCCGGGTTGCTTCCCGCATTTTTGGTGCTGCCGGATTCGGGAAGTGCGTCCGCGACCGTATCCCCGCAGGATGTCGCTGCGTTTGACGATAGCGGGGCGTTGCACATTGCGGCGCGCGCGCGGTTGCCGGTTGCTGCAAATGTTGACGCTGAAATAGTCGCATTTCGAACGGACGTGGACGCGTCAGACCATGTCGCGCTGTTGATCGGCAAACGCGATGGCACGCCGCCCGTTGTCCGGTTGCACAGCGAGTGCCTGACGGGTGATGTCTTGGGCAGCCTGAAGTGCGATTGCGGCCCGCAATTGCACGAAGCGTTACAACAAATCTCCGACGCCAATTGGGGCATACTTTTATATTTGCGTCAGGAAGGCCGGGGCATTGGCCTGATCAACAAATTGCGTGCCTATGCGCTTCAGGATCAGGGATTTGACACCGTCGATGCAAATACCCGATTGGGCTTTGCCATTGATGCACGCGATTTTTCGGTCGCGGCCCGCATGCTTGAACTGCTCGGTATATCCAACGTCCGGTTGCTCACGAACAATCCGGAAAAGGTTGAAGGCCTTAAGTCCGCTGGCATATCTGTCGAAGAACGACTGCCGCTAAAAATCGCGGCGAACCCGCATAATGCGCATTATCTCGAAACGAAAAAGAGCCGCACGGGTCACGCGCTTTAGCGAAGCGCCGCAAATTGCAGGCAGTTTCCGATGCCCGGACGCTCGAGGACCGAACCTTATTGCGGTTCGCGAAGGCCCCCTTCGTCGCGTGACGATCTGGGTTCTCGGCGCCCGATAGCGCGCTCGATAAATGCGTCATCCAACGGTTCTGGGTCAGTGCTTGGCATTGCACCGGGATCGCCAAAAGCAGGGTCGCCCTCAATCGGCATACCGTTTTCATCGAGCAGCAACCCCTCTTCCCCTTCGCCAAGCAGAAAATCTTCGCCTTCTAATTGTTCGGGGAAGGTTACTTCGGTCGCAAAATTTTCAACGGGTCGGCCCGATACTGCAACCCGCATATAGGCTGCCCACGCTTGTGCTGGCGCACGGCCGCCTTCTAATCCGCCGATCGAACGCGCATCATCGCGGCCCATCCAGACACCTGTTGTCAAACCACTCGAAAAGCCAAGGAACCAGCCGTCCTTGTTGCTGCTCGTGGTACCTGTCTTTCCTGCGACAGGACGGCCGATATTGGCGGCGCGGCCCGTGCCCGTTGCAACCGCGGTCTGCATGAGGTCCGTCATGGCGGCTGCGACCCAGTCTTCGACCAATTGCACGGATCTGGCGGGCTTTGCCGTGTATAAAATCTCGCCATCAATGGTGGTGACTTTGGAGATGCCATAAGGGGTAATGCTGCGGCCATTGGAACCCACGGATGCAAATGCCTGCGTCATGTCGATAACGCGGGTTTCCGATGTCCCAAGCACCATCGACGGCTGCGTGTTGATGGGTGTCGTTATGCCAAAACGGCGTGCCATGTTGGCAATGCTGCTGGTGCCAACCTCTTGCCCCAGCTGCGCTGCGACGGTGTTTTTCGAATAAGCAAATGCCGTCCGCAGTGAAATTTCGCCGGCGTACTGGCCGTTGCTGTTTTTGGGTTGCCAGCCTTCTATTTCAACGGGCTTATCTTCCACCATGTCTTCGGGACGGAGCCCGGCTTCCAACGCGGCCAAGTAGACGAACAATTTCCAAGCCGATCCGGGTTGCCGGACCGCCGTGACCGCACGGTTATAATTGCTGGTGACATAATCGGTGCCGCCGACCATCGCCTTCACTGCGCCATCGCGGTCAATCGACACCAGCGCACCTTGCGCGCCGCGCGGTGCGTTGGCCGCTATCGCCGCCGTTGCCGCGCGCTGCATTTTCAGGTCAAGCGTGGTCCACACATCAATGGGTTTTTCGGTCTCGTCGATCAGGCCATCCAGTTGTGGCAAAACCCAATCGGTGAAATAGCGGACGCTGTCCTGGGGTTGCTGCTTCGCCATTTTCACGTCCGCCGGCTTCACCTGAGCGGCCTCGGCAGCGGAAATCATCCCGGCATCCTGCATCACTCCGACCACCACCGTGGCGCGGTCAATCGCAGCCTGTGCATCTGCTGTTGGTGAATAATGCGATGGCGCCTTTACAAGGCCGGCAATGATTGCGGCTTCGGCGAGGCTCAGATCTTCCGCGCCATGGTCGAAGAATTTCCGGCTGGCCGCATCAACGCCATAAGCACCGCCGCCGAAATAGACCTTGTTCAGATATAATTCGAGTATCTGGTCCTTCGAGAATTTCGTTTCCATCGCCAGCGCAAGGATGACCTCGCGGATTTTGCGCCCGAATTCCTTGTTGCTGTTCAGGTAAATGTTGCGGGCCAGCTGCTGCGTGATCGTTGAACCACCCTGAGTCCAGCGCCCCTCAATTGCACGTGCGTAAAATGACCGCGTGATCCCGATAGGGTCGACACCCGGATGCATATAATAGCGCCGGTCTTCCACTGCGACCATCGCGCCCTTCATTTCAGACGGCAGCTGGTCAATGCTCAACCATCGGCCGAAACTTGGGCCAAGTGATTGGATAACGGTGCCATCGGCGGCACGGACGCGGATCATCTGGCCGTTGGGCGATGCCTTTAAATCTTCAAAGCTGTCGATTTCGCCGCGGGCGATGGCGACAAAAATGCCCAGCACCATGACGCCAAGCAGCGCCGCGATAACGCCGGCTTTGATGATACGTAAAATCCACGGTCCCATTGGGCGACGTTCTTTCGAAATTTTGCGCGCGCGTGCCATTGCGCAGGATGTTAATCGGTCGCGGACTCGCCGACAAGCGCGTTCTTATTCGGGGTCGAATGTCAGCGCAGCGCTGTTGATGCAGTAGCGCAGTCCTGTTGGCCCCGGGCCATCGGGGAACACATGCCCCAAATGCCCTTCGCACGCCGCACAACGCACCTCGGTGCGGACCATGCCGTGCGAAACATCGGTGTGCTCATCAATGGCCTCACCGTCTGCGGGCGCGGTAAAGCTTGGCCAACCCGAACCGCTGTCAAATTTGGTGTCAGATGCAAACAACGTCGTGCCGCATCCGGCGCAGCGGAATTCACCTTCGCGCTTTTCGTCGGTCAATTTGCCCGCAAAGGCCCGCTCGGTTCCCGCCTCGCGCAGGACATGATATTGAACCGGGTCCAATTCTGCGCGCCACTCGGCGTCGGACTTGATAATTTTTTCCATGAAACGGCCTTTCGTTGATGCAGATGTGGGTCTGTTTGCCATCGGGTTCAAGAGCCCAGCTTAACAGATATTTTCCCACCCATTACCGCGCAATATCAGTAATCAGCCGCGGCGCGATGCTGCACGCGCAATGCGGACCAGCTCTTCTTCCAATATCGTGCCAGCCAGTCCATCGCGGACATGCATAAGCTTGGATTCCACCTCAAGCAGATGGCTGTTTAACCCGGCAAGCCGCACCGATGGCCAGCGCGCAAGTTGTTGGGCGTAGCTGTCTGCGTCTTTCCAGAATATCGAACGGGTCGCTTTTACAACGGCGCCGGGGTTCGAACCATTGTCGACCTTTGCGCGCATAGCCGCGAGCAACGTCACCCGCCGCTGCATCGCGCGGATGATGCGGATGGCATCCACCCCCATGTCGCGCGCGGCGACAAGTTCGCGCCCCGTCCCGCGCAAATCGCCGCCCATAACTTGATGGATGAGGCCATTGATATTTTCCTCGCCCGTTTCCGCGGACAAGGCTTCGAATATGGGGACTTCGACGGTCGCGGGACGTTGCGGCGACGAATCATAATATAAGGACAGCTTTTCGATTTCCGCCTGCGCCAGTTTCCGGTCCTGTCCCGTGTAGCGCGCAATCCGTGCGGCCAGCGGCCGGTCAATCTTCAGCCCCATCGTGGCTGCGTATGCCATCACAGCGGCTGCGGCATCGCCTTCCTCTGGCATGTAACAAATATGCACCATCGCGCGGGGATGTGCCTCGACAAGCTTGCGCAACTTGCTGGCCTTGGTCAGATTGCCTGCGGTCGCGATGACCGGATTGGCGTCGCCTTCAAGGGCGAGCAGGTTTTCGACGGCAGCAACACCTTCTTCCCGGCGGAAGTTCAGCCGGATGTGCCGCTTATCACCAAATAGTGACAGCGCCGACGCCTCGTCCGCGAGAAGCGCGGGATCATTGCGAATACGATCGCTGTCGATATCGATCCGCTCCGAACCCGTCAGCGCGGCGGACATTTGCGATGCGATGTCGGCGGCCGCCGATTCATCCTGCCCGAAAATGAAAAACAGCCGGATCTCCGGACGTGTGCCGATGGCACTTATAAAGCTGCGTTCTTTTGCGTTGCTCATTCGCCGCGGGCGTAGATCGAAAGTCGGGTGACAATCTGGTCCGCAACCTTCTGCGTCAGATTTTCCAGCGCGCTGTTTTCGCCAGCGATGGTGGCATATTCCGAACCGGCAACATCGATGCCTGCGTCGGACCCGGCAGTTGCATCAAGCACCGTTTCACCGGTAGCGACGGAGATCAGTTGATAGCGTGCGCGCAATGTGCGTCGTTCACGCGTGACCGTATCGTCGGCACGCACGCCAAAGCCTTCAATCCGGTCATCAAGTGTGACGACCAAGCGGAATTGGGCGGCGTTGCTGTCTTGAGCGCCCAGTCGGTCCGTTAACGCATTGCGCATCAACCAACCGCTTTTGCCTTCGATTGTAGCGACCGATACGGAACCCAACGTCGTTGCCACCGCGCCCTTTGATCCACCGCTGTACAAGGGCTGCAATCCGCAAGCGGACAACATCAAAGCAAGCAAGATGGGGGCGAAGAAACGGTTCATAGGACGATGTTGACCAACCTATCAGGCACGACGATGATTTTCCGGATATCGGCACCGTCAATCGCATGCTGAACCTTTTGGCTGGCAAGCGCAAGCGCCTCCACTTCGGTCTGGGGCAGTCCCTTGGCAACGGTCAGCGTGTCGCGCAGCTTGCCCTTCACCTGAATGGCGATGGTCACTTCGTCTTCGACCAGCAGGTCAGGGTTGACCTGCGGCCAAGGTGCATCGGCGATAAGGCCACCGCCTGATGCTGCGCCAAGCTGGGTCCATGCTTCTTCGGCCAAATGCGGAACCATCGGCGCGGACAATGTGACGATCGTACGGATCGCGGTATCGCGGCTTGCCGAAGGCGCAGCCTTTTCAATGGCATTGGCAAGGTCATAGATTTTTGCCACCGCCTTGTTGAACGCGAGTGCTTCGATGTCTGTGCCGACGCCGGCAATGATCTGGTGCGTTTTGCGGTCCAGTGCCTTGTCGACACCTTCGGCGCCACTGACCTGACTTGTCAGACGCCACAGGCGCTGCACAAAGCGCCAGCAACCCTCAATCCCCGCTTCGGACCATTCCAGATCGCGTTCGGGCGGGCTGTCGGACAGCATGAACCAGCGCACGGCATCGGCGCCATATTGGTCCACAATGTCATCGGGATCGACGACATTCTTTTTAGATTTGGACATTTTTTCGATGCGACCTGCGACCGCAGGGGCACCGCTGTCGATGATGGTCCATATATCGCCTTCACGACGCACCTGATCAGGGCTCAGCCATGTTCCATTGGCATCCTGATAGGTTTGGTGCGTCACCATGCCTTGCGTAAACAAAGACGCGAA
>NZ_JBILAF010000144.1:0-4337 GCF_044354325.1 Sphingorhabdus sp. | reverse complement strand
GATCATGCCGATATGGCTGAGCGCGCGCGTCCAGAAACGGGCGTAGAGCAAATGCAAAATCGCGTGCTCGACACCACCAATATATTGGTCAACCGGCAGCCATTTTTCCGCAGCCGCACGATCAAATGGCTTGTCATGCGGTTGGCTTGCAAAGCGGATGAAGTACCAGCTGGAATCGACAAACGTATCGAGCGTGTCGGTTTCGCGGCGTGCCTGTTGATGGCATTTGGGACAGTCGACCTTGCTCCAGGTCGGGTGACGATCGAGCGGGTTACCGGGAATGTCAAAGCTGACGTCTTCGGGCAATTTCACCGGCAGCTGGTCATCCGGCACGGGGACCGCGCCACATGCCTGACAATGGATGATCGGGATTGGCGTGCCCCAATAACGCTGGCGCGAAACGCCCCAGTCGCGCAGGCGATATTGCGTTTGGCCTTGGCCCCAGCCTTCTTTCTCGGCCTTCGCGATCACATCCGCTTTCGCCTGATCGACGGTCATGCCGTTCATCCAGTGCGAATTCACGATGACGCCGGGGTTGGTGTAGGCGACATTTCCTTCAAAATGGCTGTCGGTCAAATCGCCATCGGCAACGACGCGGGTAACGGGCAAATCATATTTGCGCGCGAAATCAAGGTCGCGTTGGTCATGTGCTGGACAGCCAAAGACCGCACCCGTGCCGTAATCCATCAAGACGAAATTGGCGACATAAACAGGCAAGTGCCAGCTTGGATCCAGCGGGTGCTCAACGGTAAGCCCTGTATTGAAGCCAAGCTTTTCAGCGGTTTCAATGTCGGCCGCTGTCGTTCCGCCTTTGCGGCATTCTGCGATAAAGTCCTGCAAATCAGGCGCGTTGGCCGCCAGCTTTTGTGCGACAGGATGGTCGGCGGCAATGGCAACAAAGCTTGCGCCGAACATGGTGTCGGGGCGCGTTGTAAACACATCAATGCCATCGTCCCCGCCCGGGAAGCGGAACCGGCATTTCAAACCTTGCGATTTGCCAATCCAGTTTTCCTGCATCAACCGCACCTTGTCGGGCCATTGGTCAAGCGACCCAAGGCCAACAAGCAATTCTTCGGCAAAGTCGGTAATTTTCAAAAACCATTGGCTCAACTTGCGGCGCTCAACGGGCGCACCCGAACGCCAGCCCTTGCCGTCGATCACTTGCTCATTGGCAAGCACCGTCATGTCGACAGGGTCCCAGTTCACGGCGGACTCTTTGCGGTAGACGAGCCCAGCGGCATAAAGCTTCAGGAACAATGCCTGTTCATGGCCGTAATATTCAGGCTCACAGGTCGCGAGTTCGCGGGTCCAGTCAATCGCAAAGCCAAGCCGTTTCAGCTGCGCTTTCATGTTCGCAATATTGTCGCGCGTCCAACCGCCGGGGTGGACCTTTTTCTCCATCGCCGCATTTTCGGCAGGCATCCCAAAGGCGTCCCAGCCCATGGGATGAAGCACTTCATGTCCGGTCATGCGCTTATAGCGCGCTAACACGTCACCCATGGTGTAGTTGCGCACATGGCCAATATGGATGCGGCCCGATGGATAGGGAAACATTTCCAGGACATAGGCACGTGGTTTTGTCGAGTTATCGTCCGCAACAAAGCTGCTGCGTTCTTCCCAAATCTTTTGCCACCGCGCGTCGGCGACGTGCGGGTTAAAACGCTCAACATTCGTCATAACAATTATCCGGTGATTGAAGACCGGCGAAGGTCACGCGCCTTGGTAAGAATGACCGCCTCAAGCTTTTGAACGGTTGCGGCACGCAGCGGCGCTGCGACCCACTGGTCATTTTGCAAAACTTCGCGGCTGCCGGCGACGCGCAAGGCGTCTGCGCGCAAATCCTGATCAAGGATTGAAATGGTCAGCTTAACGCGCTCGCCGGGGCTTTGTGGGTTCACGTACCAGTCGGTGACAATGACGCCGCCCGACGAGTCGGTTTGCAGCAACGGCATGAAGGACAAGGCATCAAGCGATGCGCGCCACAGATAGCTGTTTACGCCGATCGTGGTGACTTGGCTGGCCGCGAGATCCGCCTTTGGACGCTCCCTTCCGCCACAGCCGGACAGCAGCCCCAAGCTTAACAGGCTGCCGGTCGCAATAATGAGTGCCAAGCGGTTGGTGCGCATAAAATGTCCTTGAACTATGAATATCTGAAACCTCTATAGCGGCTTGCTGTCCGGAGCAAGCTTTCTGGCTGCTGAACAGCGCGCAATTCATGTTGCGCTCATCTTCGTGCCGCTAAGTGATTGTGGACATCATGCAACATTTGATCAAAAATCACGTTATTCGAACGATAAAATGGATAGGCCCCTTTTGAATCCCCAAAAGCATGCGTATACCAGCCAAAGACAGGAGAGTCGGTGAACGAGTATCATGGACGTGAAGCGGGCATATAAGCGGAAATACGCGACTATTGCGGCAGCATTGCTAGCAACGGGTTCGCTCGCGCTGTCGCCTCTTGTTGTTCCTGCTTTTGCTGCAAAGGCCTTGTCTGAAGAGCCGTCAGCTGGACCAAGCTGGATTTCGATGTTCACGCCTGCGGGTGGTGACAGTGTTTTGGCACAGAAATTCTCGGCCGCACGCATTGAACCCAATGCGCGTTTCCCATTTACGCCTGCAAACGCGGGTGACAGCCGCACGATTACGGTTGCGGCGCGCGCAAATTCGCGTTTGACCGCTGGCGCCGTTTCCATCCGCAATGCGCTGGCGTCCAGCGAAGTCGGTGCGGGCAAGGGCCTTCGCCTTTCGGCGGTGGACTATCGTTTGACAGCATCAAAGGGCTGGCAAGGTTTCGCTTTGCCTGCTGCACAGCGTCGCGCAGTCAAAACACCTTTGAGCGAACTTGGAAAAAGCAGCTTCTCGCTGGACGAAACCGCGCGCAAGCCAAGCAAGTTCAGCACCAATATCAAATTGGACCAAAGCCGCGAATTGGCACCGCCAGCACGCGGCAGCGCAGCGTCGGGCGATTACAAGCTTGATGTGGGCGGAAGCTTCTCAATCAGCCGTAAAATCGACGTGACCGCCGGTGTCCGTTATGCCAGCGAAAATGACCGCGTCATTCCATTGGCTGACAACCGCAAGGACAGCGAAGCTGTCTATGTTGGAACCAAAATCCGCTTCTAAGCGGCCCTTTTCTTAAAAGCATCAATCGCCGCCCAACCGTGGATCAAACGCGGCGAAAGCATCTGTGCGTTTCGGCGGTTCATCCCGCCAAGGGCGATGATGCGGCTCGATAACACCAGTTTTGCGAGCCGGTTAAAGGATAACGGCCCAAGCGGTCGCGCGCCGGGGTGACTGTTGGTGGCGAAAATAGGCGATAGGAACAACAGGTTTGGGCTTGCCGCCTTCACGCCTGCAATTTCACGCGTATCATGGACTGGTGCGCTGTGCAGCAATCGCGAGGCGCGCTGGCTTCGTTGATGAAAACCATCGGCGTGCCAGCGCATCGCCGTCCGCTCGTCCCCCGCCAGCAGCAGAACATGCCCGCGCCGCCGACACATGCGCATGACCTGCCCGAACAGAAATTTTCGCGCCGCCGCGTCCAAATGATAGTGCCGGAAGATAACGCCCGACCGTGCGGGCAGCCGTTGAATGGCGGGCAACAGGTCATCCCCCAATCGTTCATCGGTCATCAGCCAGATCTTCGGCAGGGGGTGGCTTCGCGGCATAGTTCTGCCTATAGCGTCGCGCTATGCAGGAAGCGACACCAGAAACGACCGCCGGCCCTTTGGCCGCAATCCGTGAACGCATGGCGGCCGCCGCCAAAATGGCCCGGCGTACGCCCGAAGACATTCATCTGATTGCGGTGTCGAAAACCCGCGCGGCCGAAGATATTGAGCCGTTGATTCACGAAGGCCAAATGCTCTTCGGTGAAAACCGCGTTCAGGAAGCGGCGACCAAATGGCCAGCGTTGAAGCAGCGCCACCCCGGCGTGCAATTGCATCTGATCGGGCAGCTTCAATCCAACAAAGCGGACGAAGCGGTCGCCTTGTTCGATATGATTCATTCGGTTGACCGGTTGTCGCTGGTGACGGCGCTTGGCAAGGCAATGGAAAAGCAGGCGCGATACATCCCGTGCTTCATTCAAGTGAACATCGGCGCTGAAGAGCAAAAGGGTGGCTGTGCCGTTTCGGAACTGCCTGCATTGATTGCGGCGGCAAAGGACAGCGGCGTTCCATTGGCAGGTCTGATGTGCATACCGCCGGCGTCGATTGAGGCCGCGCCATTTTTTGCATTGCTGGCCGAGTTGGCGGCGCGTCATGATTTGCCGCAACTGAGCATGGGCATGTCGGAAGATTTCGACACCGCGATCATGATGGGCGCGACCTATGTCCGCG
>NZ_JBILAF010000072.1:0-10890 GCF_044354325.1 Sphingorhabdus sp. | reverse complement strand
TTGAAGTCACGCCACGACAAGTCCTGACATATGAACTGGCAAGGCCGGGGCGGTTGTTCCGGGTTTCATTTGACCTGACGAAGCCGGTTTCTGGAGCCGGTGAGTGACAGAAGCAGACGCTGCCAATGAGCTGATGCGGTTGGCGAAACAGATTGCCTATCACAACAAGCGCTATCACGCCGAAGACACGCCTGAAATCTCGGACGCGGAATATGATGCGTTGGTGCGGCGCAATAATGAATTGGAGGCCGCTTTCCCGCATCTCGTGCGCGCCGATAGCCCCAATAACTTGGTTGGCGCGGCTGTAGACGGTTCAGGCCTGAAGAAAATCACGCATGCCAAGCGCATGATGAGCGTCGACAATGCGTTTGAGGCGCAGGATGTCCATGATTTCGTGGCGCGTGTCCGGCGCTTTCTAAACCTCGGCCCCGATGCGGATGTCGCGTTGACGGCGGAGGACAAGATTGACGGCCTTTCGCTCTCCTTGCGATACGAAAAGGGCCAGCTGGTACAGGCCGCTACACGCGGCGATGGCAGCGTGGGTGAGGATGTGACCGCCAACGTCGCCTATATCTCGGACATCCCGCAGCAATTGCACGGTGATGTGCCCGAGATTTTCGAGATACGCGGCGAAGTCTATATGGCCAAGTCTGACTTTGCGGCGATAAACGAAGCGCAAAAGGCGAAGGACGGGAAGATATTCGCCAACCCGCGCAATGCGGCGGCGGGGTCATTGCGGCAGAAAGATGCCAAGGTTACCGCGTCGCGGCCGTTGCGGTTCTTTGCGCACGGATGGGGCGAGGTCAGTGGCCTGCCAGCCGATACCCAAAGCGGCGTCATGGCCGCCATTGCGGCCTGGGGTGTCCCAGTGTCGCCATTACTCGTCCGCGTGCCGCATAGCGATGATGCGTTGGCCCATTACGCGGGGATCGAACGTCAGCGTGCGGACTTGCCCTATGACATTGACGGCGTCGTCTACAAGGTTGACCGGCTTGAGTGGCAGGAACGGCTTGGCTTTGTCGCAAAATCCCCGCGTTGGGCGATTGCGCATAAATTTCCCGCTGAACAGGCCGAAACAACGCTTGAGCTTATCGATATTCAAGTGGGCCGGACGGGCAAGTTGACGCCGGTAGGTCGCCTGACCCCAGTAACGGTGGGCGGCGTCGTTGTCTCCAACGTAACCCTGCACAACCGCGATGAAATTGCCCGATTGGCTGTGCGCCCCGGGGATCGGATTGTTGTGCAAAGGGCAGGGGACGTCATTCCCCAGATCGTCGAAAACCTGACCCGCGACACAGAACGCGCGCCTTATGCGTTTCCATCGCAATGCCCCGAATGCGGCTCGGAAGCCGTTGCCGAGGAAGGCGAAGTCGATGTGCGTTGCACGGGCGGACTGATTTGTCCGGCCCAGCGTGTGCAGCGGCTAATCCACTTTGTCAGCCGTGGTGCGCTGGATATTGAGGGGCTTGGCGAAAAAACCATTCAAGAGTTTTTCGATTTGGGATGGCTTGAAAGTCCGGCAGATATTTTCAGGTTGAAGGCCCGCCGTGCAGATATTTTAGCGCGCGATGGATGGCAGGATAAGTCTGTGGATAACCTGTTGGCAGCGATTGAGGCGAAGCGCGCGCCCGATGGTGCTAAATTGCTCTTTGGGCTTGGAATTCGCCATATCGGCGCAGTCACTGCGCGCGATTTGTTTAAGGCGTTTGGGACGGTACAAGAGGTCGGGAACGTCGGGCTGCGTTTGGCGCAGGGTGATGAGGCGGCCGTCGCGGACATCACCACTATTGACGGCGTTGGCGGCGCAGTTGCCGAGGCACTTGGCGATTTCTTCCACGAACCGCACAATAGGTCGGTGTGGAATGATCTTTTGAACGAAATCACGCCGCCTGCTTATGTGTCAAATGTCCGCGAAAGTGCGTGGACGGGAAAAAATATTGTGTTCACCGGAAAGCTTGAAACCATGAGCCGGGATGAGGCGAAGGCGCAAGCGGAAGCACTTGGCGCAAAATCTGCGGGATCAGTGAGTGCAAAGACCGACTTGGTCGTGGCGGGTCCTGGGGCGGGATCGAAGCTGAAACAGGCCACGGCGCTTGGCATTTCAGTCATTGATGAGGCCGAATGGGCACGCATCGTGGCGGAGGCTTAGCGGGCGCCTGCAACGTCTTGTGAACTGATGAGATCGCTACCAACGCGGTTGATGCAAAACGGTTTCAAGTGTAACTAATTGCCATGGATAGCTCGTGCCATGTTTATGACGCGCCACCTGCCGGCGCAAATGCCGATTGGACCGTGCCCCAGAATTGGGACGCCTTTGGCGCTGATGATCATGCGATGTGGGACCGGCTTTTTGCGCGCCAAACCGCGATGCTACCGGGCCGTGCGGCGGACGCGTTTCTGCGCGGGATCGACGTTCTAAAGCTCACACGCCCCGGTATTCCCGATTATCGCGAATTGAACGCGCGTTTGATGGCGGCCACCGGTTGGCAAATCGTTGCCGTGCCGGGCTTGGTTCCCGACGACGTGTTTTTTGACCATCTCGCCAATCGCCGTTTTCCCGCAGGCAATTTTATCCGGACGCCGGAGCAGCTGGATTATCTGCAAGAGCCCGACATTTTCCATGATGTTTTCGGCCATGTGCCCATGTTGGCCGACCCGGTATTTGCCGATTATATGGCGGCTTATGGCAAAGGCGGATTGCGCTCGCTTGGCTTTGGCGCGCTTGACCATCTTGCGCGGCTATATTGGTATACAGTGGAGTTCGGCCTTATTCAGCAGGCCGATGGCTTGCGGATTTATGGCGCGGGAATTGTTTCAAGCTATGCAGAGAGCATTTTCGCGCTGGAGGACCCAAGTCCTAACCGGATCGCATTCGACCTGCTGCGCGTGATGCGCAGCCATTACCGCATTGATGATTTTCAGCAGAACTACTTCGTGGTCTCCAGCATGGAACAGTTGCTTCAGGTGACCGTCGAGACTGATTTCGCGCCATTGTACGATCGGCTTGAATCCTTGCCCGACATATTGGTTGGCGAAACCATTGCCGAAGATGCGCTTATCACCAAGGGCACTCAGGAATATGTGAAGGACGCCAGCCGTTACCAGGTTCCAAAGTCACCCGGCGGCTGACTGGTGCGGCCTGACGCGCGCAGCGGGCGTTGCCAGCCATAATTGCGGCGCTTGACGAGCCACATGCATGGCCAATCACCCATATCCTTGCGTTTTTGCACGCGAAAGCCGTGCAGGCGATATGCCCGCGTGACCGCTTCTGCCTGCGTATTCAGCAAGCCTGCCAATATCAGCGAACCACCTTCACGCAATATCGCTGATAGCGACGGCGCAAGCTCGATTAACGGGCCCGCCAAAATATTGGCGATGACCAAGTCATAAGGCGCGCGGGCGGTGATAAGGTCGTGCGCTGTCCCCGCGGCCACACACAGCGCCAACTGACCCTGCGCAATGCCGCAAGGGACATTGTTGACCACGGCATTGGCCGCAGTGACATCAATGCTGACCGGGTCGATATCCGATGCCGTCAAATACGCCTTTGGCCACAAAACATGCGCGGCAAACGCCAGCAGGCCAGTCCCGGTCCCGATGTCGGCAATAAGGTCAAACCGTTTGCCTGCACGTTTCATTCGGTCGAGCATATAGAGACAGCCGCTGGTCGTTTCATGTCCGCCCGTGCCAAAGGCGCGGCTAGCCTCGATTTGGAACGGGGTTGCGCCGCCGGGCACTGTGCCCTTGTTGGCCATTGTGTGGACATAGAAGCGCCCGGCATGCACCGGCTGAAGCCCTTGTTGGCTCATGACGACCCAGTCGGCATCGGGAAGTTTTTCAACCACCGCCTTTGCTTTGGCGGCGCTGGGCAAGCGGATTTGGATGGCGGCGATCACCTGAGCATTTGGCTTTTCGTTAAAATAAGCTTCAAGCCGCCATTTCTCGTCATTGAAGGCTTCGACCTCGTCCGCAACGATTGTCGGCATGGGTTCCAATGCCGCAAGCCACTCATCGTCATGGTGCAGTTCTTCCGCTTCGTTGCGGGTGCAGGGCAGGGTCACCTTCCAGTTCATTGTGTGGCTTCTTTGGCTAAGCGGGCGTCGAGCCGCTCCATCGCTGCTTTCGCATAATTGGCACAACCAGCAGGGTCGGCCAGAGGTTCCTTGCCCGAAACGCGGTCAAAGAAACGCGATTGCGCGGGGTGCGGGGCGATCAGGACGTCGCATGGCTTTAGCTCAGAAACGCGCTTCATGGTCGCCCTTAATACCGCCACATAGGCTGGGTGGTCGGTAAATCGGTACGCATCAGCAGACACAGCGCCAAGGCTGTCGGCGAAAACAAACTGGTGACAGGTCGCGCCCTCGCATGATTTCCACGTCCAACTCGTTCCGCCCGGGGCGTGGCCGGGCGTGGCGATGGCAGTCATTTTTATCGGGCCAAGGGTGATGGTTTCGCCGTCGCTGACGATTTGGTCGACCTTTATGCCCGCGAAGGGCGGCAATATTGCCAACTGCGGGTCCGTAGGGTCGGAAATACCGGACTCCAGACTTTTGCGTGCTTCGGCCCGAGCCAACATGCGGGCACCGGTAATGCCCTTTAGCGCGGCAAGTCCGCCAACATGATCCAAATGTTCATGACTGCTGACCAAATATTTCACATCTGTCGGTTGGAAACCAAGGTCGCGGATATTGTCGGCAATGAATGGGGCCGCTTCGGCGGTCGCACCGTCGATGAGTATATGCCCCTTGGGTGACGTGACGAGCAACGACACGATGCCACATGTGCCGACCATATACACATTTGCGAATATATGCGCGGGCGGGGCAGGGTCGCCCCAGCCGTCACGGCCTTCGCACTGTGACGCGAGTGTGGCTCCGCTGCTCATGGTTTTGACAGGCGCGACAGGCGCACAGGCCGTCAAGGCTAATGCCAGTATGGGGCCAAGCTTAGCGTACATAGCTCGCGCCATTTATGTCCAACACGGCACCCGTCATCGAAGGCGGCGCATCGAGCGCACAGAATTTTACCATAGCGGCGACCTCTTCGGGATCAGCGACCTTGCCGAGCGGAATATCGGCGAGCAGCTTGTCGCCGCCGCGGCTTGCGAGATAATCGTCCGCCATGCCGGTCATGGTAAAGCCGGGGCATATGGCAAAGGCATAGATTTTTTGGGCAGCGTACGCGCGCGCAATTGTCTTGGTCATGGCGACCATGCCGGCCTTTGATGCCGCATAATGCCAATGGGCCGGGCTATCCCCGCGATGCGCAGCGCGGCTGGCGATGTTGACGATCCTGCCACTTGCGTTCGATTCTTGCCAATGCAGGACAGCGCGCCGACACAAGTCCGCACTGGCCGTCAGGTTGATCTGCATGGTCCGGTTCCAATTGGCGAGCCATTCCTCGTCCGACGCCGAAATCGGGTTTTGTTCAAATACCCCTGCATTGTTGATCAACACATCCACACGACCGTCAAGGCGATCAAGCGCATGGTTCCAAAGCCGTTGTGGCGTGGCAGGATCGTTAAGATCGCCATCTGTGCTGGACAGCGCCAACACGGAAGTTGTTGCGGGGTCAAAGCTTGCCGCAGCGGCAGCGCCGATGCCGCGTGATGCGCCGGTGATGAGGATATGGGTTTTCATCCGCGCTGCTTTTCACAGCACCGACAAAATTTCAACCGAAGTTATCGGATGAGGTTTCCAACAAAGCGCGTGGCATTGGCTTGAAGCGATGAGATTTTCTCATTTACTTCGCTAAACCCGCCCTCAAGCTGCATGATTTCCGATACCACATTTTCCGTATCGCTGCGGATGGCGGAGATGGTGTTCGACATTAAATCGGCCGCCAAAGCGGTTTCATCAACGGACGCGGTAATCATCGTCACCGTCTGTGCTTGGTCCTCCATCGCCCGCCGGATGCGTTCGGCCGACATGCGTACTTCGTCAACGGTTTCGCGGATGGATGCGTTTGATTCAACCGACGCCTTGGTCGCACTTTGAATAGATGAAATCTTCTGCGCAATTTCGTCTGTTGCCTGCGCTGTTTGATTTGCGAGGCTTTTGACTTCCTGCGCAACCACAGCGAAACCACGGCCCGCATCGCCTGCGCGTGCGGCTTCGATTGTGGCGTTCAAGGCCAGCAAGTTGGTTTGTCCCGCGATGTCGCGGATAAGACCCAGTATCGACTCGATGGATTGGGATTGTTCGGACAGCGTATCGGTCGCCACTGCACCTTTTGTTGCCACGGCGGCGGCGCGGTTTGCGACGTCGGCGGCGGTCTCCACTTCTGTCCGCGCATCTTCAATCGCGCGGATGAGGCCTGCGGCAGTTTGGGCGGCTTCGCGCATGGCGACTGCAGATTGTTCAGACGCTGCCGCAACTTCAGACGCCTTGGATAGCATGCCGTTGGCCATTTGCGAGCTGCTCGCGGCTTGTTGGCGCAATACGGCTGTGCGGTCGGCAACCTCATGCGCAGCAATGCCGATGTCGGATTCAAACTGCGCCGATTGTTCCTGGCGGCGTGTCGCGTTCTGATTGGCGTGATATGCCGTGTGGCACATTGCCATGATGGACAGTTCCAGACCCGTCGCGGTCAGAACGGCAGCTGCAAGGTCCTGATAATCTTCCTGTTCGACGCCATATACTTCACCAAGCAACTTTAGCGTGAAGGCGTTCGACCGTATCGACGCTGCATTAACAGTTTTGGGCGGGATGCCCCGCTGGTAAGAATCCATAATTTGGCGGGTTAGAAACTTTGACCATTCCGCGCCTTCGATATCGCTAAGGCGTTTACCAATAAAGGCGGCTGTTTTGATCCGGGCTTTTTCGGGATCCTGCATTTCCGGAAACTTGCCCATGCCGATCCAATAATCCCAATAATAGCTGCTAATATCGTATAGTCGGTCTTTCAAAAGCTCACCGACTTTGCGGCAGCGGGGCGCAAAGTTTTTGTCTTCGACAAACACATCAATAATCGCCTGGACGTCCGATTGTTCAATGTCCCGTTTCTCTGCCATACTTGCGTTCCTGTGCCATGGTCTTCCGCAATGCGGACCGATTTCGCATGTTTAAGCGGTAAATGGTTAATAGGCGGTTATTGCCCGAACGCCTCCGGTGCCTTGCGCAGATTTTGTGCAGAGTTGTGATTGAACAAATCCATCATCCCAATGCGCGATTCTGACGGCGGAGGCCTTGCGCCACGCCATTAAACGATTAAAGAGCGACGCTTAATATAGGCTGCGCTTAAATGAAGGACGCTGAAATCATGGCGAAAAACCCGAACCGCCCGTTATCACCGCATTTGCAGGTGTATCGTTGGTCACCGCAGATGGCGATTTCGATTTTCCACCGCGCAACAGGATTCATTCTCGCGACGGTTGGTATGATCACCTTGCTGTGGTGGTTGTCCGCAATTGGCGGCGGCGCGGAAAGCTATGCGACCTTTCAAAAATATGTTGTCTCCGCAGGTGAAAGCGCAACCGGTTTTGAATCGGCGGTTAACTGGTTCTTCCGGCTTTTGGGCCTGGCTGTAACCTTCAGCTTTTTCCAGCATCTCGCATCTGGCATTCGCCACCTCGTTTTGGATATTGGCGCTGGTTACGAATTGAAGACGAACCGGACCTGGGCTTCGGCTGCATTCATTGCAGCCTTTTTTGCAACTGCATTCGTTGTCCTGTTTGTGGCATCGCGCTTTCTGGGAGTTTGATGATGGACAGTAGAACATATATCGGGCGCGTGCGCGGGCTGGGTTCAGCAAAGCATGGCGGCGAACATTGGTTGAAACAGCGCCTGACCGCGATTGGCAATATCTTGCTAACCACGTGGCTCGTTGTCTCGCTGCTTCTTATGCCGAATTTTGATCAAGCAACTTTGGCGCAATGGCTGGCTCAGCCAACGGTTGCGGTCCCGATGATATTGATGATCGTCAACATTTTTTCGCATGCGCGCCTTGGTCTTCAGGTTTTGATTGAAGACTATGTGCATGACGAAGGATTGAAGTTTGGCGCAATGGCGCTTCTCAACTTCTATGTCGTCGCGAGCGCCGTGTTCGGCATATTCGTCGTAGCAAAATTAGCATTTACCGGAGCATCCGCCTGATGTCAGACGCTTACAAGATTATCGACCATACCTATGACACGGTTGTTGTTGGAGCCGGCGGCTCTGGCTTGCGCGCCACGATGGGCAGCGCTGAAGCTGGTTTGAAAACAGCCTGTATCACCAAGGTTTTCCCTACCCGTTCGCATACTGTTGCGGCACAGGGCGGCATTGCGGCGTCGCTTGGCAATAACTCGCCGGACCATTGGACCTGGCACATGTACGACACCGTCAAGGGTTCGGATTGGTTGGGTGACCAAGACGCGATCGAATATATGGTGCGTGAAGCGCCAGCTGCTGTGTATGAGCTTGAGCATGCCGGCGTTCCGTTTAGCCGCAATGCCGACGGCACAATCTATCAGCGCCCCTTTGGCGGCCACATGCAGAATATGGGCGAAGGCCCACCCGTTCAGCGTACGGCTGCAGCGGCCGACCGCACCGGTCACGCCATGTTACACAGCCTGTATCAACAGAGCCTGAAATATGATGCGGATTTCTTCATCGAATATTTCGCGCTCGATCTGATTATGGAAAATGGCGAATGCCGCGGCGTTATCGCCATGTGCATGGAAGATGGCACCATCCACCGTTTCAAGAGCCACGCCGTCGTGCTGGCAACCGGCGGATATGGCCGTGCCTATTTCTCCGCAACGTCGGCGCATACCTGCACCGGTGACGGTGGCGGCATGGTGCTGCGCGCTGGGCTTCCGCTTCAGGATATGGAATTCGTGCAATTCCACCCCACCGGCATTTACGGCGCTGGCGTGCTGATTACCGAAGGTGCACGCGGCGAGGGCGGATATCTGACTAACAGCGAAGGTGAGCGCTTCATGGAGCGTTATGCACCGTCGGCTAAGGACTTGGCATCACGCGACGTTGTCAGCCGTTCGATGGCACTTGAAATGCGCGAAGGCCGCGGTGTCGGCCCGCATAAGGACCATATCTACCTTCATCTTGACCATATCGATCCCAAGGTTTTGGCGCAGCGTCTGCCCGGCATCACCGAAAGCGGAAAGATTTTCGCTGGCGTCGATCTGACACGCCAACCACTGCCTGTGACACCAACGGTGCACTACAATATGGGTGGAATTCCGTGCAATTATCATGGTCAGGTGGTCACTAAGGTTGGTGATGATCCTGAAGTCATCGTACCGGGCCTTTATGCGGTCGGCGAAGCAGCATGCGTTTCGGTGCATGGTGCGAACCGGCTTGGATCAAACTCGTTGATCGACTTGGTCGTATTCGGACGCGCAACGGGCTTGCATCTGAAATCGTCATTGACGCCCGGTGCACCGCACAAGGCGCTGCCAAAGGATGCCGCCGATTTGGCGCTGACGCGCGTCGACAAGTTCCGTGCGGCAAAGGGCGGTTCGCCGACTGCAGAAATTCGTCTGCAAATGCAGCGGACAATGCAAAAGCACGCCGCGGTTTTCCGCGACACAGCATTGCTGGCCGAAGGCGTCACCGAGATGCAAAAGGTCAATCAGCGTTTGGCCGACGTGCACGTCACCGACCGCAGCATGATCTGGAACACCGACCTCATCGAAACGCTGGAGCTCGACAATTTGATGGCGCAGGCCGTCTGCACCATCGAAAGCGCCAACAACCGCAAGGAAAGCCGCGGCGCGCATGCGCATGAGGATTATCCAGAGCGCGACGATGCAAACTGGATGAAGCACACCGCTTCATGGTTTGAAGGTTGGGGCGGATCCGGCGGCGCGGTGAAAATCGACTACCGCCCAGTGCATGACTATACGCTGACCGACGAGGCAGAGTATATCAAGCCAAAGCCACGCGTTTATTGATGTCTGTTTATGATCATGTCGAAATAGAATTGCAGGCTGCCAAGGCGGCCGAAGCAATGGGCGACATGGCAACTGCATTTCGGCATCTTGAACGCGCTCACATACTAGGTCAGAATTCGACACGTTTTCATGTCTTAGCCCATTTCCGCATGTTGGGCTGGGCGTGGAAACAGCGCGACTTACGTGAGATTTTTGGTCAGCTTTTCCGTATTGTTGGTGCAGCCACGAAAACTTTTATCGGGCTTGTTCCGCAAGGGAATAGCGGTGGCACGAATGTGAGCCCATTTAGATCAATGGCTGTGCCCGACGATCTCCAGGCTATCATGAAACAGTCGCAACGCTAATTCAGGAACGTGGTTGCTGCAATCTCTACGCTTCGCTTGCGCTTTTCATGGTCAAACACCGAACAAGCGACGATGATTTCGTCGGCTTGTGTGCGGGCGATGAACGCCTTTAGCTTGTCCCTAATGGTATCGGCGCCGCCGATTGCGCTGGCCGATAATATGTCGTTCAACGCTGACGTAAATTGCGGGGGCAGCGACGCCACATAGCCTTCGACCGGCGGCGGCATTTGGCGCGGGTTGCCGGTGCGTAAGGCGACGAAGCTTTGCATCAATGAGCTGGCCAAAAACTCCGCTTCTGCATCGGTTTCGCCCGCGATGATGTTGAATGCGGCCATCGCATAGGGTTTGTCCAACACGGCGCTTGGCCGAAAATGGCTGCGGTAGATGTGCAGGGCCTCGTCGAGCATTTGCGGTGCAAAGTGGCTGGCGAACGCGAAGGGCAGGCCAAGTGCAGCGGCGACTTGCGCGCCGTATAGGCTGCTGCCCAATATGTAGAGTTGCACATTTGCGCCCGCGCCGGGTGTTGCGACGATGCCGGTTTGGCCATCATCGGCGAAATAGCTTTGCAATTCCATAACGTCGCGCGGAAAAGCATTCGGGTCGCTATCGAGCGTCCGCCGGATTGCGGCGGCAACACGTTGGTCGCTACCG
>NZ_JBILAF010000071.1:0-10995 GCF_044354325.1 Sphingorhabdus sp. | reverse complement strand
TTGCTTTGCGCGTACACAAACATGCCAGACAGCGCGTTGCCATTGTTCCGGCTTTCATCGATGCGCATGGTCAAATTTTTGCCCACATTGTTGAATTCGCCGACCCGGACCTTTGCGCCAAAGGCGCCTGATCGCAGTTCGAAGCGGAGTTCTTCATAGAGATAGCGTGCGCTGGGCTGAACAAATCCGACAATAGCAAAATTGACCATAGCCAGCGCGATGGCCAGCAGGAAAGGCACGCGCAACAGCCGAAGATAGCTCATCCCCACCGCCCGGAAAATGTCGAGTTCGGACGATGTCGCGAGTTTGCGGAACGCCAGCAATATCCCCAGCAACAGCCCGATAGGGATGCCGAGTGACAGATATTCCGGCATCAGATTGGCGAGCATGCGCCAGACCACGCTGACCGGTCCACCCTCTGCGGCGACGAAGTCAAACAGGGTCAACATCTTGTCCAGCAGCAGCAATGATGCCGCGATTGCGAGCGTCGCCAGCAGCGGCAACATCACAAGCCGGAAGATATATCGGTCGGTGGCAGTAAGAAATTTCAACTTATGGTCGCCCTGTCACCCTAATTTGGCCGCAAACTGACCCGATAGACGCTTACAGGTTCAGGGGCAATATATCGATGGTATCGTTGTGAAGTGATACCGGATTTGCTGTTCCAGGAGTTTTGAGATGCATATATATTTTGTTCTTACATCTGCCGCAGCATTGGCGCTCGTATCGGGCGCCGCGGCTGCAAGCGAGGAAATAAGCAATGATTTGTCGCGCTGCGCCGCGGGCAAAGGCCCCGCTGTGCTGGTGAACGTGCAGGGCGTGACGGAAGCGAGGGGCAATGTTCGCGTGCAATCTTATGCCGCAACGCCCGGCACTTGGCTGGCCAAAGGCCGCTGGCTGCACCGCATCGAAAGCCGGGCGAGCGCAGGCAATATGAGCTTTTGCGTGCCCGTCCCCTCCGAAGGGAAATATGGCATTGCTGTGCGCCATGACCGAAACGGAAATGGCAAAACAGACTTCACGCAGGATGGCGGCGGTTTTTCCAACAACCCCAGCGTGAGCATTTTGAATTTGGGCAAGCCGTCGGTCAGCAAAGTTGCATTCGATGCGGGCCCCGGCGTCACGCGGATCACCATCAACCTGAAATATATGTGAAGGTAATGATTTGGCTTTAGTCGCGCTTCTTTCGAACCCCAATTCAACCGGCAACAGGTCGTTGTTGCCGGCGGTGCGAAACTATTGCGCGAAAAATCCTGATATATTCCATTACGAAGTCGAAGAAATTGGTCAGATCGCCAAAGCGCTCGAAATGATTGGCCGCGTGAAGCCAAAGGTGCTCGTTATCAATGGCGGCGATGGCACCGTGCAGTCCGCTTTGACTGAGCTCTACCATGGTGGACATTTTGAAGGGTCCCCGCCGCCCGTCGCGGTGCTGCCCAATGGCAAGACCAACCTGATTGCGCTTGATTTGGGTGCCGAAGGTGACCCGTTGGAGGCGCTGGCGCGTATCATCGACGTCGCAAAGGGCGATCTTTCTGAACATATTGTTGTCCGCGAACTGATTGCGTTAAGCGATGGCAGCGAGGGCGCGCGTCCGGTTCTTGGCATGTTCTTGGGCGGCGCAGGCCTTGCCGAAACGATCCTATATTGCCGCCACAAAATCTATCCGTTGGGATTGCCCAATGGCTTAAGCCATTTTCTGACGTTCATTGCCGTCATGTTTTCGGCCTTTGTCCGGGTGAAGGCAAGTTTCCTGCCGGAACGATCAAAGCCCGTCAGCATATCGTTTATCCGCAATGGCGAATTGCAGGGCACATTTTCGATTCTAATCGTCACCACGCTGGAAAAGCTGTTGCTTGGCGGACAGGCCGGCAAAACCAAACAGCGTGGCTTGATGAAGTTTATGGCCGTTGACCAAACACCATGGGCGATGCTGAAAATGATCGCGGCATCACTGCGCGGCAAATTGGGGCACACCCCCACAAGCGGTGTCCATTTCCAGCAAGGCGATGTCATCCGCATCGATAGCGAACGCAGCAGCGTCGTCTTGGATGGCGAAGTGTTCGAGGCGTATCGCGGTAGCCCGATCGTGCTTCGGTCAACGCCGCCTGTGCCTTTTCTGAAACTCGCTGCTTAACAAGCGGCAACGGAAACGGCTAAGGCGCAGATATGCTTTCGCTGACCCAGCTTGTGGCCGAGGAATTGGCCGTACCCGCGCAACAGGGCGCAAGCGACTTCGCTGCGCATATCGCGGCGCAATATGGCACGGCAGCGCGCGCCGTTCTGTTCTACGGATCGTGCCTGCGGTCGGAACAGCTTGAGGGCGAGATGCTGGATTTCTACCTCATCGTGTCCGATTACCAATCGGCCTATGGACCCGGCTGGCTCGCCACATGGAACCGCCGCCTGCCCCCCAATGTATTCCCGTTTCAACATGGCAATCTGGTCGCAAAGGTGGCGATTTTAAGCGAAGCGGACTTTCACCACCTCAACCGCCCGGCGGCGTCTGCAGTGTCGGTCTGGGCGCGCTTTGCCCAGCCATCGCGGCTTGTCTGGTGCGCGGATGAAGACGCACGGCAGTCTGCGGTTCTGGCGATATCGGGTGCCGCGCCGACCTTGCTGAATGCGGCACTGGCATTTGCTGAGCGCGAAGCTGATGTGCTCGACCTTTGGCAGTCGGGATTCCAGATGACATATAGCGCAGAGCTGCGCGCGGAACGCAAGGACCGGCCATCTTCGGTGATTTCGTTCGACCCCGATCGCTACGTCCGCTTTGGCCGGGCGGCATTGCAGCACATAACGATCGCACATGACGTGCGCGGCGACAAAATAGTTATCTTGCCCGACCCCGATGGCCACATCATTCAAGAAAAACGCCGTTGGCCTGCCTTACGTCGCCGTGGAAAGTTGCTGACCGTTGCACGGCTGGCAAAGGCGGCGTTCACTTATGCGGGCGGCATTGATTATCTGGCGTGGAAGATTAACCGCCACGCCGGAACGCAAATCATAGTCCGCCCTTGGCAGCGCAAATGGCCGTTGATCGCGGCGTTGTTTTTGGTGCCCAAGCTTTTGGCAAAAGGCGCCGTGCGTTAATCAAATGATCCCGACTGCCTTGCCTGCGCGTTCGAAGCGGCTGAGGATATCGGCAACCTGTTCGCTGCTATGTTCGGCACATAAAGAACAGCGCAGCAATGTCATCCCGGCAGGTGTCGCTGGCGGACGGGCGAGGTTTACATATAGGCCGTTCTCAAGAAGCGCAGCCCACATCATCGCGCCTTTTTCCAAATCGGGCATAATCACCGCAATGATCGCGCTTTGCGCATCGGGCGTGCCGAGTTTGAAACCAAGATCGCGCAGGCCCTGGTGCAGATTTCTGGAGTTTTCCCACAAATGCGCGCGCTTGTTGCCATTGTGCATCAACTTGCGAATGCTCGCGGCCGAACAAGCGACGACCGCTGGTGGCAATGACGCCGTGAACACATAAGGGCGGCAAACAAGCCGCATAATTTCAAACTTCGGATGGTTCGAAACGCAGAAACCGCCGACGGTTCCGACCGATTTGGAGAATGTGCCGATGACGAAATCGACATCGTCCAACACGCCCTGCTCTTCGGCCACGCCGCGGCCATTTTCACCGATGAAGCCCATCGAATGCGCTTCGTCGACAAGGATCATCGCACCTGCTTCTTTCGAAACGCGGATCATTTCCTTGAGCGGCGCAACATCGCCCAGCATCGAATAGACACCTTCAAGCACGACAAGCTTACCCGCATCAGCGGGCAGGCGCTTCAGCCGTTTTTCGAGGGCCTCGACGTCATTATGGCGGAAGGCCACAATTTCGGCATCGCCCATTTTGCAGCCGTCATAGATTGACGCATGGCTGTCGATATCCAGAATGATATAATCGCCCTTGCCCGCAATCGTGCTGATGATGCCAAGGTTCGCCTGATAGCCCGTGGAAAAGACCATCGCATGGTCCATTCCGTAAAATTCCTTCAACGCGTCTTCGCATTCCTTGTGGCCCTGAAATGTGCCGTTCAAAACGCGGCTGCCGGTCGTGCCTGCGCCAAATTCGTCCAAAGCCTGCTTGCCCGCGGCGATGACATCATCGTCAAAGGTCATGCCCATATAATTATAGGTGCCAAGCAAGATGGTTTCCTTGCCATTCACGACAGCAACGGTCGGCGATTTCACCTCTTCCATCACAAGGCTGAACGGGTCTTTTACGCCAGTGGCGAGCAAGCCTTCACGTTGCGCAATCAGGGCATCAAATTTGGAGAATAAGTCAGTCATGCACGTCTTCCGTTAAAATCAGGCGTCCGTTTGGATCAGGCTGCGGTCAGCTTGGTAACCGCGTCGACCAGTTGGCCGACATTTTCGATTTCCGCCTGTAAATTCATGCTGATGACGATGTCGAAACAGTCTTCGACTTCAGCGACAAAATCCATGACGGTCAGGCTGTCCCATTCCAAATCACCTGCAAAAGTGGTGGTCTCACCAACCTCGACACCTTTTTTGTTAAATGGCTCAATCAGGCCCTTTAGGCGATCAAACATTTCGCTGCGGTCGGTCATACGTAAATCCTCAAATTATGTGACGGGCAATGCGCCATATGGGCGCGCTATGGCAAGGGAATAAGGCAGTATGAGGGCAAAGCCATGCACCTACATCCACCCTTGCGCGCGATACCAGCTTGCGGTGTCTTTCAACCCCTTGGGCGTCGCGATTTCCGGCGTCCAAAGCTGGGGTGCGGGCGCGGCATCGCGATTGATTGTCCAGTCGGGGTGCGCGAGATAATTGGCACGGTCGGGCGTCAATTTCGCCTTTGCACCGCGCACCGCACGGTCGGCCCATCCAGCAAATTTCAGCAGAAACGCAGGCGCGTGCACCGTTATGACATCGCGCCCGACCGCAGCGCCAATCGCCTTGGCAAAACCGGCGTGGGTCCACCCACCCTTTGTTCCGTCATCCGCCTCAAACACGCATTTCGACACATTATCCGCCGACAGCAACGTCACCAGCAAGCGGGCGAGATCATCGACATGAATGACCGACACCCTTCCGCGCGGCGGCAGCAAGGCCCATCCTTTGGCGGCGATGCGGAACATATCGAACATTTCGGTGTCGCCGGGGCCGTACACTCCGGGTGGACGAATGACGGTCCAGTCGAGCGATGATGTGCGCACGAGCGCCTCTGCCGTGGCCTTGCTTGCGCCATACATCGAAAGCTCCGGATGGCGCGCAGCAAGCGAGGAGACGCAGACAAAACGGCTGATGCCGGCCGATTGGGCAGCGGCGAGGATATGGGCTGTGCCGGTAACATTCCCGCTTTCGAAGCCAGCAGCGTCGGGCGCATTGACCACGCCTGCGACATGCAACACAGCATCGGAACCTGTGCACAATTCGTTGAGGCTTGCGGTATCATTTAAGCTGCCATGAACCCAACTGACGCCCGCTTTTTTGTGCTGATCCCGCCGCGTCAGTGCGCGGACATGCCAGCCAGCGGCAATCAACCGATCCAGCGTGATCCGTCCGACAAAACCCGTCGCTCCTGTCAGCGCGACTGTTTTCACAAAAGGACCAACTGATCGCGGTGGACAAGGACGGAGCGGGGCACGGTGCCCAAAATATCCGCCAATTCGCTGGAACGATGGCCGCAGATGCGGGCGGCATCGACGGCATCATATTCGGACAGGCCGCGCGCGACCGCAACGCCGTCATCATCACTGATGTCGATGACGTCGCCACGTTTAAACTCACCCTCCACCGACAAGGCGCCTGCAGGCAACAAGCTGCTGCCCGAGCTGAGCGCTTTTATGGCGCCAGCATCGACGCGGATGCGGCCCTTGACGGTCAGCCGTCCGCCCAACCAGCTTTTGCGCGCTGATCCTCCGTCGCGCGGCGCAAAAAAGGTCGAAGGTCCGCCTGTTTCAAGTGCGGCAAGCGGGTGATCGCGAAGTCCGGAGGCGATGACCAGTCCAATGCCTGCGCGTGTCGCAATATCGGCGGCATCCAGCTTGGACGCCATACCGCCCGATCCCATGCCAGAGGATGAACCCTCAGCGACCATCACGCGCACGCGGCCGTCAATTTTTTCGATTGTCGGCAACAATGTCGCACCCGGCAAATGTGGCGCGCGGTCGAACAGGCCATCGACATCCGACAGCAAAATCACCCCACTCGCGCCAGCCGCCTGCGCCACGCGGGCGGCGAGCCGGTCATTGTCGCCAAAGCGGATTTCTTCGGTGGCGACGCTGTCATTTTCATTGATGACGGGAACGGCTCCTGCACCCAAAAGGCGATCCAGCGTGGCGGCAATATTCAAGTAGCGACGGCGATCCTCCAGATCATCAAGCGTCACGAGCATTTGCGCCGCAGCAAGCGACTGGGCGTCCAACAGCTCCGCCCAAATGCCCGACAGCACAATTTGCCCAACCGATGCCGCGGCCTGCGCATCGGCGAGGCTGCTGCGGCCGCCTTTTTCAAAGCCCAGACGGCGCGCACCCAATGCAATCGCGCCTGAGGTGACGATAACGATCCGCTGCCCGGCCTTATGCCGCGCGCTGATATCCGCAACGAGCGTTTCCAACCATTGCCGCCGCACATTCCCGTCGGGCTGCACCAGCAGCGACGATCCGACCTTGACCACCAACAGCGGGCAAGATGTCGGCAGGAATGCGGCGTTTAGATCGGCGACCATGTCCCGTCCTCGGTGATGCCATCGGCCTTTGCGCCTTCAATCCCGCTTTTGGCGGGCAGCGCTTCCAAGATCCGGTCGAGCACAAGATCAACGCCCTGCCCCGTCGCGCCGGAAATGGATATCACGTCCAAAGCGCCGGCTGCCTGCAATTGCTCGGCAATGTCGGCCATCAATTCGGGATCAAGCAAATCGCCCTTGTTGAGCGCAACAATCTGCGGCTTTTCATCCAACGCCGCGCCATATTCGCTCAGTTCGTCACACACGATATGCCACGCGGCAATGGGATCATCCTGCGTCGCGTCGATCAAATGGATGAGGATACGGCAACGTTCGATGTGGCCCAAAAAGCGATCGCCAATGCCAACGCCTTCGGCTGCGCCAGCGATAAGCCCTGGAATATCCGCCAGAACGAACTCGCGCGATTTATGTTCAACCACACCCAATTGCGGGCGTGTCGTCGTGAACGGATAATCGCCCACCTTGGCCTTGGTATTGGACACCTGATTGATGAAGGTCGATTTGCCCGCGTTGGGCATGCCGACAAGTCCGGCGTCGGCCAGCAATTTCAGGCGCAACCAGACATACATTTCTTCGCCCGGCCAACCGGGGCCATGCTGACGCGGCGCGCGGTTGGTTGAGCTTTTATACGATGCGTTACCGCGACCGCCATCGCCGCCGCGCAAGAACACAACGCGTTGGCCGACCTCGGTCAAATCGAGCAAAAGCGAGCGTTCTTCATCATCGGCCAGCACCTGTGTGCCCACAGGCACCTGAATGACCAAGTCATCGCCATAGGCACCGTGGCGATCACGGCCCATGCCCTGAATACCGCGCATGGCTTTGAAATGCTGCGCATAACGGAAATCGATAAGCGTGTTCAGTCCAGCGACCGCTTCAAAGATGATATCGCCACCCTTTCCGCCATTGCCGCCGTCTGGGCCGCCATATTGCACATATTTTTCACGACGAAAGCTGACCGCTCCCGGGCCACCGGCGCCGGAACGGATAAAGATTTTTGCTTGGTCGAGAAAATGCATGTGTTGGCCTTTAGGGGAGTATGGCGGTTTTTACTAGCGCAGTCGCTTCGATGCAAATGCACGACCCGAACCTGATTTGAGATATTTTTCGAATGCCACGGCTTTTTGAGGTTCATCGAACCAACAGTGGAAAACAAGCTTCCATGGTTTGAACTTCGACGTGTGGCTCGACTTTCCGGAATTGTGGTCGGCAAGACGGCTCGCAACGTCTGAGCACATCCCGGTATAAAACTCGCTCGGATGCGTTTCGCTTTGAATGATGTAAACGTGATGCGGCATCTAAAACAGTCCTCCTACGCCTGCGGCTTCGGCGGACAACCCTCGCTAAAACTCCGACTGGCCTGCCAGCCGTAGCTTTAGCGAAGGTTGGTGGAGCCTAGGGGAGTCGAACCCCTGACCTCTACACTGCCAGTGTAGCGCTCTACCAGCTGAGCTAAGGCCCCATCTGGCCGCCCGTGGGGCAGCCTTGGTGAGGAGCGCCACTAGCGGGCGCTCCTATATATTTCAAGTCCGAAGATTAGATGTCGTCTGGTTCGTCTTCGGTGCCAGCAACGCCGAGATCTTCGTCACCGCCAAGGTCGACATCATTGTCTGGCGATACGTCACCGTCAACGGCATCGACGTCAATGTCGAGATCGTCATCGGCCAGATCCGAATCGTCTTTCTTCTTTTCGGCTTCTTCAAACGGCAATGGCTGCTTCGACTTCAAAACTGGCTCAGGTGTCCACTGGTTGCCGCATTCAATGCATTCAACCGGCTCGTCCTTGGTCAGATCGTAAAAACGAACACCACATTTCGGGCAAGTGCGCTTGGTTCCCCATTCAGCCTTGATCATGGCGGGCTCAAATCCTTTTTAAACTGGCTTGGAAGGGCGATGCACATCTGTGAATCACCGTCAATTGGCGCGGCCTTTGCCACAGCGACGCGCCGCTGTCAAAAATTACTGTGGTCGTTGACTTGGCCACGCATCATCCGCAAAGCGCAAAACGTCATGCATAGCGTTCAACCCCGCCCCGCCAGTTTCCGTTCGCAAGGGCCGCTTCGCGGCACAGTGAAGGTACCCGGAGACAAATCCATCTCGCACCGGTCGCTGATGCTCAGCGCATTGGCCGTTGGCGAAAGCCGGATTTCCGGTCTGCTCGAGGGCGAAGACGTGCTGGCGACCGCCGCCGCGATGCGCGCGATGGGCGCACAGATCGAACGCACAGGTGAAGGATGCTGGACCGTCCACGGCGTTGGCGTTGGCGGCCTGATGCAACCCGCAAGCGCGCTCGATATGGGCAATAGCGGTACGTCGACACGCTTGTTGATGGGCCTCGTGGCCAGCCACCGGCTCACCGCAACATTCATTGGCGATGCGTCCTTATCGAAACGCCCGATGGGCCGCGTTATCGATCCGCTCAGCCAAATGGGCGCCGAATTCACCGCCAGCCCCGGCGGAACCTTGCCACTGATGGTGCGCGGCTTGGTCCCTGCGGTGCCGATCCGCTATCATCTGCCGGTCGCCTCTGCCCAAGTAAAAAGCGCCGTGTTGCTGGCCGGTCTTAACACACCCGGCATCACCGAAGTGATTGAACCCGTCCCCACGCGTGACCACAGCGAACGGATGCTGCGCGGCTTTGGCGCGGATCTGACGGTTGAAATCGACGCCGATGGTGTGCGCCATATCCGGCTTGTCGGCGAAGCAGAACTGAAGCCGCAGACGATCGACGTACCCGGCGACCCTTCATCGGCGGCCTTCCCGATTGTCGCGGCGCTCATTACCCCCGGCAGCGAAGTGACCGTGACGCATGTCGGCATGAACCCGACGCGCACCGGTATTTTCAAGATGCTGGAAGCGATGGGCGCTGACTTGACCTACGCCAACGAACGCGAAGTCGGCGGCGAACCTGTCGCGGATATCACCGCGCGCCATTCGGTTTTGCACGGCATCGAAGTGCCACCCGACATCGCGCCGAGCATGATCGACGAATTTCCCGTATTCTTCGTCGCCGCGTGCATGGCGCAAGGACAGACCATCACCAGCGGCCTCGACGAGCTGCGCGTGAAAGAGTCCGACCGGTTGGCATTAATGGCGACGGGCCTGAAAGCCATTGGCGCGCAGGTCGAAGAACGCGAAGACGGCCTTGTCATTCAAGGCACAAGCGGCGAACCGCTGGAGGGCGGCGCAACGATCAACAGCGCGCTTGATCACCGTATCGCCATGAGCTTTGCCGTGGCCGGACAGCATTGCTACCACCCCGTGACGGTCGATGATGTATCGCCCATCGCGACGAGCTTTCCGACGTTCGAGGCGATGATACACAATCTTCAGGTTGCACAGTGATTATCGCCGTCGACGGGCCAACTGCCTCGGGCAAGGGCACGTTGGCAAAGGCATTGGCCGCGCATTTCGGCCTGCCGTTTCTGGATACCGGCCTGTTGTACCGCGCGGTGGGTCGGCAGGTGCAATTACACAATGGCAACCCCGACGATCCGGCCGACGCTTTGGCTGGATGTGATTTTCCCGACAGCTTGCTTGATGACCCGATCTTGCGGAACGAAGAAGTTGGCGGGTTAGCTAGCCGTGTATCGATCCACCCCGAAGTGCGCGCGGCATTGAACAAGCGTCAGGTGGATTTTGCCAACCAACCCGGCGGTGCCTTGTTGGACGGACGGGACATCGGGACAGTGATCGCGCCGCATGCCGATGTGAAGCTGTTTGTAACCGCCCCTGCCGAGGTGCGGGCGCAGCGGCGTTATGCCGAAATGCAGCGGCACGGGATCGACGTGCGCTTTGCCGATATTCTTGCCGATATTCACGCCCGCGACGCACGCGACATGGGGCGGGCCGATGCCCCGTTAAAAGCCGCGCAAGACGCGCTATTGCTTGATACCGGCGATTTGACTATAGGCGGCGCCGTTCAAGCTGCGATTGCGCTGGTGGAGGGTAAACTCCGGCAGAGTTGAGTGGCGGGGCGTTTCAAATGAAGAACGCCGTCACCCTGAACTTGTTTCAGGGTCTATTTCGCCTCTACACCTTATGGTCTGTGTGGCACGATGGATGCTGAAATAAATTCAGCATGACGGATAAATGCTTTTGTAACGCGCTTAAAACGAACGCTTTATTGCTATTCGGGCAATAGGGCATTTCTGGTCAAAGACCGTCGGAACCAACCGACTGGCCGGACAAAAAGTACGTAAGGAAACTCTAACCTATGGCAACTTCGCCAAACCCGACCCGCGACGATTTCGCGGCACTTCTCGACGAATCACTTG
>NZ_JBILAF010000165.1:0-3030 GCF_044354325.1 Sphingorhabdus sp. | reverse complement strand
GCGGGCTGCGGTCTGGATACGTGCGCCTTCAAATGTGCGCATCAATTGCTTGAATCCCTGCCCCTCTTGGCCGCCCAACAAAGCATCTTCAGGGGCAAGCATGCCATCAAATTGCAACGCATATTCGCGCATGCCGCGATAGCCCAGCACTTCGATCTCACTGCCGGACATGCCCGTCGCCGGAAACGGGTCGCTATCCGTTCCGCGCGGCTTGGGGACGAGCAGCATCGACAGCCCCGCATAGCCTTTCGCATCGGGCACAGTGCGCACAAGCATGGTCATCAGATCGGAGCGGCTGCCATGCGTAATCCATGTCTTTGCACCATTGATCGTCCATCCATCAGCGGTCCGTTGCGCGCGGGTTTGCAGCGCGCCGAGGTCAGACCCTGTGTCGGGTTCGGTAAACACGGCGGTCGGCAAAATTTCTCCGCTCGCAATTTTCGGCAGCCAATGCGCCTTTTGTGCCTCTGTACCGCCCATGGAGATCAATTCACCGGCGATTTCAGACCGCGTGCTCAGCGAACCCGCGCCAATCCATCCACGCGAGAGCTCTTCGGTTATCACGCACATGACCAGCTTGGATAAGCCAAGCCCGCCATATTCGGTAGGAATACACACGCCGAAAGTGCCAAGCGCCGCCATTGCCGAAATCGTATCATCGGGGATCAAATCATTGGCCAAATGCCAGCGATGCGCGTGCGGCAAAATCTCGCTATTGGTAAAGCGGCGATATTGATCGCGAATGGCATCAAGCTCTGCGTCATGAAGGCTTTCGCTCGGCATCGCACCTGACGCCAGCGCCTGCGCGACATCGGCGCGCACCGCCGCATGATCTGCACCCAATAAATCTGCGCAACGTGCGGCCAACAGTGCCGCCTGTTGCGACATGCCAAGATCAACGGGACGGAATATCTCATTCTGTCCCATCGGCAATCCGCCGGTCAATTGCCCAAGCGTTTCGGCAAAAATCAGCGTCGCAATGTTTCGATCAACTTCGGTTCCGTCATTATGCAGGCGAAGCCAATCCGCCACGGCTTCGAGCGCAGCCACGCTTGTCGCAATCCACGAAAAGCCGTGGGCCGCACGTTGGTCGGCATCCATCGACCGCTCTTTTACCCGGTCGGACAGCGCCGCCTTCGCCGCATCGCGGTAGCCCTCAGCAGCTTCGAGAGCGGCCGCAAAACTCATGCGCGTTCAAACACCGCCGCTATGCCCTGACCACCGCCAATGCACATTGTTTCAAGCCCGAAGCGCACATCGCGGCGTTGCATTTCACGGGTAAGGTTCGCCAATATACGGCCGCCAGTTGCCCCGATTGGGTGACCAAGCGAAATGCCGGAACCGTTGACATTCAGCATGTCATGACGGCTATCATCATCCGACCAGCCCCATCCTTTGAGACAGGCGAGCACTTGCGGTGCAAATGCCTCGTTCAATTCAATCAGTCCGATATCGTCCCAAGAAAGGCCATTGCGGGCAAAGAGCCGCTCTGTCGCTGGAACGGGACCAAAGCCCATGCGTGATGGCTCGCAACCGGCTGCTGCCCAGCTATGGAAATAGGCGATCGGTTCCAAGCCAAGTTCTTCAAGCTTGTCCTCTGCGACGACAAGGCATGCGGCTGCAGCGTCATTTTGTTGGCTGGCATTGCCCGCAGTGACCACGCCGCCCTCGAGCGGCCGTAACGCGGCCATTGTCTCAAGCGTCGCATCCGCGCGATAGCCTTCATCATGATCAAAGACGATTGGATCGCCTTTTCGTTGCGCGATGCTGACGGGCACCAATTCATCGTCAAACAGACCATTGGCCCATGCCGCCGCCGCGCGCTGGTGCGATCGGGCTGCATAGGCGTCACATGCTTCGCGGCTGATGTCATGGTCTTTGGCCAGATTTTCGGCGGTTTCAATCATACCGGTGATCACACCAAAGCGTTCGACGGGCTGACTCATCACGCGTCCGCGGGTCAACCGGTCATGCAAGGTCAGATTGCCCGCCCGAACGCCTTTGCGGATGTCGGTGGTGTAATGTTCAACATTGGACATGCTTTCGCATCCGCCTGCGACCACCATATCGCTCACACCGGTCTGGACCATCATCGCGGCATTCACGATCGCCTGCAGGCCAGATCCGCAACGACGGTCGATCTGGTAACCCGGCACTTCAATCGGCAAGCCAGCGGCCAGCCATGACCAATGCCCGATGCACGGGGCCTCACCGCTGCCATATCCTTGCGCGAACACAACATCGTCCACGCGGGACGGGTCAATCTTCGTCCGCTCGACAAGCGCTTTCAATATGATGCCGCCCAGCTCACCTGCATTTAACGAAGAAAGCGCGCCGCCAAATTTGCCGACGGGCGTACGGATGGGGGCGACGATGGCGGCACGGCGAAGCGTATTCATTTGGCAATTCCTACTGTTCCAGAGTCGATGAGACGGGCAATTTCGCCCGAGGATAGGCCGAGCGTAGCACTCAATATTTCCTCGCTATGCGCCCCATTGCGCGGCGCTGCTTTTGCGTCGCCACGCGGCAATTGGGGAATAGTGCCAAAAGCACCAGCCGCAGGATAATTGAAGCCCGACGGGTTTGCGTCAAAGTCGCTAAACATCGGGTTATTACCAACCAAGCGTGGATCATGCGCAGCGTCCAACATCGTTCGATAGGCCGAATGAACAATTCCGGCCTCATCAAGCGTTGACGCCATCACCGCGTGATCGAGCGAACCAATTGCCCGTTCAAACAACGGATAAAGCGCATCGCGGTGCTGAAAGCGAAGCCCATCGTCTTTGGCGAAGCTCACTCCGCGCTCCGCCTCTATCGCCTCCACCTGCGCCGTCAAACCAAGCGCACCGATAAGGTTCGCCCATTGGCGGTGGGTGACAACGACCACCATCGTGCGCACATTGTCTTTGGTCACAAAATCGCGCCCGAACAAACCATAGACCGCGTTGCCGAGCCGAGGGCGATTGGCATTATTGTGCAACACTTCTGCGACACCGCCCAGATTGGCAACGGTGCCTATGGCGACGTCCG
>NZ_JBILAF010000070.1:0-11090 GCF_044354325.1 Sphingorhabdus sp. | reverse complement strand
GAGCCTTGGTATGAACCAGATCGCATCCGCATCGCAGCCTCGCATGTCGTTATTGCGCTGGGCGTTGATTATCATTCCGCTCACGATGTTTCTTGGGTTTCTCTCCGGCACCATGTCAGGGTCAACCGCCGAGAACGCATGGTATCAAGCCTTGATTAAACCCGCCATTCAGCCACCGGGCTGGGTGTTCGGTGTGGTTTGGCCAACATTATATGTGATGATGGGGCTTGCCCTTTCGATGGTGCTCGCCGCGCGTGGCGCGCGGATCCGCACTGTGGCGATTGGCCTATTTCTGTTGCAATTTGTGATCAACCTCAGCTGGTCGCCGATATTTTTTGGCCAGCATGAAGTGACGGCCGCGTTTTTCATCATTCTTGTGATGCTGGGTGTCGCGATTGCTACAACCTTCGCATTTGCGCGCGTTCGCAAGGCTGCGGCATGGTTGATGGTGCCTTATTTGGTGTGGATTAGCTTTGCATCGATACTGAATTTTCAGATCGATCAGTTGAATCCTGATGCAGAAAGCCTTTACGTGCCCGCTACGAGTTCCCAGATAGGCAATGGCGGTTAATCTCCCGACCGCAATGGAGTGAATGACATGCAAAGCGAAAAGCGCATTTTTGATGATTTGGCCAAGGTACTGAATGGCGTTGCCGGAACAGTCGCTGGCATGGGCCGCGAAGCCGAAGCGAGCATGCGTGAGCGCGCCCGCGAATGGGCTGGCGGTCTGGACCTCGTGTCGCGTGAAGAATTTGACGCCGTAAAAACGCTCGCGGCCAATGCCCGCGCCGAAGCCGATGCGCTCGGTAAGCGGGTGGCTGCGTTGGAAGCCGCGCTTAAAGCGAAAGGTGGCACTGCGCCCGCAAAGGCCAAGCCTTCCAAATAAGTCCATAATCCGCCCGATTTGAACTTTTCCACAGTCGGCCCACAAGCTTGTGTTGCGCAGCATCGCAAGTCCCTTGCGCGCAAGTCAGTCAAGGGGCAGAATCGATGGCATCATAACAGGCGCAATTTTATGCACGACGCAGACGAACAATATGAGCAATTTGAACGGGACGAATCCGCGCCCGTAGACATGCTCGCCGCATTGTTCGAAGCGCGCGGCTGGTCGTTCGAGCTTGAGGGCGAGGACGAGATTACCGCCGAGTATAAGGGCAGCTGGGCCAGCTACCAGATCCGCGCTATCTGGCGTGAAGATGACAATGCGCTGCAGCTTATCATCCTGCCGGATATCACCGTACCGGTGGACAAGCGCGCGAGCGTGTACACGGCGCTCGGCCTTATCAATGAACAATTGTGGCTTGGGCATTTCGACATGTGGTCCGCGAACGGCATATTGTTGTTCCGCCATGGCAGTTTGATGGCGCCCAATGGATTGTTGGGTGTGGATCAGGCACAAACCATCATCGACGTCGCGATTGACGAATGCGAACGTTTCTACCCGGTGTTCCAGTTCATCATCTGGGGCGACAAATCACCCGAAGAAGCCATTGCCAGCGCGCTCATCGAAACGCACGGCGAAGCATAACGTCAGGCCGCGTCTTCGCGCTTGGCCTTAATCAGATAGTGCATATGGCCCATGGCAATGGGCTTATCCCGATCATCCTGCCACGCGCGGGCTTCGACATTGGCCATCGTGCGGCCAAGCCGCGTTACCTCGCCCACCGCATAGGTCATCTGGCCTAACCCGCCGCGCATGAAATCGACGGTGACATTGACTTGCTTAATGGCAGAATCGCTACCCTTGGCCTGTAAGGCGCGGTGAACCGCGGCGATGGCCGCGATTTCGAGCAATCCGGATATGGCGCCACCATGCAGAAACCCCGGACGGCCTTGCACACGGTCGGCAAAGGGCATGCCGATCACGGGCGCGCCATTGATATCGTCAACGACCGTCATGTCCAAGGCTTGGGCATAAGGCGGCAGAACGGATGGGCTATCGGTCATGATATGCGGTCTCCGATACGAATGAATGTCCCGCTTGCATGCGCCAAGGGCTCGTCCGGATTGCCATTATGGGCAAAGCCGCGAACAAAGCCGATGCTGTTGGTCAAATGATAGCAGATGCCACGGCCATATACCCGTTCGCCCGCTGGTGACGGGCGGAGATAGTCGATCCGCAGGTCCATGGTCACTTGCGGCCTGAACTCACCCAGCTTCGTCCAAATCGACATGCTGGTGGCATTGTCCATCAGGCTTATGATCACGGCCGACGCCAGGATACCGGTATCGGGGTCGGCAACAAGGTCTTCACGCCAGTCGATGGCCAGCTCCACCCAGTCAGCGCCATGGCCGACATAATCCATACCCAAAAACCCACCATGACCAAAGCTGCGCAGCAGGCGGTTGACCAGCGCGGGATCAAAACCCGCGCCGACGGGCAAAATAGTGGCCAAATCGGGTCCAGGAGAAACCATTATTTGCCTTCTATCGTTGACGAAAATTTGGGCAAAACACGTGCTTTTGAAAGCTGCTCATAGGCATATCCAGCCTTCAACACCTTATGGTCATGCCATTTTGGCCCGATGAAGCTTAACCCGACCGGCAGGCCAGCCAACAGACCCATGGGCACCGTCAAATGCGGAAAGCCGGCAACGGCGGGCAATTGGCTTGCGCTTGGTCCCGAAAAGGCATCGCCTTTGCCAAGTGTGGAGAGCCACGCCGGACCATTGGTCTGGGCGATGATGACATCAATTTTATCACGGGCAAAAAACTGATTGAGCGCCGCCGAGGCGAGGCCGCGTGACGTTGCCAGTGCTTGCAGATAAGCGGGATCGTCTAGCCCGTTTTCCTTGTCGGCGGTTTCAAAGGTGTCTTGTCCAAAATACTGCAACTCTGTGTCGGCATTCGCCTTGTTGAACGCAATGACATCGGCAAGCGTTTTATGGGGGACGAGGCCTTCGGGTAGGCCTTGCAAATAGCTTGCAAGGTCCGCCTTTAATTCGGCCAGAAGCACCTTGAATTCGCCTTGTCCGATTTTCTGGCGGTCGATCTTGCTGCCATCCAGCATGACGATTTCGGCGCCGCCAGCCTTCAATGTGGCAAGGGCCGCATCAAATAATGCGGCGTCGACATTCGGCGCACGCAGAACGCCAATCCGCATGCCTTTTAGCGCATCGACGGAAAGACCCTTGCTGTAATCGCCGCGCCATGTGTCCGCATCGGCGGTCGCGGCGTCCTGTGGATCGGTGCCCGCCATTGCCGTGAGCATGATGGCGGCATCACGGACCGAACGGGTCATGGGGCCTGCGGTGTCCTGACTGTGGCTGATCGGCACGATATAGCGGCGCGACACCAAGCCGACGGTGGGTTTGAAACCGACCACGCCGCTGACGCCAGCGGGGCAGGTGATCGATCCATCGGTTTCCGTCCCAATGCTGCCCGCCGCAAGGCCCGCAGCGGTTGCAGAACCACTGCCGCTGGATGAGCCGCAGCTGTTACGGTCAAGCGCGTGCGGGTTCTTTGTGAGGCCGCCCACTGCGCTCCATCCGCTGGTGGAGTTATCCGACCGGATATTGGCCCATTCGCTCAAATTGGTTTTACCCAAAATGACGGCGCCCGCCGCGCGCAGCCGCGCAATCAACGGTGCATCACGATTGGTGATATTACCGGCCAAGGCCAATGACCCCGCGGTCGTCGCGACGGGTCCGGCCACTTCGACATTATCCTTCACCAAGACCGGAATACCATGCATTGGCCCGCGATATCTGCCGGCGCGCAGCTCCGCATCCATGGCGCGCGCCTGTTCAATCGCATCGGGGAAGGTGGCGATGACTGCATTCAGCATGGGCCCGCTGTCATCGACCGCTGCAATCCGCGCCAGATAGGCGGCCGTAATCGCTTCGCTGTTCAACGCGCCAGCATCAATGCCGTCGGCCAATTGCGACAGGTCCAAACTTTCAATTGGCCCAGCCTTGGCAAGATTTGCGGCGGCCCGTTCGGTCGATGGTAGCGTTGGGGCCATTGCGGACACCGACGACGCAAAAGCGACGCAGCTTAAGATGAGTGCAATTTTAAGCTTCACGTCGCGTCTCCCTTGGCCAGCTCAGCGCCCCGGTCACGCGCGGCGCGCAATGTATCGGTCATCAGTACGTTCAACGCCGCATCCGCATCCAGCACCGCGAGCCCTGCGGCGGTGGTGCCGCCCGGACTGGTCACGCGCCGCGCCAGATCAGTTGGCGTTTCCGGCGAGGTCGCGGCCAAGATCGCTGCGCCCTCGGTCATTGCCAGCGCCAGTTGTGCGGCAATATCCCGCGGCAATCCGGCAGCTTCACCGCCTTGGGTCAGTGCGTCAATAAAGCGATAGACGAACGCTGGCCCGGACCCGGCAAGCGCCGTGACGGCGTCCATATGCGCTTCGTCGTCGATCCAGATGACCGCGCCCAGCGGAGCCAGTAACGATGCTATCTCTGCCCGTTGCTGCGCATCGTCATGTGGTGCAAAAACACCCAGCGGGGACTTGCCAATTGCGGCGGCCAAATTGGGCATCAGCCGGATGATGCGCACATCGGGAAAATACGCGGACAGCGTATTCGTCGTGGTTCCGGCAAGTATGGATATCAATGTCGCGCCGGGGGCGAGAATTCGCCCTATTTCGGGCGTCAGTTCAGCCAAAAGCTGCGGCTTGATACCCAATATGACGACATCAAAGCGCGTGTCCAATGCCGCAGACGACCGATGGACATGGACGCCCTCTGGCAGGTTTTGGGCAACCGGATCGATGATGTGGAAGGTGGGGGGTGCAACATCGGCAGCAAGCCAACCGCGCAGCATGGCGCCCCCCATATTACCACAGCCGTAAAAGCAAATTTTAGATGGGAAAGCGGACACAATGAAGACCTTGCGACTATTTACGCTGTCGTCATGCCCTATCCTTGCGCCAACGGCAACCGCAGGAACAGTGACAGGCCTTCGGGCGGTGGCGCTGGCGGCGCACTTGCGTGCCGAACAGCATCGGCGCGCGCACGATTGAGGATGGCCGCTGGCACGCCGGGATCATGAAACACATTGTCGGCTTCACCAAGCAGCCGCGCCGTGAGCAACGTAAGGTCATCGGGATTGGTGGAGAGCAGTGCAATTTCGATCAACCGGTCGCCTTTGGGATTTTCGGCCTGCATAATCCAATTGTCGACCGTCGCGTCGTCATGCGTGCCGAACGGGTCAAGCATGCCACCGGCGGCGAAACCCTGATCCAATGCACGTCGGCGCTCCGCCCCTTCGGACCAACGCGCGCGAATTTTGCTGCGGGCGCGGGAAATGGCTTCGGCCAGCGGGCCCAATGTTTCGGGTAGCAGTGTTTCGATACGCTGGCGAATGGCCTTGGCCATACCCGCCGATGCGCCGCCGGTGCCAACTGCAATTAACACAGGGGTCCGGTCGACAATCGCCGGTGTCGTAAAATCGCAAACTTCGGGGCGGTCGACGACGTTGACCAGCAAGCCACGGGCTTTCAATTCGTCCGCAGCAATGCGGGCTTCGTCCTCGTCCGCGATTGCGACAAAGGCAATCCGTGCCGTGTGATCGGCGGCGTCGACGCAAATGCCGCCCGCGCGTTCAATCAGCCGCCGTTTCGCATCCGCCATTTCGCCTTCACCGACCAAAATGACATTTCGGCCCTTCAGATTTACGAAAATGGGGAGCTGGTCCAAAGCTTTATCCTTATTTCAGCCAGTCGGGCACATGCTCGGCAGCCAAAATCGTCTCGGGCGAAATACGTTCCGCCACCACCGCGAATTTATCGCCGTCGACGAGCACTTCGGGGACGAGGCCGCGGCTGTTATAGGTGCTTGCCATCGTCGCGCCATAAGCGCCAGCTGTGCGGAATACGGCAAGATCATTGGCCTCAACAACATCGATTTCGCGGCCCATGGCAAAGGTATCGCCGGTTTCGCAGACGGGGCCCACAATGTTGGCGGTCATTTTGCGGCCATTTGGTTCGACCGCGTCAAAATCATGCCACGCATCATACAGCGCGGGCCGCGCCAAGTCATTCATCGCGGCATCGACAATGGCAAAGGGGGCATTGCCCGATCCGGGCTTCACGCGAATGACGCGTGTCAGCAGCACACCCGCGTTTCCGGCGATGACACGGCCGGGTTCGAACATCAAACGCACGCCCCAGTCCTTGGTCACGCGCGCAACCATCGCGCCATATTCGGCAGGTTCAGGCGGATTGTCACCGTCGCGATAGCGCACGCCAAGGCCGCCGCCCAAGTCAACATGGGTGACTTTATGGCCTTGGTCGCGCAAATCCTGCACCAGCGCACCGACTTTTGTGAACGCTGTCTCCAGCGGCTCAAGGCTGGTCAACTGGCTGCCGATATGCACCGCAACGCCGCGCATATTCAGTCCAGGCAACGCATGTAAGCGGCCATAAATTTCCGTCGCGCGGTGAATGCCCACGCCAAATTTATTGTCGGCTTTCCCCGTTGAAATCTTGCCATGTGTTCCGGCGTCGACATCGGGATTGATACGCAGCACGGCGTTCGCTTGATAGTTCAACGCGTTCGCAAGCGTCGCAAGCTCGCGGCCTTCTTCTTCGGACTCGATATTGAATTGCCCGATACCTGCCTTCAATGCGCGGACGATTTCTTCGGCCGTCTTGCCAACGCCCGAAAACACGATGTCTTCTGGTGCCATGCCAGCGGCCAGTGCGCGGTCCATTTCGCCGCCCGACACAACATCCGCGCCATAGCCCTGACGCGCGAGCACCTTGAGCACAGCCAAATTCGGGTTGGATTTTACGGCAAAGGCCAAATGCGGGTTATCAAGGCTCGACAAGCCAGCGCGGAACACTTGCGCGTGCCGCTCCAGCGTTGCGCGCGAGTAGATATAGACAGGTGTGCCAACCGCCGCCGCAATATCGGGCAGCGCGACATCTTCGGCGTGCAACACGCCATTTTTAACGTCAAAATAGTTCATAGGATGGGATACTTATTTGGAAGGCGTTTTTTCGGACGGATCGGTTTTTTCGGGGTCAAACGGTTTGGGTTCTTGCCCTGGCGGAATGTCGAACGGATCATCTTCGCGCCGGTCGGACCGTTTCAGCAGCTCGTCGGTGCGCCCTGGCCGTGCCTGAACCGATGGAGTCGTGAGAAGCTTTGCCGTTTGGTCCGTGGTCTGGCCATAAGCTTGCGGCGGCATGCTGTTGCCTGTGCGGGGTTCCAGATCGCCCACTTTGCCGCAGCCCGCAACGCACAGGGCGATGCCAATGATGAAGCTAATACGCGCCGGTTTCATGCCTCAAGTTCCTTTTTGGCAGTACTGATGGCTTCTTTTACGCGCATAGGTGCCGTGCCGCCAGCACTCGTCCGGCTGTTTACCGATCCTTCGATCGACAGGTCGGGCAAGTTGCAGCCCGCGAGCGCCGGATTAATGGCAGAAAGATCGTCTACGGTGATGTCGGACAGGCTTATGCCACGCGCCTCACAGGATTTGACAACGCTGCCGGTGACATGATGTGCCTCGCGGAAGGGCATGCCACATTCGCGCACCAGCCAGTCGGCCAGATCGGTAGCGGTGGAAAAACCGCTGGCCGCCACCTCGCGCATGCGCGGTGTGTTAAACGTCACATTGGCAACCATGCCCGTCATCGCGGCGATGGACAAAGCCAGCAGGTCATATGCCTCAAATACAGGCGGTTTATCGTCCTGCATATCTTTGGAATATGCGAGCGGCAGACCCTTCATGGTGATCATCAGGCTGTTCATGCAGCCAATGATCCGTCCTGCATGTCCGCGCACCAGTTCAGCCGCGTCGGGATTGCGCTTTTGCGGCATGATGGAACTGCCCGTCGACCATGCGTCGGGCAGGCTGATGAAACCATAAGGCTGCGACGCCCATATGATCATTTCTTCGGCCAACCGCGACAGATGCAGCGCCGTTTGTGCGGCGGCCGAAAGGAACTCAAGCGCGAAGTCGCGGTCGGAAACCGAGTCCAGACTGTTCGCCATGGGGCCGTCAAAGCCAAGCGCCAATGCCGTTGCGGCGCGATCAATCGGGAAGGATGTTCCAGCAAGTGCGGCCGCGCCCAAGGGGGACTGGTTCAACCGGCTGCGGCAATCGGCAAAGCGGCTGCGGTCGCGCTTTGTCATTTCATAATAAGCCATCAGATGATGGCCCAACGTAACGGGCTGGGCGACCTGCAAATGCGTGAAACCGGGCATGATGCTATCGGCATGTTCTTCGGCACGTGTCACCAGCGCCGACTGGAATGCGCGCAGGCCCGCATCGATTTCATCGGTCGCATTGCGCACCCAAAGGCGGAAGTCGGTGGCGACTTGGTCATTGCGCGACCGCGCGGTGTGCAGCCGTGCCGCAGGCTCACCCACCAACGCACGTAACCGCGTTTCGGTGACCATATGAATATCTTCAAGCGTGAGGTCTTCGGGCACGCCATTGGCTGCATATTCGGCGTAAATGCTATCGAGCCCGCTTTGGATCGCGGCATTGTCTGACGCCGTTATAATCCCGTTTGCGGCCAGCATATCGGCATGCGCTTTGCTACCCGCAATGTCTTCCTGCCAAAGACGCTTGTCGAATGGGATGGAGGCATTTATCTCGCGCATGATAACGCCAGGGCCTTCGCCAAACCGGCCGCCCCACATGCTATTGGAATCAGAGATGCGCTTTGTAATTGCCTTAATCCTTATAGTGCTGGCTGGGTGCGATAAAGAAAGCGAACCCAAGGGGCAAGCGCAACCCGCATCCACGGCCAAGGCAGGCGCATCTGACAAGGCCGATATCACTCTTGAAAGCGCCAATGGCATGCGTGCCACGCTCAGCTACACATTTGCAGGTCAAAAAGCGCCATCGGCACCTTTTGCCGATGCACAAGGTCAGGATGTCAGCCTTGCCGATTTTGAAGGCAAGCCGTTGTTGCTCAACATCTGGGCAACATGGTGCGCACCCTGCAAAGCGGAAATGCCGACGCTGGACGCGCTGGCGGCGTCGGAAAAAGGCCGGATGCACGTGATCGCGGTGTCGCAAGATCTTGAAGGACGCGCGCCAGTTGTCGCGTTCTTCACGGAAACAGGGGTCAAAAATTTGGAACCCTATACCGATGCTGACAATGCACTGCTGACGGCGTTCAACAACGCGATCGCGCTACCCACTACCATATTATATGACAGCAATGGCAAAGAAGTGTGGCGCGTGGCGGGCGGTGTCGAATGGGATGAGGCCGAAATGGCAAAGCTGCTGCGCGCAGCGGACTAATAGGTCCTGACCCTACATCAATATGCGGCGGACGCGCTGCTTTTCGGTTTTTCGGACAGTCAGTGATTCGGTCAGTGACCGCACGACCACATGTCTGTGCCGGGGATCATTGCAATGGGCGATTTCCGGTTGCTCGGTGTCCCGGGCAAAGGCTGTGTCGGGCAAAAATCCTGCCGACAATATGACGATGGCTGTGCCCAAAGTTGAAAAAAGTCCCCGCATTGCGGCAAAATGCCAGCAGAAAGCTTTATAAACGATGAATGACGAAGGGGTGTCCTGCATTTTTGGCGCCTCGATCGGCCATAATCCAAAAATGGTGGGCGCTAACGGGCTCGAACCGCTGACCCTCTCGGTGTAAACGAGATGCTCTACCAACTGAGCTAAGCGCCCCACTACGGGAAGCGCGCCTTTGCCAAAGCGTTTTGGCTTTTGCAAGCCTAATCAGATGATCGGAGCGGAACGGATGCCGATTGCGACAAAATAATCATCCAGCTTGGCAGATGTTTCGTCCGACAGTTCAATGAAAACCCGCCGTGCATCGGCTGGATCCTGACGCCGGACGAGCATGCCGCTTTCGGTCATTGCGGTAATCCACCGCAAGGCAGTCGTCGGGGGAACCGCAGCGGCAATACACAGGCTGGAAACCGACACATGCTGCCCTTCTTGCCCCGCAGCCTTTAGGTCTAGCAAAATATCCCAGGCCGGGTCCGCGAACAGATCGGGTGGAAAATAACGCTCCCGCATGCGGCGCAGCTTGATGATCTCGCGCAGCATTTGGGAATCCGTCGCGTCCGAACGCATAGCACTGGCGGATGGAAATCCCTGAAACCCACCCAATGGCGCTGGCCGAAAGGAAAGAGCTTTGTCGGATACCGATGTTTTGGGTTCCGAATCGGCCATGCGGGCAAGAGTGCGGGCAAATTCTGCGAGCTCGTCGCTGATTCGGTGCAGCGATCCGAATGGGACATCACGGTTCGTGTCATGCAGTCGGTCCATTTTGCCCCGTCCAAACGCCCCCGCCAAAATCGGCATCGCCTCAATGTAGTCAGCGTCGACGAAAAAATGGCACTGGCCTTGCGGAAGCGCTGCATAAGCGTCTTCGAGCCCGTCCATATTGGTCCACACCAACGCAGTGCTCCGATGCCTTTGAAGATACCGCGATATGCGCGCCAAGAAATCTTCTGGTATGTCCATTTTGGACGTAAAATGGACCAAAATGAAATCCGTCCGCTGTGTATCGTCCATCACCAGCGCGGTGCAGCCCATTAAGGACAATAATCGTTTGAGTTCAGCGATGCGTTGCGCATTGCCGCCGACGATCATGGCCGTGCGGCCATTGATGCTGGAATCAAAGGTGGGCGGGGGTTTTGCCATATATATTCTCCCGGCAATGCGAATAGGGGCGTCACGTCGCGAACGCACGATGTTTGCGGTGTGTGCAATGTACAATTTATATCCATTTTGGAAGAAACAGTTTTAGCGGACTGTTTGTTTGCAACGCGCCCGCGATGCGCTAATCCCCCTTTTCATTGCGCCTGCGCACACGGGCCGCAAAATGCAGAGGAGCAAATTTAGGTGAAAACGGGAAAAATCATATTGCGCACAGCGGCGCTTTTATTGTCAGGAGTTGCGATGACGGCGGTTGCACAAGCGAAAGACATGAAGTCCGGCCACATGGCCAGCGAGCCTGCGTTGCTGCAAGAATGGACCGGGCCCTATGAAGGCGTGCCGCCATGGGACAAGGTTAAAATTGCGCAATTCCCGGCCGCGTTTCAGGCCGCCATGCATGCGTCAAAGGCTGAGTTCGAAGCGATGCTCGCAAAGCCCGAAGCCATCACGTTCGACAACACCATCACCGCCAGCGAACTGTCCGG
>NZ_JBILAF010000069.1:0-11147 GCF_044354325.1 Sphingorhabdus sp. | reverse complement strand
CCAAAGGCGGTGCCGCGCCAGTTGCGGCCGGTCACGAGTTGGAATGGACGGGTAGCAATCTCTTTGCCCGCTTCGGCCACACCAATGATGATGCTGGTGCCCCAACCCCGATGGCATGCCTCAAGCGCGGTGCGCATCACTTCGGTGTTGCCGGTGGCATCAAAGGTGTAGTCTGCGCCGCCGTCGGTCATGGCCACGATTGCGGCAACAACATCTTCGCGGCTCATGCCCCTGGAGTTCAGGAACGCGGTCATGCCGAACTTGCGGCCCCATTCTTCGCGATCAGGATTGATATCAACGCCAATAATCATCCCAGCGCCCGCCAGACGTGCGCCTTGAATAACGTTCAGCCCAATGCCGCCAAGGCCAAAGACAACGACATTGTCGCCGACTTGCACCTTTGCCGTGTTGACCACGGCGCCAACGCCTGTGGTGACGCCGCAACCGATATAGCAGCTTGACTGGAACGGTGCGTCTTCACGGATTTTAGCAACGGCGATTTCCGGAAGCACGGTGAAGTTCGAAAATGTCGAACAGCCCATATAATGGAATATCGGCTGGCCCTTATAGCTGAAGCGCGTTGTGCCGTCGGGCATCAGGCCCTTGCCCTGTGTCGCGCGAATGGCGGTGCACAGGTTGGTTTTGCCGGACAGGCAGCTTTTGCACTGGCGGCATTCCGGTGTGTACAATGGAATAACATGATCGCCGGGCTTTACGCTGGTCACGCCTGCGCCGACTTCGCGCACGATCCCTGCGCCTTCATGGCCAAGCACGCTTGGGAAAATCCCCTCGCTGTCAAAGCCATCGAGCGTATAGGCATCTGTATGGCAAATGCCGGTCGCCATGATCTCAACCAAAACTTCACCAGCCTTGGGACCCTCAAGGTCAAGCTCGACAATCTCAAGTGGCTTCTTCGCTTCAAAGGCAACTGCTGCGCGCGTCTTCATATTAATCGGGTCTCCTAAACTTAACCAAATCGTTGGGCGGGTTGCGCCCGTTTATTTGAACACAATCGTGCGGTTGCCATTCAGCATCACGCGATGCTCCAGATGCAGCTTGACCGCCCGCGACAGAACCCGGCTTTCGGTTTCCTGCCCCTGCGCTATTAAATCGTCAACCGTATCGGCATGGTCAACGATCGACACGTCTTGGGTAATGATTGGACCTTCATCAAGGTCGGGTGTCACATAATGCGCCGTAGCGCCGACCATTTTGACGCCGCGCTCATAGGCACGGTGATATGGCTTTGCGCCTTTGAAGCCCGGCAGGAAGCTGTGATGAATGTTGATAACGCGCCCATCAAGCTTCCGGCAAAGCTGGTCTGAAAGCACCTGCATATACCGGGCGAGGATGACGAGGTCGACATTCTGTTCTTCCACCATCGCCAGCAGTTTGGCTTCTTGTTCCAGCTTGTTTTCTGGCGTCACTGGCAAATGATGGAATGGGATGCCTTCATGCTCTGCGCGGCGCTGCCAATTTTGGTGGTTGGAAACGACGCTTGTTATTTCCATCGGCAACCGCTTGGTTGCTGTGCGGTAAAGAAGGTCGTTCAGACAATGGCCGCCTTGGCTAACCATGATCATCGCGCGCAGCTTTTTACGCAAATCGTGAATGCGCCATTCCAAACGGAACGCCGCAGCAACAGGCAGGAACGCCGCCTCGAAACTTTCCGTCGTCACATCAGCGGGGCAGTTGATGGCGATCCGCATAAAGAACCGTCCGGTTACCTCGTCGCCATATTGCGAGCTTTCGACGATGTTGCAGTCCTGGCTGGCAATTGAATTGGCCACCGCTGCGACGATACCCTTACGGTCGTCGCACACAATCAACAGTACAAAATCTGCGCCCATATGCATTATCAATCCTCATCTCGCAAAACGTGGGACCGCGTAGCCGTCGAAGTCCACGCTATCCATTGCTCTCATCCATATATTAGGTCTTCTAATCGCAACATGTAGATGAAATGATTGGTCGGGGAATTTAATTTACCAATCACGAAAATTTGGTCAATTGCTTGACGGGGGCTCCAGTTTCAGTCTTATTGATGGAGATTTAGAAGCCCCAGTTATTTGGGGATGGTTGAGGGGAAGAAAATTGAAAAGTTATTTGAAAATTTCGACCGCGGCGCTTGTTATTGCATCGGCTAGTGTCGGCATCGGCATAAACCCTGCATTTGCGCAGCAAACAGCTGAAGAGCAGGACCGCGGTATTGCAGATATCGTTGTGACCGCAACACGCCGTGAAGAGTCGGCAAACCGCGTGCCGCTTGCAATTACTGCCTTGGGCGGTGAATCGCTAAGCGATCTCAACATCACGAAATTCGACAAGCTGATCGAATATCTGCCGAATGTTCGCGCTGCTTCGCGTGGTCCAGGTGCATCGTCCATCTTTATCCGCGGTCTTTCAACAGATTCGCCGGGACTGCAAATTGCTGGTACCGCTGGCGCGCAGCCTACGGTCGCATTGTACATCAACGACGCGCCAGCATCGCTCGTCGGACGTAACCTTGACCTTTATGCGGTTGATCTTCAGCGCGTCGAAGTTCTGGCAGGTCCGCAGGGAACGCTCTTCGGCGCAAGTGCGATGGGTGGCGCGGTCCGCTACATCACCAACAAGCCTGATACGAGCGAATTCCATGCTGGTTTCAACTCGAGCTACGCCTTCACCAAGGGTGGCGAAGAAAGCGTTGCTGGCGACGCATTCATCAACATCCCGCTTGTTAAAGACAAGCTGGCATTCCGCGCTGTGTTCTACACCGACCGTCAGGGTGGTTATATCGACAATATCGCAGGAACATACCAAATGCCGTTCAACGGCAATGTGGGCGTTGCTGGAAAATTGCCAACGGGTAACCCATTGTTGGTCATGCGTGCAATTGCCTCGTGTGCTGGGGTTGCGAATTGCACGGGCAGCCTCTATCGCGCGCCAACACGTCAGACGATCAACAATGACGCATTTGTAGAAGATAACTACAACGACGCGACCTACCGCGGTGCCCGTGCTGCGCTGACTTGGAAAGTCACGGACGATTGGTCTGTCGATCTGATGCATGTTCGTCAGGAACTCGACACTGACGGTGTATTCGACTTCGAACCTGATGTGGGCGACCTGAAGGTTACAAAGTTCGGTGACAACTCGCTGCGTGACCGCGTGAGTCTCTCGACATGGGGCGTTAATGGCCGTTTGGGCGCGCTTGACGTGATTTACACAGGATCGTTCATGAAGCATCGTGCGACGCAAGTTGCCGATTATGCCGGATATTCTAATATCGGGCTATATTTGCCTTATTATGAATGTGACGCAGGGGTTTATTATACTAGCCGGGCCCAGACCGCGGGTAATACATGCTACGCACCAAACAAAAGCTATCAGGTTCGCAACCGTACAGAGCGTATGACGCAAGAACTTCGTGTAACAACGCCCGCCGATAAGCGTCTTCGCGGTACCTTTGGTTTGTTCTACGATGATAACAAATTGTTCGACAATACCGACTGGTCATATCTGCAAGAGGCTGCTGGTTATATCTACCGTCGCGCTCCGAATGGTTCGGTAAATGCTAATGACACGAGTGTTCGTCCTGTCAAGGTCGGCTTCTTCAACGATATCCAGCGTAAGGATACGCAGTTTGCTGCTTATGGTGAGGCGTCCTTTGATATCGTTCCAGACAAGCTAACTTTCACTGGCGGTCTTCGTTATTATGATGAAAAGGCTTCTATCAACGGTTCGTCGAATGGCAGCTTTGGTGGTGCACGTGGTGTTTATAACGCCACTACCGGAACCTACACGGCGGCAACTTCAGGTCCAGCGACGTATAATGTCAGCGCCAACTTGAATGTACTTTACGCTGACGCTTCGCCAGCAAAGTATAGCGGCACGTTGTATAAAGCCAACTTGACCTATCGCCTCGACGAATCTTCGTTGGTTTATGCGACATACTCGGATGGTTTCCGCCCAGGTGGCTTCAACCGTCGTCCGTGCCGCGTACCAAGTGCGATTTGCCCTACCAATGCAGACTTTGTCCGTTTGGGTTCCTATGTACCTGACAAGGTGCAAAACTATGAAGTTGGTGGTAAGTTCTCGCTGCTTGATCGTCGTTTGCAGGTCAATTTCGCTGCGTATCAGATCGACTGGAGCAACATCCAGATCACTGTTTTTGACCAGAATATCTCGAACCAAACATTCACGACAAACTTGCTTGATGCCCGAATCAGAGGTTTGGAGGGCGATGTAACGTGGCGCACATCGCCTGAACTAACGTTCAATAGTGCGTTTTCGTTCAATGACTCTGAAATGACGAAGTACCGGAAAAACACAACGGTGCTCCGTCCTTTGGGTGGTCCGCTTGCTTTGAGCCCCAAATTCCAGTTCAATGCGCGTCTGCATTGGGAAAAGGAACTTGCCTCAGGTCTCGCTCCATTCGCGCAAATCGGCATTCATTATGTTGGCAAGAGCATCTCTGACGTTATCGACAATGTCGACATTCGTTACGGCGGCAGCACTGCAGTCTATAACGGTGTAACAGTCCGTGCTGGCGACGTGATCGCGCCAATAAAGGCTGCGCAGAACCTTGGTTCATACACCACAGCTGGGGCATCGCTTGGTGTCTCGAAGGATGAGTGGCGTTTGGAATTGTTTGGTGACAACCTGACCGACGCGCGTCCCGAGCTTTACAAGAGCGGGAATGACGGTGAGCTGCGTACAACGACCTCGCGTCCACGTACAATCGGCCTACGTTTCTCGTACAAGATTTAAGCAACACGGCGGGCGCCCCTGGGAAACCGGGGGCGCTTTGCCATTTCTGCATTTCGGCATTGCGTTAAGCGTGCGAATTGCGGCAGGGTTCGTGCAATCGTTCGTCACAATATGGGAGAATAGGTGACAATGTTGGCCGAGGCCTCGCCGGATAATATTGACGCCATTTTGCGTGAAGCGCGGTCGCATTTGCAAAATGCCCGCTTTGCCGACGCGGAGGCTTTGTGCGCGCGCATATTGGAAGCCGCGCCGGATAACATTGATGCTCTGTACACTTTGGCGGTAACGCAGCGGATGCAGCGGCAAGTTCCTGCGGCGCTCACCACAATTGATAGATTAATCGCCATCGATGCCGGTTACGGCCGTGCGTGGCAAGAACGCGGGCATTGTTTTCGCGATAGCGGTTCGACCGAAGAGGCAATCGCAGCTTACCAGCGCGCAGTAACCCACAACGGCGCATTGGTCGCAAGCTGGCGCATACTTTCGCAAATGCATGATAAAGCCGGGCGCGAGGGGCCGGCTAATTTTGCGCATGCCCAATATACCCATCTTTCCGCTCTTCCACCTGAGTTGCTAAGCGTTGCCAGTTTCATTCAGGAAGGGCGTATCTACAAGGCAGAGCAATTGTGCCGTGCGTTCCTGCAACGCAACGGTCACCATGTTGAGGCCATGCGCCTGCTTGCCGACATCGGCATGAAATTCAACGCCTATGACGAAGCGGAATTTTTGCTGGAATCTTGCAAGGTTCTGGAGCCAGATAATGTCAGCGCGCATTTCGATTATGTGAAAGTATTGCGCAAACGCCAAAAATTCGAACTGGCACTTAGCGAAGCGTCGGAACTGCGCGAAAAAGAACCGGGTAACCCCGAGTTTGAAATGCTGTACGCCAATGAAAATCTGGCCGTCGGCAATTTTGATGAAGCGATGCTGATTTATGAGGCGCTGCTTGGGTCTATGCCGAATAATCCAGGTATAAACCTGACCTACGGCCATGCGCTTAAGACCGTCGGGCGGCAGGATGATGCCATTTCCGCCTATCGCCGCGCCTATCAGGTGCGGCCAGACTGCGGTGATGCCTATTGGAGCTTGGCCAATCTCAAGACTTACCGTTTTGACGATAGTGAGATTGCCCAAATGCGGGAACGACAAGCGTCGCCCATGACGGCACTGGATGACCGCTATCACCTCTGTTTTGCATTGGGTAAGGCGCTTGAGGATCGCGGCGAACATAGCGCTTCGTTCGAATATTATGAGCTCGGCAATCGTTTGAAGCGCGAGGAGCTGAAATATAATCCCAGCAGGCTGTCCAACGAAATGCAGCTGCAGCGTGAGCTGGTGACCACTGACCTGCTTGAGAAATTTGCCGGTGCAGGCTGCCCAGCGCGGGACCCGATTTTCATTGTCGGGTTGCCACGTGCGGGTTCGACCTTGCTCGAGCAAATTCTTGCATCGCACAGTCAGGTTGAAGGGACGATGGAGCTCCCGAATATCTTTGCGTTGGCCTTCAGGCTTGACCGGCAGCGCGTTGTTGGCGAGGCGCCCGAATATCCCGGCAACTTGGCGGATTTGACGCACGAAGACGTCACCCGCTTTGGCGAAGAATTTATCCGCGACACGCAAATTTACCGCAAGGGCGGCACACCCTTTTTCATTGATAAAATGCCGAACAATTTCCGCCACATCGGCCTCATCAACATGATTTTGCCGAACGCCAAGATTATCGATGCGCGGCGCGGGGCCATGGGATGCTGCTTTAGCGGGTTTAAGCAACTCTTCGCCGAAGGTCAGGAATTCACTTACGGGCTTGAGGAAGTTGGCCAATATTACACTGACTATGTGCAGTTAATGGACCATTGGGACAATGTGTTGCCCGGCAAGATATTGCGCGTCCGTTACGAGGAAGTCGTTGCCGATCTGGAAACGCAGGTCCGTCGTTTGCTAGACTATTGCGGCCTTCCTTTTGAAGAGGCATGTCTCAATTTCCACCAGAATGAACGCGCGGTTCGCACCGCGAGTTCGGAGCAGGTGCGACAACCAATTTTCAAAAGCGGCGTTGATCAATGGGAGAATTTCAGCGAATTTCTCGATCCGCTGCGTAAAAAATTAGGGCCTGAACTGGCCGCAACCTGAGGAGGAATATTATGGCTAACAATGCACCGACTGGTCCAATACATGTCGATGAAGTCTCCTCGCTGGGTCAGCGTTGGTATGTCCTCATCATCATGATGCTGGTGTACACGATCAGCATCGCGGACCGTTATGTTTTGTCCACATTGCTTGGGCCCATTAGCAAAGAACTGAACCTGACGGATACGGAGACCGCATGGCTTGGCCTTCCGCTGGCGCTTTTTTATGTCGTCATGGGTATCCCCTTGTCATGGTTATGTGACCGGACCAATCGTCGCAACCTTCTGGCGGCGTCTGTTGCCGTTTGGTCATTCATGACAGCCATTACCGGTTATACGCGCGGATATTTCGATTTGTTGTTGGCGCGTGTTGGCGTTGGCATTGGTGAGGCTGGCGGCACACCTGCGTGCAACTCCATTATCGCTGACTATTTTCCCGCCGACCGGCGCTCCATGGCTATGACGGTGTTTGCCCTTGGCGCGCCCATCGGGGCGTGGCTGGGTTCGGATATTGCGGGCTATGTCTCGACATTACATGGCTGGCGCGCCGCTTTCTTTGTGTTGGGTGTGCCCGGGATCATTTTGGCGCTGATCATCATGGTAACGATTAAGGAGCCGAAGCGCGGTCGTTTGGACGTCGTAACCGAAGATAAAGCGCCGACGATCATGGAAACAATGAAGTTTCTCTGGTCACAAAAATCGGCGGTGCATGCGATGACCGGAAGCGGCCTGTCTGCATTTTGGGGCTGGGGCCTGATGTGGTTCACGCCTTTGTTCATGCAGCGCACATATGGCATGGATGAGGGCGAAGCCGGCAGCATGCTGGGCTGGATTTATCTTATTGGCGGCATTGGCGCGTCATTATTGACGGCATGGGTGGTGGCACGTCCGACATATACCGACCCACGTAAAATCGCCCGGCTGTTGGCCGTGGTAACGGCATTGGCGACTATCCCGTCGTTTCTTGCATATTATACCCGCGATCTTGGCGTGGCGCAGTTTATGTGGTGGTTGTTCATTCCGGCCATTTATTTCTACATCGGCCCGGCATTCGCACTGTGCCAGAATTTGGCAGCACCGAAAATGCGGGCAATGGCCGTCGCTATATCGTTGGTTGTTGCCAATGTGCTTAACCTGATTATCGCACCGGCAATTGTTGGCGGCCTCAGCGACTTTTTTGACGCTGCAGGTGGCGGCAATGCAGATTCCCTGCGCCTTGCACAGCTTATTCTCGCGCCAACCGGCCTGTGGGCGGCGTGGCATTATTGGCGCGCCGAAAAATACATTATTGAAGATCAAAAGAGAGCCATTGGATATGTCTAATTCGCCGCTGAAGTCTTATATCAATGGCGCGTGGGTTTTGCCTGCGACGTCCACTGCAACAGTGGACGCAGTCAATCCTGCAACAGAAGAAGTCTGCGCCGTCGTTGCTGTTTGCGGCCGTGACGATGTCGATTTGGCCGTCACAGCAGCACGCGCTGCGTTTGATGGATATGCCGCGACCACGCTTGAGCATCGCATTGCGTTGGTGGAAAAGCTGATCACTATTTTCGAACGGCGCTATGGTGAAATGGTAACCGCCATTTCGACCGAGATGGGCGCGCCGTACGATTTGTCGCATGACGCGCAGGCGGAAAGCGGCCCCGGCCATTTACGCGCAACGGTTAAGGCCGTGCGGGAAATGGCGTGGGATTATGATGTTGGCACAGATGGCATCGTCACGCATGAGCCTATCGGCGTTTGCGTGCTGATCACGCCGTGGAACTGGCCGATTAACCAGATCGTGTGCAAGGTTGGTCCCGCATTGATTACGGGCTGCACTATGGTTTTGAAGCCAAGTGAAATGGCGCCGTTGTCGGCGCAGTTGTTCGCTGAAATGGTCGAGGAAGCCGGTTTCCCCAAAGGCGTGTTCAATATGATCCATGGCACGGGCGCTTCCGTCGGTGACGCGCTGACCAGCCACCCTGAAGTGGACATGATCTCGTTTACCGGATCGACGCGTGCAGGCGTTCAGATCGCCAAAAATGCCGCAGATACCGTGAAGCGTGTCGCGCAGGAACTGGGCGGCAAGTCCGCCAACATCGTTTTTGCCGACAGTGATGTGGAGGCCGCGGTCACGCGCGGTGTGCTGCATTGCTTTGGAAATACCGGTCAGTCGTGCAACGCCCCGACGCGCATGCTTGTGGAACAATCGGTCTATGATGAGGCGGTTGCGATTGCAGCACGCGTTGCGAAGGCCGCGAAGCTTGGCGACCCGATGGAGAAGGGCCCACATTATGGCCCCGTGGTCAGCAAGGCACATTATGACAAGATACAGGGGCTAATTCAGGTCGCGATCGACGAAGGTGCGCAGCTTGTTGCCGGCGGTACAGGTCTGGCCGATGGATTTAATCGGGGCTATTATGTGAAACCGACGGTTTTTGCTGGCGTTCACAACAAGATGCGGATTGCCCAAGAAGAAGTGTTTGGCCCTGTGCTGGTGTTGATCCCGTTTAAGGATGAGGCGGAGGCCATCGCCATCGCCAATGACTCGCCATATGGGCTCTATGCCTATGTGCAAACCTGTGACTTGGACCGCGCCCGCCGTGTTTCGCGTTTAATGCGGGCGGGCGGTGTGAGCATTAATGGCACAAGCCAAGATTATATGGCGCCATTTGGCGGGTATAAACAGTCGGGCAATGGCCGCGAATATGGCGAATTTGGTGTGCGCGATTTCCTTGAGATCAAATCGATCAGCGGGTTCCGCGTTCCATGAAACTAACCGATATCGAAACCTTCGTCGTCGGCAATCCGCCACCGCATTTTGGCGGCCGCTATTTCGTGTTCGTAAAACTGACAACCGACAGCGGTGTGTCGGGGATCGGCGAGGCATATTGCGTCCCGTTCGAACCGCATCTGGTTGCCAAAATGATAGAGGATGTGTTCGCGCGCTACGTCGCGGGAAATGATCCGCACGATATCGAAAATATGTGGCGCCGGGTCTATTCCAGCGGTTTTACCCAGCACCCCGACCTCACGCTCATGGGCGTGTTGTCCGCGCTCGAAATGGCCTGTTGGGACATCATTGGCAAGGAAGCCAATAAGCCGGTGTATAAGCTGCTCGGCGGTCAGGTGCACGAACGGTTGCGCGCCTACACCTATATCTACCCGCGGCCCGGCGACACAAAGGATGTTTATCACGACCCTGACCTCGCGGCAGAACGGTCGGCTGAATATCTGAGCCAAGGTTTTACCGCGCTGAAGTTTGATCCTGCTGGACCATATTCGGCGTTTGACGGACGCCAGCTGTCGTTGGAGGCGCTTGACCTGTGCGAGCGGTTTGCCAAGTCCCTGCGTGAAGCGGTTGGCATGAAAGCAGACCTATTGTTCGGGACACATGGTCAAATGACGGCTGCAGGCGCGATCCGGCTGGCCAAACGACTTGAGCCATATGATCCGCTCTGGTTGGAAGAACCCGTACCACCCGATGCGCCTGAGGAGATGGCCAAGGTTGCACGGGCAACGTCCATACCCGTTGCAACCGGTGAACGGCTGACAACCAAATATGATTTCGCACGGCTATTGCGCGCAGGCGCGGCTGCAATTTTGCAAATGAACCTCGGGCGGGTTGGCGGCATATTGGAAGCTAAGAAGATTGCCGCAATGGCGGAAGTTGATCATGTGCAGATCGCGCCGCATCTATATTGCGGACCGATCGTTGGCGCAGCCAATATCCAGATTGCGACCTGTTCGCCAAACTTCCTGATTCTTGAGAGCATTGAGACGTGGGGCGGTTTCCATACGGAAATTTTGAAATCGCCCATCCGGTTTGAAGAGGGGCATGTCATCCCATCGACTGCGCCCGGCTTGGGGGTCGAACTGAACGAAGATGTCGCCCGCGCCAATCCCTATACTGGCGATATGCTGCACCTCGAAATGACGCAGCACCCCGTTCAGTGACCGAGGAATTTGACTATATCATCGTCGGCGCAGGCACGGCGGGTTGTGTGCTGGCCAACCGGTTGACCGAAGATGGCAAGTACAGCGTCTTGTTGTTGGAGGCCGGAGGAAGCGATCGTTCGATCTGGATCCAAATGCCCATTGGCTATGGACGCACCTTTTTCGATAAGCGGATTAACTGGATGTACGACACCGCGCCCGTTGAGGCGCTGGGCGGTCGGCAGAGCTATTGGCCGCGCGGCAAGGTCGTCGGAGGATCAGGGTCCATCAACGCGATGGTCTATGTGCGCGGGCAGCCACGTGATTTCGATGATTGGAAAGCCTTGGGCA
>NZ_JBILAF010000116.1:0-6238 GCF_044354325.1 Sphingorhabdus sp. | reverse complement strand
GATTTCCGAATTTCATATTCACTCTCCTGTTAATCAATTTCCTAAGGCTTTGCGCCATTTTTATTGGGGATGAAAGCTTAATTTGCCCCCAGCATCCCTCTGAGCAGCCTAAAGGCGTGGTACGCTGATAACGTTTGAAATGCTGCGCAGCAAATAGTTAGTTTCATTTGCAAAAATATAGCTGTTACTGCGATAAAAATGTTACGCACTTAGCACGCTCAAATATGGAATTTCGCAATGCCCAAGATGGTCAAAAAGGCAGATCTGCCGTCAAAAATATGCGCGGCATGTGAAAAGCCGTTTGCGTGGCGTAAAAAATGGGCGAAAGATTGGGAAAATGTGCGCTTCTGCTCGGATCGCTGCAGGCGGGCGCGCTAACCATCCGCTAAACGCGCTTTGCGGACATAGTCGCAATGCGCATCCTCAATCCTTCCCTTGCACCTCTCGCCTAACCGGGCATAGATACGCCCATCGCTAGGGACGCACAGAATGTTGGGGGAAAGCTTGGATAAGATCGCACAAACCGCACATGGCCAGCCGTCTGGTCATCCCAAAGGCCTGTACTATTTGTCTTTCACAGAGATGTGGGAACGCTTTTCCTTTTATGGCATGTCTGCGTTGCTCACGCTCTATATGGTCAAAGAGTTGCTGCAGCCTGAAAATGCGTTGCAAGTCATTGGGCTCGCCGCGCTGCGCAATATGTTCGAATTTCGTGGACCGATGAGCGACGTCGCTTTTTCGGCGATCATTTATGGCTGGTATGCCGGCTTGGTCTATTTCACGCCTATGGTTGGGGGTTGGGTTGCCGACCGCATTCTTGGGGCAAAGCGCACGGTGATGATCGGCGTTGTCCTGATGAGCGCAGGGCATTTGGCGATGTCCTTTTATGCCAGCTTCCTATTTGCGCTCTTGCTGCTGATCCTTGGATCGGGATTTCTCAAGGGCAATATTTCCGCGCAGGTCGGCGCGCTTTACCCTCGCTCGGATGAATCCATGCGGTCGCGCGGTTTTACTATTTTTTCGACAGGCATTTGCATCGGTGCGGCGAGCGGGCCGTTCGTGACTGGGCTGGTCGCAGCCATTTATGGCTGGCATGCCGGTTTTGCGGTTGCGGCAGCTTTGATGTTGATTGCGCTCGTCGCCTATATTCTGGGCCAGAAGCACCTGCCGGATGACCGTCCGGTGGCGCGCAAACGGGAAAAGGCCCCAGCCATGAGCGCCGCTGAACGCAAACGGGTGGCGGTGCTGCTGCTTGTCATTGCGCTGACCATACCCGCTGAAATTGCGTATCCGATGGTATGGAGCATCGGGATATTGTGGGTCGATCAATATGTGAATTTGGCGACATCGCTTGGCGAGGTGCCATCGAGCTGGTTTGCATCGATGGATTCCATCGGTGCCATCCTTGCCGCGCCGGCGTTGATTGCATTCTGGGCATGGCAGGCCAAGCGGGGTAGCGAGCCCACCAGCGTGACGAAGGTGGGCATTGGAACAACCATTATTGCCTTTGCCGCACTTCTTTTTGCTTATGGCAATTTAGGTCTGAGTGAACCGGATAGTGTGGGCGCGGGATGGGCAATCGCGGGTTGGCTGATCATGGGGCTCGCTTGGATGTATTATTGGCCAACGACGCTGGCCATTGTCAGCAGGGCGGCACCTGCGGGGATGGGCTCTTTCCTGATGGGCGTTGCGTTTCTCTCGCCCTTTGTCGGACATGTACTCGCTGGGTGGGTTGGCAGCTATTTTGACCAAATGACCCCGTCGGTTTTCTGGGCTATGGATGCGGCCATCGCTTTGGTGGGTGGGACGCTCATTTTGCTGTTCCGCAAATGCCTGCAAGCTGCGCTGGACCCTGATCTGTCCGCTTAAGAAATGCGGGCGCCTTGGCGGATCAGCTCCTTTTGCACGGCGCTGATATCAATTTCGTCAAAGTCGCGGTCCGTCTTGACCGCCAACGCCGCAGCAACGCCGGCACCTTGCCCCGCAACCGCACAACACATCATGTTGCGGACGGCGGCATGGCTGACCTTGTCGCCGCCAATGACACGACCGGCGGTAATCAGGTGTTTCACATTTTTTGGAACCATCGAGCGATAAGGAAGATGGAAATATCGGCCGGTCGTCGGCAAAATAAGATAGCCATAGCCGTCGATGAATTCAGGAAAAATGCCGATGCTATCGTCAAAGCGGCCTTGTTCCATCACATCGTCTGCGGTCATATTGTAAACCGCATCAATCTTGCGCGTATCGCGAATGCCCAGCGTCATGCCGAAATTGCGCAACTTTGCGTCTTCGCAGCCCGGCATAAAGGCCTGCAAAGCCGCAATGGCGTGCATTGCCTGCTTTCGCCCCGCCATTTCGCCATGGGTTAGGGCATCGGGATCCGTGCCGTCGAGATAAAGATGGCACATGTTGAGATAAGTGAGGTCTCCCTGATCGGAAACGGTGCCCCATGTGCCCGCCATGGTTTTCACGCTGTCCGGTATTAGGCCCGCTTCCAGCGCTTTCTGGAACGGCTTGCGCAAGAATGGCGAGAACATTTCATCCTCTTTGCCGCTGGTGATCACTTCCCACTCACCGCCTACGGCCCAGTCGCCATAGGTTTGCGGGTCGGCCTTTACGGCGTCAATAAACCGCGTCTTGTTGACCCCGCACATGGAGAACATGACCGAGACGGACATCATTTCGTCCACGGGGTGCATATGCGTTGGCGCGCCCGCACGATGGGCAATGTCGGCGTCTCCTGTCGCGTCAATGACGCGTTTGGCGAGTATGGCTTCGCGGCCTGCCTTGCTTTCGACAATTACGCCGCGGATCGTGTTGCCATCCATGATGGGTGCGACACATAAACGGTGCAACATCGGGATGACGCCTGCTTCCTCGACCAGCGTATCTGCAACAAATTTGAACCCTTCGGCATCGAGACTGTGGCTGATCGATTGCGGCTCGGGCATTGCGGCGCCCATGGCTTTGGCGCGGTCTTCAAATTCACGCCCGATGCCTTCGCTGTCGATCGTCGCCGGATGCCGGTACCATGCGAAGCCCTCAACCCCGACCTGCGTGATATTGCCGCCGAAGCAGCCATAACGTTCAAGCAACGTCGTTTCGACGCCCGCTCGCGCAGACGCCAGCGCCGCGGCAAGGCCCCCGGGACCGGAGCCAATGACCAGAACGTCCGTTTGCCGGATTACATCAATCTGGCGTGCGGGCTCGAGGATAGTATTTGTCATCTTTGGGTGACATCCCAATCTGGCGCGACGTAAAATGGGGCATTAGACGGTGCGAGCATGGGTTTGCCAAGGATATGATCGGCGCCCTTTTCACCGATCATGATCGTCGGCGCATTCAGGTTGCCCGTGGTGATCGACGGCATCACTCCGCTGTCGACGACGCGCAGCCCTTGGACACCGATCACACGCAATTCGGGGTCCACCACCGCCATCGGGTCACGCGGACTGCCCATCTTGCATGTGCAACTGGGGTGAAGCGCGCTTTCGACATGTTCGGCAATGAAAGCGTCAATCTGATCATCGGTGACGCAGTCTGCTCCGGGCTGAATTTCACGTCCGCGATAGGGGGCGAAAGCAGGTTGCTGGAAAATCTCCCGCGTCAGCCGCACGCAGGCGCGCATGTCCACCCAATCGTCTGGATGGCTCATATAGTTGAACAAGATTTTGGGTTTGTCGTGCGGGTCGGCACTTTTGAGGGTGACCGTGCCCCGGCTTTTTGAACGCATGGGGCCGACATGCGCTTGGAAGCCATGTTCTGTTGCAAGCGACGATCCGTCATAATTGATCGCCATAGGAAAGAAATGATATTGGATATCCGGATATTTTATGCCGGCGCGGCTGCGGATAAAGCCGCAGCTTTCAAACTGGTTTGATGCGCCCGTTCCCGACCGACCGAATAGCCATTGTGCACCGACCATGGCTTTGCCGAGAAGATTTGCCTTGCCGTAAAGGGTGATCGGCTGGGTGCAGGCCATCTGGAAATAGAATTCGAGATGATCCTGCAGATTTGCGCCAACACCGGGGCGGTCTGCGCGCACTGTTATGCCGTGGCGTTGCAACTCTTCTGCAGGACCGATGCCGGAAAGCTTAAGCAGCTGGACCGAATTGATCGGACCGCCCGAAAGGATGACCTCGCGTGCGGCGCGAAGCTGATGCGTTTTGCCGGCTTGTTCATATTCCATGCCGACAGCGCGCGTGCCGTCAAACAGGATGCGTGTCGCCAGCGCATGTTCGATAACGTGCAGATTGGGCCGCTTGCGGGCTTCATACAGATAGGCCTTGGCCGCCGAACAGCGCGTACCGTTCCGCACGGTCATGTCCATCCGGCCAAAGCCTTCTTGGGCATAGCCATTATAGTCTTCGGTCAGGCTATAGCCTGCCTGTTGCGCGGCATCGAGCCAAGCCTGATGCAATGGATTGTCGAGCGGGCCATAGCTGGTCGACAGCGGACCATCTCCGCCGCGATATTCGTTACCGCCTTCGGCGCGACCTTCGGCGCGTTTGAAATACGGCAGCACATCGGCATAGCCCCATCCGGTAGCGCCTTCATCTTCTTTCCAGCGTTCAAAATCGAGCGCGTTGCCACGAACGTAAACAAGCCCGTTGATCGATGATGATCCCCCCAAACCCTTGCCGCGCGGGCAGTTCAGGCGGCGTCCATTCAGATGCGGTTCCGGCTCGCTTTCATAGCCCCAGTTCCAACGTTTGGTATTCATGGGGTAAGCGAGCGCGGCGGGCATCTGAATGAAGATTGACCGGTCACTGCCGCCAAATTCAAGCAACACGACCTTATGTTTGCCATCGGCGCTCAGCCGGTCCGCCAGCACGCATCCTGCCGACCCTGCGCCGACGATGATATAGTCTGCGGCCTCAATAGGGGGCATCGATGGGTTCCATCGCGACATAGACGCTCTTTAGCTGGGTATAATGTTCAATCGCTGCCTTGCCGTTTTCGCGGCCCAGACCGGATTGTTTGTTGCCGCCAAACGGCATTTCAATCGGCGTGATATTGTATGTGTTAATCCAGCAGGTACCCGCCTCCAACGCCGCGATCACGCGGTGCGCGCGTGTCAAATTGTTGGTGAAAATACCGGCGGCGAGACCGAAGCTGGTGTTGTTCGCCCGCGCGACAACCTCTGCCTCATCCTCGAAATCAAGCACCGCCATGACGGGGCCGAAAATCTCTTCACGGACAATGGCCATATCGTCGGTGCAGCCGGTGAAGATGGTCGGTTCAACAAAGGCACCCTTCGCCAAGTCGCCGGTCGTCACCCGCTTGCCACCGGTCAGCAGATTTGCACCTTGTTGTTGGCCAAGCGCGATATAGCCGAGCACCTTTTCCATATGCGCTGGCGAAATCAGCGCGCCCATTTGGGTGGCTGGATTAAGCGGATCGCCAATCACCATCGCCTCGGTGCGCGCCTTCAATTTTGCCAGAAACGCATCACGGACATTTTTGTGTACAAAGACGCGCGTGCCGTTGGTGCAAACCTCGCCCGCCGAATAGAAATTGGCGAGCAGTGCGCCCGAGACCGCTTCATCCAAATCGGCATCTTCGAACACAATTAGCGCCGATTTGCCGCCCAGTTCAAAGGTGACATATTTCAGCGTGCCGGCCGCATCGACCATAACCTTTTTACCCGTGCCGACTTCGCCCGTCAGCGACACTTTGGCGATGTCGGGATGCAGGCTGAGCAAGCGGCCAGTGTCGGCTTTGCCTTGCACCACTTGAAACAACCCATCGGGAAGGCCCGCATCGCGATAGGTCTTTTCTAGCTCAATCGCGGTCAGGGGTGTTAGCTCGGCTGGCTTGAAGATCATTGCGTTGCCGCAAGCCAGCGCGGGTGCGGATTTCCAGCAGGCAATCTGAATGGGATAGTTCCACGCGCCAATACCCGCAACCACGCCTAAAGGCTCGCGCCGGGAATAGCCGAACGCGCCCGTGCCAAGATCGTGATGTTCTCCTGCGATGGTGCGCGCAAGGCCAGCATAATATTCGATACAGTCCGCGCCGGATAAGACATCAACGGCAATGGTTTCTTGAATGGGCTTTCCGGTATCTTGTGCTTCAAGCCGTGCGAGCACGTCATTGCGTTCAACAAGTAGGGCGGCGGCGCGGTGAAGGATGCGTCCGCGCTCGACACCCGGTGTTTTTGCCCAAAGCTTTTGCGCCTCAGCCGCGCGGGCCACAGCTTTATCGACCTCTGCTTGTCCATCGATACGGATGG
>NZ_JBILAF010000137.1:0-4937 GCF_044354325.1 Sphingorhabdus sp. | reverse complement strand
ATCAAATATCAGGTCGCGCGCCAACCCATTCTGCAGCGCGACGCCGCCATTCATCGCGGCGCGTAACCAAACACCGTCGATCATCGCGGCGATGGTGTCCGCCATGGGCACCACTTCAGACGCGTCGACAATCTGCCGCAGATCAAACTTCAAATTAGACAACATGCGCTGTTGATGCGCCCGCTGCACGCGAGCAAGTTGCGGCACATGAAGCGCCTGTCCCCAGAAAGACAGCCAAACCCGGGCGGTTTCCTCGGAAAAGTCGTTGTGCCCCAAATGGGAGTCCACCAGCGCCTGTATCCGCGCGCGGGGCCCAGCAGCGAGCCGGAGACGCGCCGTCGCCTGATTGTTCAATTGACGCACTACGGAGCGGAAAGCGGCCTCAAGAAGGGCTTCTTTGCTCGCAAAATAATGAACGATCAAAGCTGCCGATATCCCGGCATGGTGCGCAACTTTGTTGAACGTAAATTCAACTATTCCATATTCAGCCAAAACACAGATAGCCGAGGCGATAATATGTTGGCGACGATCAGCTCGAATCTGTAGCATAAGAGGGGATATCAAATATTGAACACCTATTCAATCATGCCTATCGCGGGGCGTCATTTACCTCCATCCACCCGTTGTCACTACGCCCGTCACAAACTTGCCAGCGGCGGGATCGCAGACTGAACGCGCACGCGGTTCGCGTCAGGAGGAGCCTTCAGTGGGACGACAAATCACCTAATGGCGCGATAGGCATGTCATTCGCATGTTCTGGCCATCGGCTGGCGGGGCAGTGGGCGGCCGGCGGCAACGCCGGTGGGTGCGACGTTTTCGACCGCGACTTGCGTGGACAACGGCATCTAAGTCTTTGAAAAAGTGGTGCCGGCTACAAGGTTCGAACTCGTGACCCCCTGATTACAAATCAGGTGCTCTACCAACTGAGCTAAGCCGGCACTGTGGCGCCCATTGCCTCAAATGATCCCAAAGGTCCAGCCCTCAGTTGCGGCTATTTCGCAATTTAATGCGGTTGGCGTCCAAAATTGTGGATTTGAGGCGGTTGCGCGCAGCCATGCGGCGGTAAGCAGGGCATCTGTCGCATGGTCGGTGTAGCGTTCGAGCGGCGTGTGGGGCAGGGAATCCAACGCACTGAGAGCGTCGTCCAGCCCGCTTGCGTCGCGAATCTTGCTGCGGCCTTTGGCGACGCCTGCGGCGCGTGCGGCGATGGTTGTGTATATCTCCACCACCACAGGCCCGCGTTCGGGCAACGGATCAAACGGCCATATGGCGACATGTTCGCGGACATGGTTTAGAAAGCGCATGCCCGCAAAGCTTGCTTTGGCGACTTGTGACGCGCCGATGGCGTCGAAGACGGTCGAGATCTTCCCGCTACTGTGCTTGTTCAACAACTCGCACTGCCGCCAGTGTAAGAATGTCGATTTTACGCCATCGGCAGCGCCGAAATAAAAATGGCGGCGATGGTGTTTTTCAAGGAATGAGGCGGCTCCCAAATCGGGATCATCGCAAATGCCGTCAACATAGGCCCAAAAAGGCTTGGCAGTTGTCGGCAATGCATCGCCCGGTAAATAGGCGCCGCGCGCAATCATGGGGGGCGCGAAGCTGAAGTCGAAGCCAATCAGCAAATCATCATCTTGCGCGAGCAGCCAATCGGCAACCGCCTGACGCGACCAAATGCCGGAAGGCGCAGGAACAAGGCGCGGGGCTTCATTGCCGGCTTCGCAGACGGCAAGGGCGATGCCGGGATGGCGGCTGCCCTTCGCCCCCGACCAATCGGCGCAGGCAAAACGCGTAAAGGGCCGCATCAGGCGTTTGGGCAAAGGGTTGCGGTCATGTCGCGTCTGGATCGGTTTTGCGCGCGCGCAGACGGTCCCAATATTGCAGCCGTTCTATGATCTTGCGTTCAAAGCCACGTTCGACGGGTTGATATAGCTGCGTTGGCGGAACTTGGTCCGGCCAGTAATTGGCGCCGGAAAATCCGTCCGCGCTGTCATGGTCATACGCATATCCCGCGCCATAGCCGATGTCTTTCATCAGCTTGGTTGGCGCGTTCAATATGTTCGCCGGCGGCATTAATGATCCAGTGTCGCGTGCCAGCTTCCACGCGGATTTCTGCGCTTTATATGCAGCGTTCGATTTTGGCGCGGTCGCAAGATAGAGACAAGCCTGAACAATGGCGACTTCCCCTTCGGGACTGCCCAGAAATTCATAGGCGTCCTTTGCGGCGAGACATTGGACAAGCGCTTGTGGGTCGGCGAGGCCGATATCTTCGCTGGCGAAACGGACGAGGCGACGCAGCACGTACAACGGCTCTTCGCCCGCCACCAACATACGGGCCATCCAATAGAGCGCAGCTTGCGGATCGGAGCCGCGCAAGCTTTTGTGCAGCGCGGATATCAGGTTGTAATGGCCTTCGCGATCCTTGTCATAGACGGGCATCCGCCGTTGCAGTAGCGCCGCCATCGCAGCCGGGTCGAGCGGGTTTTCGATTCTGATGGAAAACAGGGTCTCGGCTTGATTAAGCAGGAAGCGACCATCGCCGTCCGCGCTCGATATCAACGCGGATTTGGCATCGGCCGTGACGGGCAGGGGGCGTTCCATGATATCTTCTGCGCGCGCGAGCAATGTTGCCAATGCGGCGTCATCAAGACGGTGGAGCACCATGACCTGCGAACGCGACAGCAACGCGGCGTTCAATTCGAACGACGGGTTTTCCGTTGTGGCGCCAACGAGCGTGACCAAGCCGCTTTCGACAAAGGGCAGAAATCCGTCTTGCTGCGCGCGGTTGAAACGGTGGATTTCGTCTACGAACAACAAGGTTTGCTTGCCCGTCCGCGCCATGGTTTCGGCTTCGGCAAACGCCTTTTTGAGGTCCGCAACGCCGGAGAAGACTGCGGAGATCGGTTTATAATGCATGTTGACGGCATCGGCCAGCAAACGCGCAATGCTCGTCTTTCCAGTGCCCGGCGGACCCCAGAGGATCATGGACGACAATTTGCCCGCGGCCACCATTCGGCCAATGGCGCCCTCTGGTCCGGTCAGATGCTCCTGACCAATGACCTCACTCAGCTGCGCAGGACGAAGCTTATCTGCCAGTGGCGCTGTTTTTGGCAGCGTCTCTGTTTGTGCGGGTTCGTCGTGAAAAAGGTCGCTCATGTGTATTGGGATCCGGTACCGGGCAGCCTGCCTATCACAGGCAGCCCGTCAGCGCGCGGCAATAGCACGCGCGGCACGTTGACGGATGAGGCGCAGATATGTGTCTGCAACGGTCTGGTTGATCGCATCCCAGCTATAGTCGAGCGATCTGCGCTCGCCTATATTGCCATGTTCAGCGCGCAGGTCGGTGTTTACGCAATAGGCCTGCAATGCGTCGGCAAACTGGTTGATTGCGCCGGGCGTAATAAGGCGTCCCGACACTTTGTCTTCGACCAGACTTTGGCTGCCGGTTGCTTTTGCGGCGACGACGGGCAGTCCGCAGGCCATTGATTCCAGCGTTACGTTGCCAAATGCTTCCGTGACCGACGGGTTGAAAAACATATCCATGCTCGCGACGGCTCGTCCGAGATCGGCGCCAACCTGAAAACCTGCAAATTTGGCATCTGGTATCCGCGATTCAAACCATGCACGTGCGGGGCCGTCTCCTATCACCAAAACCTGATGCGGGACGTTACGTCGTTTCAGTTGGTCAATGGTGTCGGAAAAGACATCAAGACCCTTTTCCATAACCAGTCGGCCCAGAAACCCGATGACCGGTATATCATCCGATATGCCAAGCCCGCGCCGCCACTCCATGTCACGGCGACCTGGATTAAATATCTCCCTGTCGACACCACGCGACCAGATGTCGATGTCATAGTTCATCCGTTGCTGGCGCAAGACCTGAGCGAAGCTCTCCGATGGCGCCACCAACGCATCACATTTGCGATACAGGCGGCGGATCCATGCTTCGACGACCGGCTCGATGAAGGACATGTTGTAGTAGCGGAAATAGGTTTCGAAACGGGTGTGCACCGAACATAGAACCGGCAAGTTCTGCTTTTTTGCCCATTTGACTGCCTTGCGTGAAACCCGGTCAGGGCTTGCGATGTGGACAATATTTGGATTGAAAGCCTCAAGATCGCGTCGAACGCTTCGCGATAACGACAATGGTATGCGATATTCGGGACGAAAGGGAATGGCCATCGAAGGCACTGACACCAGATCGCCAGTTGCTTCAAACGCGGGATTTTCTACGGTAGGTGAATAAATACGCACTGACGCGCCTTGGCTTAAAAGATATCCCACCAGACGGTTGAGCGCCTGATTGGCGCCATCGCGTACATAATTATAATTGCCGCTGAAAAGCGCAATGCGAAGGTCGCTGGTGTGCATTTCTGCGCTTTTATCTGCGGTAAAGCAAAATGCCAATGGGAATGCTGCATTTCGTGGGATATGCTGTGGCGATGATTTTGACCCAGGTTGATACGCTGCTGATTGGCGGCCCCAAGCCCTTCCGCGCTGACGGCACGATGAGCGCCATGGCCCGCGCGCCTGTGGACCGGCCTGTGATGCTAGGCAAAATGGGGTTTGCCGGCGATCAGGTGGCCGACCCAACGGTGCATGGCGGCGTTGATAAGGCGGTGCATTTTTATCCTGCTGAACATTATCCCAAATGGATCGCCCATTTTGCAGCGGAAGGTTTTACGAATCCCAAACTCGATTACGCCGGCGCCTTCGGCGAAAATATCAGCGCATCAGGGCTGACCGAGGACAAGCTGCGCATCGGTGACAAGTTTCGGATCGGGAAGGCCTTGGTTGAGGTTGCACAGGGGCGTCAGCCATGTTGGAAGCTGGACCATCATTTCGGCGTGCATGGCCTGTCCGGGGTGGTCATTAGCTCAGGCCGCTGTGGTGGCTATTTCCGCGTGATTGAGGAAGGCGAAGTCGCACCGGGTGAC
>NZ_JBILAF010000068.1:0-11250 GCF_044354325.1 Sphingorhabdus sp. | reverse complement strand
GAGTTCCAGTTCGACAGAGGGCAGCGGCGAAGCCAGCGCCAATAATCTGGCCTGCGCTTCGGCGACCGAAATCATGCGTGCCAATCGCCCGATTTGCCGCCCGTTTTGGAGAGCAACCGGATGCCCGAAATCACCATCGATTTATCGAGCGCCTTTGCCATGTCGTACAGCGTGAGCAAGGCAACGGACACAGCGGTCAAAGCCTCCATTTCGACACCCGTCGGACCATTTAACCGCACACGCGCCTCTGCGCGAATGCCATGGTCTTCAAATTCAAACGCGATGGCAATTTTGGACAGCATGAGCGGGTGGCAAAGCGGTATAAGTTCGCTCGTCTTTTTTGCGGCCATGATGCCAGCAATCCGCGCGGTTCCCAGCACATCGCCTTTTTTGATATTGCCCGCGCGCACAGCCTCAAGCGCCTCAGCGGACATAGTGATGCGTCCTTCAGCAACCGCCTCTCTAGCGGTATCCGCTTTGGCCGACACATCGACCATATGTGCGGCGCCATCGGCACCCAGATGCGTTAGATCAGCCATGTCCGGTCAATAACCGCTGTGTGGCAAGTTGAACGTCGGCGTTCCGCATCAGGCTTTCGCCGACCAAGAATGTGTTGACCCCAGATGTGGCCATACGCTGGCAATCGGCGTGCGTCGAAATGCCACTTTCGCACACCAATAAAATGTCCGCAGGCACATATTTTGCCAAACGCTCAGTCGTGGCCAGATCGACGTCAAATGTCTTCAAATTGCGGTTGTTCACGCCGACCAATTTCGATTTCAGATGCGTAAGCGCCCGGTCCAATTCGGCCTCATCATGCACTTCCACAAGGACATCCAGCCCTTCAGCAAAAGCTGCATCTTCGATTTCGACCATGGCCACATCGTCCAATGCCGCGACAATGATCAAAATGGCATCACCGCCCATTTGGCGCGCTTCGGCGCACTGCCATGGGTCAACCATGAAATCCTTTCGGATAACCGGCAGGTCGCAGGCGTTGCGCGCAGCGATGAGATAATCCTCATGCCCCTGAAAATAAGGCGCGTCGGTTAGAACCGACAGGCAAGCCGCGCCACCCGCCTGATAGGCCTTTGCATGTGCTGCAGGATCGAAATCTGCGCGGATCAGGCCTTTTGACGGGCTCGCCTTTTTGATTTCCGCAATCAACGCAATGCCCGATGCGCTTTTGGAACGCAGCGCCGCTTCGAAGCCACGCGGCGGGGATGGGGCAGGCCAGTGCGACACGCCCTTCGGCTTTCGTTCGGCCACTTCCATGCGCTTGGTCGCGCAGATTTCTGCAAGCTTGTCGGCCATCAATATTTCACCCAACAGTTCAGCAACGCATTGGCAAGACCCTTGTCGATTGCCTCTGCGGCCTCTTCAACCCCATCGGGCATGGTTTCAACAACGCCAGCGACCAACAAAGCCTCCGCGGCATTGAACAGGACGGCGTCGCGATACGCGCCATGTTCGCCCAGCAACAATTTACGCAGTTCAGCCGCATTATGCTGCGCATCGCCGCCGCGAATGGCGTCAACCGGATGCACAGGTAGGCCGGCATCAGCGGCGGTGGTACGCTGGAAACGGACACCTTCGGGTTCGACCACGGCGACTTCGTTGCCGCCGGCCAAGCTTAATTCGTCAAGGCCTTCATCGCCCGAAATGATCCGCGAATGTTCGGTGCCAAGGTGATGAAGTGCCTCAGCATACACAGGGACATATGCAGGCCGCGCAATGCCGATCAGCTGGCGTTTTACGCGTGCCGGGTTGGCAAGCGGGCCCATCAGATTGAAAATCGTGCGTTGCCCGATGCGTTGGCGGATCGGTTGAATCCGCTTCATCGCAGGATGATGGTTCGCGGCGAACAAAAAGCAAATGCCCAAGTCTTTCAGCGTTTCTTCCGCCATGCGCCCCGCGCGTTCCATGTCGAGACCGAGGGCCTCAAGCGTATCTGCCGCACCTGCTTTTGAAGAGGCTGCACGATTGCCATGCTTTGCAACAGGAACCTCGCATGCCGCGACCACAATTGACACGGCGGTAGAAACATTAAGCGTATGATGCCCATCACCACCCGTGCCACAGACATCAATCGCGCCTTTGGGGGCATCAATGGGGATCAGCCGTTCACGCATAGCTTGCGCAGCGGCGGCAATTTCCACCATCGTCTCGCCGCGCGCGGTGAGCGCAACGAGGAACGCCTGTATTTCATCTTCGGAGGCGCGTGCATCAAGAATGTCCGCAAAGGCCTGTGCCGCCTCATCATGGTCAAACAGATGCTGCGGGTCGGGAAGGGGACCAAAGGGGTTCATGCTCTGTCCTTCACGGCCATACCGGCAATGCGCATGAAATTGGCCAGCATCGCGTGGCCATGTTCGGTAGCAATACTTTCGGGATGGAATTGAACGCTGTGGATGGGCAGCGTGGCGTGGCGAAAGCCCATGACATGGCCGTCATCGCTGGTTGCATTAATGACAAGGCTCGGCGGCACATTTTCGACGATAAGCGAATGATAGCGCGTTGCCTGAAACGGGGACGGCAGACCTTCAAACAATCCGCTCCCGTCATGTGTGACGGGCGATGTTTTGCCGTGCATCAATCCGCCGCGCGCAACGGTGCCGCCGAAATGCTGCCCAATGGTCTGGTGCCCCAAACAAACGCCCAGCAATGGCTTTCCAGCTTCCGCGCACGCCGCGACGAGCTCAAGGCTCACGCCCGCTTTATTCGGCGTTTTCGGCCCGGGCGAAATGAGAAAAGCCTCCGCACCCGACGACAGAGCCTGTCCCGCTGACATATCATCGTTGCGAACGACCTCAACCTCAGCGCCAAGCTCCATCAGATAATGGACGAGGTTCCACGTAAAGCTGTCGTAATTGTCGATGACAAGGATCATGGGCGATGCCCTAGCGGCTTTAACCCGCGGTTGGAAGAGGCACTATTGCGCAAGCAATTTTGCCAGTTCCTCCTTCCAGAATTTGGCCCAACTATGCGTTCCATGGCCCTTTGTTTCTTTAGACGCAGGGATGAGGATGAACTTTGTCGTGGGCATCTGTTTCATGGCAGTTTCCGTGATGCCATAATTGGGCGGGTTGATGAAATCATCGGCCGAGTTAATCCATAATGTCGGAGCCTTGATCGCTTCAAGCGTTGGCCAAGGGTTGTAGTTCCGCGATGAATCCAACTGATAGATGATGTCATTTGCATCGTTGCGGGTAACTATCCGCGCGAAGGCTTCATCTGTAAACGCCTCCGCCGCGGCGCGGGTCGGATATTGTGCCTGCAACGCCAACGGATTTGCGCCCGCTATTAGGTTAAGGCTCGCTGCCGTGCGCAGTCCGGATAATGGCGGCGCTGTATAGTTACCATTGTTCCAAGTGGGATCAGCTTTGATCGCATCCATCGAAAGCTTGCGCCACATGCGATTTTGCCCAGCGATCTCGACAGGGAGGCATGCAAATGGTGCAAGCTTCTCGACGGCGTCGGGGTAGGTCGCGCCCCACATAAATGCGTGCATGCAGCCCATTGAGGTCCCGAGGATTAACTTCAGCTTTTTCACGCCAAGCTTTTCGGTCACCAACCGGTGCTGCGCCGCGATCATGTCGGCATAGTCATATTTCGGAAACGCCATCCGAAGCCCGTCGCTTGGCTTCGTCGATTTTCCATGGCCGATATTGTCCGGCAGAATGATGAAATATTTGGATGTGTCGAGCACTTGGCCAGGACCGAAAAGTTCACCCGCAAATTGAGGCTGGAAAAACTGATGCCCCGTGCCGCCGGTGCCATGAAGGATCATCACGGCATTGGTGACGTTACCCTTCGCGTCGCGCTTTGGCGTGCCGAGCGTTGTATAATGAATTTTGAGTTCTGGCAGACGTTCGCCATTGGCAAAAGTAAAGTTCGCGAAGACCGCGTCAGCCTCTGCGGGAGGCGTTATTTCAGCTTTGGCCGGAGTGTGAATTGCGGACAATAATGCCAGTGAAGCTATCAGAAATTTACGCATGGATACTAGCTAACGACCTTTCCGTAGTCGTCAAGCTACTGTCCGAATTTTGCTTCACCCGCGACACGAAAAGCCTCCCGCGCAGCTGCAATCAGCGCACCGGCCTTTGCCTCGCACTCGCGCTGCTCATATTCGGGGTTGCTGTCCGCCACGATACCGGCGCCGGCCTGTACATGAAGGACACCGTCTTTGACGATGCCAGTCCGCAAAACGATGCAGCTGTCCATATCGCCATTGGGCGAGAAATATCCAACGCCGCCCGCATAGGCTCCGCGGGTTTCTGGTTCGAGTTCGGCAATAATTTCGCAGGCGCGGACCTTGGGCGCACCTGAAACAGTGCCAGCGGGAAAGCCTGCGAACAAAGCGTCGATGGCGTCTTTATCGTCAGCAAGTTCGCCGACGACATTGGAGACGATGTGCATCACATGGCTGTAAAATTCGACCATATAGCTGTCGGTTACGGTGACACTTCCGCCTTTCGTTACGCGGCCAACATCGTTTCTGCCCAAGTCCAACAGCATCAGATGTTCCGCGCGCTCTTTGGGGTCAGCCAACAATGACGCCCGGTTTTCAGCGTCTTCGATGCTGCTCTTGCCGCGCGGGCGCGTTCCAGCGATTGGCCGGATTGTTACCTCGCCGCCGCGCGCGCGGACCAATATCTCCGGACTGGAGCCGATCAGCGCAAAGCCGGGAAGATCGATGAAGTATAGAAATGGCGAAGGATTAATCCGGCGCAAAGCGCGGTACAAATGCACAGGCGGCAGATCAAACGGTGCGGTAAAACGCTGGGCAAGCACGACCTGAAATATATCGCCTGCCTCAATATAATCTTTGGCCGACGCAACCATCTGGGCATAGCGGCCCTCGGGCAATACCGGCGTGAGCTTGATTTCGCGTTCTTCGGATACTGACACCGCGCCAGCAGACGGCACTTGGCCAAGGTTCAACAACCGCTCTGTCTCATCAAGGCGCTCATTCGCCAATGCCACTGCCTGTGGATCACCTAAGCCGGTCCAAACTGGCGAGACGAGGAACACTTCGTCTTTCAACCGGTCGAAGACCAAAATGACAGTTGGGCGGACGAATAGCATGTCCGGCAGCTCAAGCGCTGATTGCGGCGCGCGTGGAAGCTTTTCGACGAGGCCAATTGTCTCGTAACCAAAATAGCCAACCAAGCAGGCGAGGGCGGGGGGCAGCTCTTCGGGAACATCCATGCGGCAGTCCGCAGCGAGCGCGCGTAAAGCATCCAATGATGGCAGAGGAGAGGGCGCAAACGCGGTCCTGTCGGTCATCCACTGACTATTGATTTCGGCGCTATCGCCGGCCGCCCTAAACACCAGATCGGGTGCGATGCCAATCAGGCTATGCCGCCCGCGTGTTTCGCCGCCTTCAACCGATTCCAGGATGAAATCACCGCGCTCGGGTTCAAACAGCTTCAGCGCCGCTGATACCGGGGTTTCGGTATCAGCAATGCGCTTGCGCCATATGAGTTCGGGTTTAGTTGCCGTCACGGTTGGTTAGGCGAGTGCGCACTTCTGCGATCCCGTCGTCATTCTTTTCAACACCGGCATCTTTCGATGCAGCGACGATCAGCTGTGCGGCATATTCCTGCTGCAATATACCGGAAAGCTCCTGCTTGCGTGCACGAAGCAAATCCGCATTGCCGCTGGCGTTGCCTTTGATGACGTCGGTCAGGTACACCACATACCATCCGCGGTCGCCGCCTGCCTGAACAATTTTGGCGGTACCTTTTTTCATGGCGAACATGAGCGACAATGGCGGCGGGACGGGCTGGCCTTCGCGATAGAGATCCGCGCGCGTGCCGGTCAGCCGTTCAATCTGGGCACCTTGGACATTGGCCGCGGCAAGTGCAGCCTGAAGCGGTTGGCCGCTATCGACCAGCTTGCGCAAACGGTCCGCAGCAGCGCGCGCACCCTTTGCGCCTTCTGAAAACGCCCATTGTTGCTGAACCAAGGCGCGGACATCACCAAGCGGTGGCGGCGCTGCTTCGTCGTAATCGGCAACGGCGATCATCGCGAATTTCTCGCCGGATACCAACTCGATCAATTGGGCTTCACCGCTGGTTTCCATTTGGAACGCGGCGGGCAAAATGACCTGCATTTCCGGAATAGGCTTATATGCGGGGTTGGAGATATCCTGACCCGTCGCCAGCAATTTTGGCGAGGTATTCACGGACAGGCCATTTTGCTTGGCAATGTCAGCTATCGTTCCGCCATCCGCAAATGCATCTTCGATTTCCGAAGTCATTTCGGTCAGCATTTCTTCGCTGCGCGTCTGCAATAGTTCTTTTTCAATTTCCGCGCGGGCAGCGGCAAGTGATTTTGCAGCAACATTGTTCACGCTGTCGACGCGCGCAACGGTCCAGCCCAGCTTGCCGCGGGCTGGCTTTGCCAATGTACCCTGCTTTGCGGCAAAGACCGCATCGGCAACCGCAGCGGTGGCGGTACTGGCAAGGCTGCTTTTGGTGACGTTGGCGGTTGTCGTTACGGACAGACCCAAGCCATTGGCGACGTCGGCTAATGATTTGCCCGCCGCGACCTGGCCGATAACCGACTTTGCTGCAGCTTCCGTTGGCACGATCATCTGGCTGATGTTGCGGCTTTCCGATGCGGCGAACTTCGCGGCATTGGCTTTGTAATAGGCCGCGATGTCTGCCTCGGTCGGTTTTGCACGGCCTGCAATGATAGTCTTGTCAAAGATCGCGTAGCTGATTGCCCGTTTTTCAGGGATCGTGAATTTCGCGGCGTTGTCTGCATAGAATTTGGTGAGTGCCGCTGCGCTTGGAGGCGCCTTGGGCAAAAATGCGGTGGCTGGAATCGAAGCGATTTGTCCCGCACGCTGTTCAAGCATCAACGATGCATAAGGCAGAGCCATGCCATCGGGCGCCGCCGGACCGCTTGCCGCCGCCGGCAAGATTTGTTGCGCAAACAAATTCTGCGTCAGATCGTCGCGGATGGCTTTTTCACTGACACCAATTTGTTGGGCAAAGGCGCGAAAGGCGTCTGCACTAAACTTACCATCAAGCCCCATGGCACCGGGTATTTTGCGAATTTCCGAATCCACAAGACGCTTGCTGACGGCGACACCATATTCTTCACCAAACACAGTGATGGCGTAGCGGTTGATCAGCTGGTCGAGCGTTGAATCCAATCCACCACCTTCAACAAAACCGGCCATATTCAGCGTTGGGTTATTCTGACGTTCGGCTTTTAGCCGATTATCGAGCGCATCGTTCAGTTCACCCAATGTGATGTTGCGGTCACCCACGCGTGCAACGTTACCGCCACTCAAGCCACCAAAACTGCCTGATCCGGTCACATCGCCAAGCGCGAAGGCAATGGCAATCATCCCGACGAAAACCAACGCGAAAATTGCGCCGAATTTGGAGTTAATGAGCGAACGAATGGAGGTAATCATGAATTGCAATTTCCTGATATCACGGACTGGGCCGATTGTTGCGAGACGCTTTAGGCGGCAAGGCTTTGGCAATCAAGGGATAGACTTGCTCCGACTGTTGAAACCATGTCAGAGCCTTATCAAGATTCGCAAACCCCAATGATAGGATAATGGCATGCGTAAGTTGATTGTCGGAAACTGGAAAATGAACGGTGTGTCGAGCGATTTAGCCGAAATTGCCGCAATCGCAGAAAAATCTCTGAGCTATTCCGCTGTCGAATCCGCATTATGTTTGCCAGCAACCCTCATCAGCAGGGCGTGTGATAGTGTACAAGGCTTCCCAATCGGCGGGCAGGACTGCCACATGCAGCCATCAGGCGCGCATACCGGATGTGTGTCGCCGGATATGTTGGTTGATGCGGGGGCGTCTTTGACAATCGTTGGGCACAGCGAACGCCGCGCCGCACAGCATGAGCAGGATAACGACGTGCTGGCAAAGGCGGAAGCTGCGCACAAGGCGGGCCTGAAAGTCATCATCTGCGTCGGAGAAACGCTGGCTGAGCGGGACGCAGGCAATGCGCTAAACATTGTTTTGGGACAGGTTGCAGGTTCATTGCCCCAGAACATATCTGGCGACTGGTTGAGTGTCGCGTATGAGCCCGTCTGGGCCATTGGCACCGGGCGTATTCCGGAAATGGCGGGTGTACGGGAAATGCACGGCGCCATTCGTGCGGCGCTGGTCGATCGTTATGGTGTGGTCGGCGATGGTGTCCGGATTTTATACGGCGGGTCCATGAACGGAGACAATGCGGCCGAGCTTTTGGCGGTTGAAAATGTCGATGGCGGGTTGATTGGCGGGGCAAGTCTGACCTGCGCGAAATTCGAACCCATTTTAGCCGCAGCGCAAGCTTTCGGCGAATAGCATTGAAGAACGCTGATGCGCTCGCTATGTGGGCGCAACAACCGGCAACTTATTGCCTTTATTTATTCGGAATTCATCATGGGCATTTTCCATTTTCTTATCGTCGTTCAGGCCATTATCGCCGCCTCGCTTGTTGGCGTTATCTTGATGCAGCGTTCTGAAGGCGGCGGTTTGGGAATGGGCGGAAGCCCATCGGGATTGATGTCCGCACGTGGTGCCGCCGACTTTCTGACGCGTACCACCACCATTTTGGCGACCTTGTTTATTATCCTTTCGATTTCCTTGGCTTTCGTTGCTGCGAAAAAAGGTGGCACGGGCGAAATCGATAGCAGCCTTGAACGTACCGAAGTGCCTGCGACTCCGGCGGCACCTGTGACGACTGCACCAGCGGCTCCAGCTTCGGGGGCACCAGCAACCGAAGTTCCGTTGGATAAATAATCGCTTCGGCACCAAAAAACGTTTTTTGCACAGGTTATTTTTCCGTGAACGGATTCGTTCGCTTGTGTTTTCCCGTAAACGTGTCTTAAGCCTTTTCTCCCATGGCACGGTTCATTTTTATCACCGGTGGCGTGGTCTCCTCGCTTGGCAAAGGTCTTATGGCAGCATCGCTTGCTGCCCTGTTGCAGGCGCGCGGATACCGCGTTCGAATCCGGAAGTTCGATCCTTATCTCAATGTTGATCCGGGCACGATGTCGCCTTATCAGCATGGCGAAGTCTATGTGACTGATGACGGGGCGGAAACCGACCTCGACCTTGGGCATTATGAACGGTTTACGGGCGTTTCTGCGCGGCAGTCCGACAACATAACGTCGGGTCGCATTTATCAGACCATCATTCAAAAGGAACGCCGCGGGGACTATCTCGGCGCGACGGTCCAGGTCATTCCGCATGTGACAGATGCTATCAAGGAATTCGCAAAGGCGGATACCCAAGACCTTGATTTCGTCTTGTGTGAAATTGGCGGGACGGTCGGTGATATCGAATCTCTGCCCTTCATCGAAGCCATTCGCCAGCTGCGGAACGAGCTTGGCCGCGAACTTACCTTGTCCGTGCATGTCACGCTCGTCCCATATATTGCGGCGGCAGGCGAGCTGAAGACCAAACCGACGCAGCACAGCGTGCGCGAACTTACATCATTGGGTATTCAACCCGATGTCCTTTTGTGCCGTTGCGAACATCCGCTGCCGGAAAATGAGCGCGCGAAAATCGCGGCATTTTGTAACGTGCGTAAAGAGGCGGTTATTCCTGCGTTGGATGCGAAAAGCATTTACGCAGTTCCACTGCAATATCACGCCGAAGGGCTTGATAATGAAGTCCTGCGCGCGTTCGGGCTGGAATCAGGCGGTGAGCCTGATCTTAGCCGCTGGGATGATATCATTGACCGCCAGTTAAACCCCGAAGGTGAAGTCACCATAGGTGTTGTCGGTAAATATGTTGGCCTTGCCGACGCATATAAATCCTTGAATGAAGCACTAACGCATGGCGGACTTTCGAACCGCGTTAAGGTGAACATCAAGTGGATCGACGCTGAACTGTTCGAGCAATCAGAGCATAACATTGCCGCCGCGCTTGAACCGATGAACGCAATCCTCGTCCCCGGCGGATTTGGCGAACGTGGTTCAGAAGGCAAGATTGCGGCGGTCAAATTCGCCCGTGAGCGCGAAGTGCCGTTCTTTGGCATTTGTCTCGGCATGCAGATGGCGTGCATTGAAGGCGCGCGGAACACCGCGGGTATCTCCGGCGCATCAAGCACGGAGTTTGGCCCCACCACCGAACCAGTTGTTGGTATCATCACCGAATGGATGAGCGAAGAGGGCATCCAGAAACGTGAAACGGGCGGCGATCTTGGCGGCACGATGCGCCTTGGTGCTTATGATGCGAAGTTGGCCGGAAACAGCCATGTCGCGGGGATCTATGGCACGCAGGACATCTCTGAGCGGCATCGTCATCGCTATGAAGTCAATGTCCATTACAAATCTGCTTTGGAGCAGGGCGGCCTTGTGTTCAGCGGGATGTCACCCGACGGTGAGCTGCCAGAAATCGTGGAACGCCCCGATCACCCTTGGTTTATCGGGGTGCAGTTCCACCCAGAACTAAAATCGCGTCCCTTTGCACCGCACCCGTTGTTTGCGAGTTTCGTTGCTGCTGCGGTGAAACAAAGCCGACTGGTGTAGCGATTCGAGACGTTTTTATCGGCGCATTGGCATCGACGAAGCGGATCTTTTAAAGAATGTGCAAGCGCGGCTCACAGCCGTGCGGACCCATTGCGACCCGGGCTCATAATATGTGAAGGGGCGGACGAGCAATCGACCGCCCCAAATATATTTAGGCTGCGTTTGTGCCTTTTTTCTTGGCGCTTTCTGCGTGCTCAATCACATTAGGTGCAGTTTTGCCGCCGATAGCGATTTTGCGCGGCTTCAATGCCTCCGGCACTTCGCGCACCAATGATATAATCAAAAGACCATCGGCCATATCAGCGTCGGTCACATGAATATGGTCGGCAAGTTGGAAGCGACGTTCGAAATTGCGGCTTGCGATGCCCATGTGCAGAAAATCACGATTGTCGTTGCCTTCAGCCTGCTTGCTGCCCGTGACGATCAACAAATTTTGCTGTGCAACGATGTCTATCTCGTCGGACTTGAACCCGGCAACTGCGACGGTGACTTGATAGTCATTTTCGCCGGTGCGTTCGATATTGAAAGGCGGATAGTTTTCGTTGGTCGCTGCGCGCCCGGTGTTTTCGAGCAGTTCAAACAAGCGGTCAAAACCGACGGTGTTCCGGCGATACGGTGTAAAATCAAAACGTTGCATATCAAATTCTCCATCAAGCAATTTGGTGTGTGCCAACCCCGCAAGAGCAGCGGTCAGCTATGTCGTTTTGGAGCCTTTCGGCCTCCGCGTCATGAGATGGGGA
>NZ_JBILAF010000067.1:0-11270 GCF_044354325.1 Sphingorhabdus sp. | reverse complement strand
ACCACCAGCATCAGGATGTGCGCACCGAAAACGGCATCGAATATGGCGACACCGTTGACAAGATGGACTTCGACTATCTGGCCAAGGTCACGATGTTGAACGTCTTTACCGCAAATGCGCTTTCGGTCGCGCCCCCTGCGCCCGCTTCGGCGACTTTAGGTGGCGCCGTAACCTCTAACACGACGGTCAAATGGGACGCAGCGCCGGGTGCGCAGCGTTATCGCATTTACCAACGCCGTGCAGACGCACAGGATTGGGTCTTTGTCCGCGACGTACAAGGCACCGAGGCTGTTCTTGAAGGCTTGATCGTGGACGATCATTTCGTCGGCGTCAGTTCGGTCAGCGCATCCGGCGGCGAAAGCATCATCACCTTTGCCGGGTTACCACCCCGCCGGTAGGCTCAGGCGACGAGCGGCTCTTCCATTTCGTCGAGGTCGCGCAGCACATAGCCACGGCCCCAGACGGTTTCGATGTAATTTTCGCCGCCACATGCGAGCGCGAGTTTCTTGCGCAGCTTGCAGATGAAAACGTCGATAATCTTGAGTTCGGGTTCGTCCATGCCGCCATACAGGTGGTTCAGGAACATTTCCTTCGTCAGCGTGGTGCCCTTGCGCAGCGAAAGCAGCTCAAGCATCGCATATTCTTTGCCGGTCAGGTGCACACGGCTGCCGTCGACTTCAACGGTCTTGGCATCAAGGTTCACCCCAAGCTTGCCCGTACGGATGACCGACTGCGAATGGCCCTTTGAACGGCGGACAACGGCGTGAATACGCGCGACAAGTTCGTCGCGATGGAATGGCTTGGTCACATAATCATCGGCTCCAAAGCCGAACGAGCGAACCTTTGAATCCATTTCGCTGATGCCCGAAAGGATCAGCACAGGTGTCTGCACCTTGGCCACACGCAGCTTTTTCAGAACGTCATAACCGTGCATATCGGGCAGGTTCAGGTCGAGCAATATGATGTCATAATCATACAGCTTACCCAGATCGAGACCCTCTTCACCCAAATCGGTGGTGTAGACATTGAACCCTTCGGTCGCGAGCATCATCTCGATGGCCTTGGCCGTAGTTGGTTCGTCTTCAATCAAAAGCACACGCATTGGGCAAACCCCTCTTTGAAACCCTTGCACCCTCGAAGCAGCACCCGCGACCCGGGTGATGCGACGGACTTTATTAACCATAAGAAAAATGAACTGAAAAGGTTAATTTGGCGTTAATGCTGGGGTTTCGGGCGATCTGTCGAATTTTAGTTCACAAATAATGACGTTTTCTGCGGGTTTGAGAGCCCTGTGACGAGCCAAAAATAATTTGTGAAATTTTGCCCAAATTGCCCTTTGGATGGCTAAATGTGCAAAATCATAGTCAACAGGACGTTAATTTGCGGTGACGTGGTACAGCTTATGCACATTAAGAAATCCTTGAACCCGCCCGCATCGACATTATCTCTCTCATATTCCGGCGGTTCATTTCCCCGCCGATGCGGGTATTTTACATGACGGACACAAGCCTATCCAACGGCCTCCATATCGAGGCACGCCCTTTTGCGTCGTTGGGCAAGCGCGACCATGGCTGGCTGAAGCCCAATTTCCACTTCAGCTTTTCGGATTATTATGACCCTGCACGGATGAGCTGGGGCGCCATTCGCGTGTGGAACGATGATGAGATCGCCGCGCAATCCGGCTTTGCGCCGCATGCGCATGACAATATGGAAATCATCACTTACGTCCGCGAAGGCGCGATTACGCATAAGGACAGCATGGGCAATGTCGGCCGGACCGAGGCGGGCGACGTGCAAGTCATGTCTGCCGGAACGGGCGTTACGCACAGCGAATATAATCTGGAGGACGGACTGTGCCGCCTGTTCCAGATTTGGGTCCTGCCCCGCAACCGCAATGTCCCGCCCGCATGGGACCAGAGGCAATTTCCCAAAGGGGATCGTTCGGGCGCATTCAACGTGCGGGCGAGCGGCTATGGCGAAGACGGCGCGCTAGTCATTAACGCCGACGCCCGCGTGCTTGGCGCGACCGTCAGTGCGGGGGCGACGGCGGAATATACATTGGCCGCAGGCAACCATGCCTATCTGGTTCCGGCAACGGGCCGCATCCGCATCGCCGGTGTTGAATATGGTGCACGCGACGGTATCGCGATCAAAGGCGCTGGTGTGCTGCACATTGAAGCCATTGAGGATGCCGAACTGGTGATGGTCGACAGCGCATAGTCTGACGCGCTATGGGCAGGCCATGGCCTTTGACCTTCCCGAAGACTTGCTTGAAGAAACCTTCCTGGCCTCCACCGGGCCGGGCGGGCAGAATGTCAACAAAGTCGCCACTGCATGCCAATTGCGGGTCGATGTTTTTGCACTGGGTTTGCAGCCTTATGCTTTTCGGCAGTTGAAGATACTGGCGGGCAGCAAGATGACGATGAACGGTGAGTTGATCGTCACCGCCCGCAGCCACCGAACGCGCGAAGCCAACCGCGCCGATGCCCGCGCCCGCGTGATCGAACTCATCGACTGCGCGCACATTCGGCAGGCACGGCGCGTCGCCACCAAACCCAGCAAGGCCGCAAAGGCACGGCGCGTGGATGCCAAAAAGGGCCGGTCAACGGTCAAGAAAAACCGTGGCAAGGTCAGCTTCGACTGATAGGGGACACTGATGTACGAATTTTCCATTGATACGAACGCCCCAAAATCGGACATGTACCGCGAACTGGTCAAGTCCGCCGATGCATTGACCAGTGGAGAGAGTGACGGCGTTGCCAACATGTCGAACATCGCGGCGCTTTTGTGGGAGTTCCTGCCCGATGTGAATTGGACCGGCTTTTACCGCGTCGTGGACGGGGAGCTTGTTCTTGGCCCGTTTCAGGGCAAGGCAGCCTGTATCCGCATTCCCTTTGGCCGCGGCGTATGCGGCGCTGCGGCGCAAACGGGCGAGACGCAATTGGTCGAAGATGTGCACGCCTTTCCCGGGCATATCGCATGCGACGCCAACAGCGCCTCTGAACTTGTTGTGCCCGTGATGCGCAATGGCCAAGTGATCGCCGTGGTTGACCTCGACAGCCCGTCGCGCGGCCGGTTCGACCATGATGATGCGCTGGGAATAGAAGCGCTCGTCGCAGTTATTGCCGACCGTATTTAAGCGCGCTGCCGCATTAAACGTCATCGATAGGGACAGGGTCGCCAAAATGGTCCGCGCCTCAAACCTTAATGGATAACGACATAGACTCGATCTGAAGGATATTTTACGAGACCGCGATGGACACTCTCGACATCGCCTTTGCTGAAGCCCGCCGCTACTTGGCTTCACTCGACACACGGCCAGTGGCGTCGCGCGGAACGCCCGCGGACATGCGGTTACCTCTGCCAGGACAGTTCCCCGAGCGCGGAATTCCAGCGAATGATGTTGTCCGCGCAATTGCAGCCGCAGCAGACCCAGGGCTAACAGGCAATGCCGGCGGACGCTTCTTCGCATGGGTAAAAGGCGGCGCGCTGCCGGCCGCGCTTGCAACGGACATCATGTGTTCTGCATGGGACCAAAATGCAGTGCTTGCATCGACCAGTCCCGCCGGTGCTGTTCTTGAGGAGGTGGCGGGCCGATTTCTTCTAGACGCTCTGCGTCTGCCCGCCGATGCCAGCTACGCCTTTGTCACAGGATGCCAGATGGCACATACGACGGCGCTGGCTGCCGCGCGTCATGCCGTGCTCGCGCACAAGGGCTGGGATGTTGAGGCGAAGGGGCTTCAGGGCGCGCCTGTTATCCGCGTGCTCGCCAATAGCCATCACCATTCGTCGGTTACGCGGGCGTTGCGTCTGCTCGGGCTGGGCAGTGATTGTATCGAGCCCTTGGGCGGAGACAAGCCAGGTCTGGTGTCGCCAGAGGTACTGCGCGCGGCGCTCGCAGAAGCACCTGACGCACCGACAATCGTGGTTCTCAATGCGGGTGATCTCAACATCGGCGCTTGCGATGATTTCGCAACGTTATGCCCCATTGCGCAAGCCGCAGGGGCTTGGGTTCATGTCGACGGTGCCTTCGGTCTTTGGGCCAATGCCAGCCCGCGTCTGGCGCCGCTCGTCGCCGGAGTGGAGATGGCGGATAGCTGGGCCACCGATGGTCATAAATGGCTGAACACACCCTATGACTGCGGCATGGCAATTACGCGCCATCCAATCGCGCACAGTGCGGCGATGCGCATGACGGCGGCCTATCTGACCAGTGGCGGCGACGTACGCGACCCTATGGACTTCACGCCGGAATGGTCGCGTCGCGCCCGGGCTTTGCCAGCACTGGCCGCTTTGATGGAACTCGGCCGTGACGGCCTATCGGAGATGATCGAACGATGCTGCGACCATGCAGCCGCCATCTATGACGGGATCGTGGGCTTACAAGGCGCCACAGGCATCGCGCGTCCGACAATGAATCAGGGCCTGATACGGTTCGATGCAAAAGACGGTTCGAATATCAGCGACGCGGTGATCGCCGCGATCAATGCCAGTGGCGAAGCTTTCCTGAGCGGTGGCAGCTGGGACGGCGAACGTGTTATGCGGATCAGCGTCTGTGGCTGGAATACGAGCGCCGATGACGTCGCAAGGACCGTGGCCGCAGCAGGTGAGGCCCTATCTAGGGTCAGGACCTAGCCTTCGGTGACTATTTTCAGCCTTCTGCGTCCGGATCAAACAATTCCCAGCCATCCGGGCCAAGGCGTTCCAATGGCTGGTAGCGCGTTTTATACTGCATCCGTGCGGCGCCTTTTACCCAATAGCCAAGATACACATAAGGTAGGCCAGCCGCCTGTGCGCGCAGGATGTGGTCCATAATGATGAAGGTGCCAAGGCCGCCGCGATCTTCGATGTCGGGATTGTAAAAGCTGTAGATCATCGACACGCCGTCGCTTTGCTGATCGGTCAGGCAAGCGCCCACCAATTCGCCCAGCCGACCAAAAGTTGTAGGCGTGCGATATTCCACCACATGGCTTTGAACCGGCGATTGTTCGACCATGTCGGCATAATCCATGTCGTCCATATTCGCCATTCCGCCTTCGGGATGGCGGGCCGCCAGATAGCGGCGGAGCAGATCATATTGTTCGGATGTCGACCATGGACGGCACGCGCTGACCACCAGATCGGCGTTGCGCCGTAATATCTTGCGCTGGGTCGCGTTGGGCCGGAATTCATCGGTGCGCACGCGAACCGATACACAGGCCTTACAATCAAGGCAGCTCGGGCGATAGGCAACATTCTGGCTGCGGCGAAATCCGATGCGGCCCAACGCTTCGTTCAATTCGTTGGCGTGGTTGCCGTTCAGCTCGGTAAATACCTTGCGCTCGGTCTTGCCGGGCAAATATGGACAAGGCCCCGGGGTGGTCACAAAAAACCGCGGAAAACGGACTGGTGCGCTCATATTCTCTCCGCTCTTGGTTGGGACGGTTAAGACGTTCTTTACCTTTTATGCACAGGTCCCCAGCCGCTGAAAAGCGAATTTACCATGATTCTTTCGTTCCGGACTATTTGTTGAGCTCGACCCGTTCGACCTTGTAACCGGCGGCGTTCAGGCCATCGACAAGACCCTGCAATTGCTCGGCATCGCGCGCTTCGCATTCGATGTCGGTAATCAGGCCCTTGGCAGGCAGCGTCGTAAAAATACGCTGGTGATAAATTTCGATGATGTTGACGTTATGTTCGTTGAACAAGCGCATGACTTTGAACAACGCGCCGGGGCGGTCCTGAAGCGTCAGGCGCAAGCGCGCAAGGCGTCCGGACCGCGCAAGGTCACGCAACAGGACGTTCGCCAGCAGGCGCGTGTCGATGTTACCGCCACACAATACGATCCCGACATTCTTGCCCTTGAATTTCTCCGGATGGGCCATCACGGCCGCGAGCCCCGCCGCGCCAGCGCCTTCGACCACGGTCTTTTCAATCTGCAGCAGCAAGCTGACGGCGGTTTCCAGTTGCGCCTCGCTGACCAAGACGATTTCGTCGACCAGACCGCGAATGACTTCACTGGTGAACGATCCGGGGATTTTCACCGCAATGCCTTCCGCCAGCGTGTCGCCTTCGCATGGCATCTGCATGTTGTTGAACAGCGCGTACATCGACGGATATAGCTCCGCCTGCACACCAATCAGGCCGATGTCTGGTTTCAATGCGCGCGCCGCAGTGCCCATGCCCGACAGCAAGCCGCCACCGCCAATGGGTACGACAAGCATATCCAGCGACGGAACGCTCTCCAGCATTTCAAGCGCAACGGTCCCCTGCCCTGCGGCGACATCAGGATCATCGAACGGATGGACGAATGTCAGGCCCTGCTCCGCCTCAAGCAAGCGGGCATGTTTGTAGGCGTCATCAAAAGTCTCGCCATGCAGCACGACCTTGCCGCCAACGCTTTCGGTCTGCATCACCTTCACCGTCGGGGTCGGTACGGGCATGACGATGGTCACCGGAATGCCCAGACGCGTGCCATGATAGCTCAAACCTTGCGCATGGTTCCCGGCCGATGCCGCGATGACGCCTTTGCTGCGCTGTTCTTCGGTGAGCAGCAGGATCGCATTCAGCGCGCCGCGTTCCTTGTACGCCGCCGTGAACTGATGGTTTTCGAACTTCAGATAAATATTTGCCCCGGTCAGCTTGGACAAAGTCTGGCTGTGCAGCGTCGGCGTTGCCACGATGGAGTCACGGATCCGGGCATGGGCGGCGCGGACATGTTCAAGGGTCAATTGGTCAGACATAGAAAGCGGCCCTAACGTATCTGGCGTTAAGTGAAAACAAACATTAAGACCATGCTATGACTAGAATAGCTTTTATCGGACTGGGCGTCATGGGCGGCCCAATGGCACGGCATCTTAAACAGGCAGGGCATGCGCTGACGGTGTATAACCGTTCGCGGGCCAAGGCCGAGAACTGGGTTGCAACCTATGGCGGAACGCTCGCGTTGTCGCCAGCGGATGCCGCCAAGGATGCAGAGGTCGTCATCAGCTGCGTGGGCACCGACGATGACTTGGCCGGCGTCACGCTCGGACGCGACGGTGCATTTGCGGCGATGGCGAAGGGTAGCCTGTACATTGATCACACGACCGTCTCCGCACGGATCGCCCGGCAACTTGGCGTCGAGGCAAAGTCACGCGGCCTGTTGGTCGTCGATGCGCCCGTGACCGGCGGACAGGCGGGCGCCGAAAACGGAACCCTGTCAATCATGTGCGGCGGCAGCGAAGCAGCCGTTGAGGCTGCGCGGCCGATCATGGCGCCTTATGCCAAGCGTGTTGTCCATGTTGGCGGCCCCGGCACGGGACAGATCACCAAAATGTGCAACCAAATCGCTTTTGCGGGTGTTATCCAGTCGCTGTCCGAAGCCATGCGTTTCGCGCAATCGGCGGAGCTCGACGTTGGAAAAGTCTATGAAGCGATTTCGGGCGGCGCGGCGCAAAGCTGGCAAATGGACAATCGCTGGGCCACGATGGCTGAGGACAAGTTCGACTTTGGCTTTGCCGTTGACTGGATGCGCAAGGACTTGGGCCTTGCGTTCGAAGAGGCGCGTGCCGTTGGCGCAACCTTGCCAATTACCGCGATCATCGATCAATTTTACGCCGATGTGCAACATATGGGCGGCGGCCGTCTTGACACCAGTGCGATTGTGAAAAGGCTGCCCAAGGGATGAGAAGGTTTTTTGCGTTAGCCTTACTCGCGCTTGCCGCACCTGCATATGCCGACGGACTGGTCGAGAATGTAAATGGCATCACGCTTGATCAGGACGGCAAGGTCATCCGGTTCAACGCGATGCTGGTGGGCAAAGATGGCAAGGTCACGGAGCTGCTGACCAAGAAAGACAGACTTCCCAAGCAACTCGATTTCCGCCTTGATGGGCGCGGCGCAACCTTGTTGCCCGGACTGATTGATGCGCATGGCCATGTCATGGGCCTTGGCTTTCAATTGCTGACGCTCGATTTGTCCGGAACCAATAGCCTTGCCGAAGCGCAAGCCGCGATAAAGGCCTATGCCGCGAAATATCCCGAACGCCGATGGATTATCGGCCGGGGTTGGAATCAGGAAAAATGGGGCCTTGGCCGTTTCCCGACTGTGCAAGATTTAGACGCCGCCGTCGGCGATCGGCCTGTATGGCTTGAGCGCGTCGACGGGCACGCCGGTTGGGCCAACAGCAAAGCCATGGAAATCGCCGGCGTCACCGCTGCATCCAAATCACCGCCGGGCGGCCGCATTGAACTGGCTGGCGGAAAGCCCAGCGGTATCTTTGTTGACTCCGCCGCCGATCTGGTGGGCAAATTCGTGCCCGCACCCAAACCGTTGGAACGCGATGTTGCCTTGGGCGAAGCGCAAAAGAAACTGCACAGTCTGGGCATCACATCGATTGCCGACATGGGCACGTCGATCGACGATTGGCAAAGCTATCGCCGTGCAGGCGATGCGGGATGGCTGACCGTCCGGATATTTGCCTATGCCGGTGGCATCGACAATATGGTCGCCATTGCGGGCCCTGCGCCAAGCCCTTGGTTGTACAACGACAAATTGCGGCTGGGCGGCGTGAAGCTGTATCTGGACGGCGCCTTGGGCAGCCGGGGTGCGTGGCTCAAGAAACCTTATGCCGACGCGCCCGGACAAACCGGCCTTCAGTTTTTGGCGAGCGCCGAAATCCGCAACCTGATGGTGCGGGCATCGATGGACGGGTTTCAGACCGCGGTGCACGCCATTGGTGATGCGGCGAATGCCGAAGTTATCGGTGCGATTGAGGAGCTGTCCGAAACATATACAGGCGATATGCGCTGGCGGATTGAACATGTCCAAATTGTCGACCCCGCTGATCTGCAAAAGCTTGGCAAGCACGGCATCATTTCGTCGATGCAGCCGGTGCACCAGACATCCGACCGGCAGATGGCCGAGGCGCGGCTTGGCCAAGAGCGGCTGAACGGCGCTTATGCGTGGCAGTCCATCGCGCGCGCTGGCGGCAAGCTGGCGTTCGGTTCTGACGTACCCGTTGAGTCCGCCGATCCCTTCGCTGGATTGGCAGCGGCCATGACGCGCGAAGATGCCGAAGGCCAACCCTTTGGCGGATGGCGCCCCGAAGATCGCGTTTCGCGCGAACAGGCGCTTGCCGGCTTTACCACCGGCGCTGCTTACGCGGCCTTTGCAGAAGGCAAATTTGGTTCGTTAACCCCGGGGCATTATGCCGACTTCATATTGATTGATGTCGACCCATTGCTTGCAAGCCCACGCGAACTGCGTAATGCGATAGTCAAAGAAACATGGGTCGGTGGTCGGCCCGTATATAAAAATGCTGCAGCATATGCTGCGGACAAAAACAACAATGGAGAGACAAGATAATGCGTGCATGGACCTTAGCTAGCCGCCCTGCCGGGCTTCCAAATGACAGCAATTTTGCGATGATCGAAGCACCCGATGCACCATTGGGCGCAGACGAGTTTCGCGTTGCGAACAGCTGGTTGTCCGTCGACCCCTATATGCGCGGCCGCATGAACGATGCGAAAAGCTATGCCGATCCATTCATGCTTGGCGAACCCATGACCGGCGGCGCAGTCGGCGTTGTGACCGAAAGCAACAATGCCGATTTTCCGGTCGGCGCAAAGGTTCTCCATATGGCTGGCTGGCGCGATAGCGCGGTATTCGGCGGCGACAAGACGCCACCTGCGGGCATGCCGCCGGTTAAACTGCCCGATCTGGGCGTTCCCGATCAACATTGGCTCAGCATCATCGGCATGCCCGGCGGCACCGCATGGTTCGGCTTGCTCAAGGTTGCCGAAGCGAAGGCTGGCGAAGTCATTTTCGTATCTGCTGCCGCAGGCGCAGTTGGTTCGACCGTCACGCAAATTGCCAAGGCCAAGGGCATGAAAGTCATTGGCTCAGCCGGTGGCGCAGAAAAATGTGCCTGGGTCAAAGAACTCGGCGCCGATGCCGTTATCGACTATAAATCCGGCAAGGTGCTGCCGCAATTGATGGCCGCACTGAAGGACATGGGCGAAAGCGGCATTGATGTCTATTTTGACAATGTCGGCGGCGAACATTTTGATGCGGCACTTGCCACGTCCAAAGAATGGGCGCGCTTTGCGATTTGCGGCATGATTGACGTGTATAACGACTTCAAAGCCCAACCGATGCAATATCTTCCGATGATCATCGGCAAGCGCGTCATGATCAAGGGCTTCCTATACCCTGACTTTTACGCACAGGTTCCGGAATTCAACGCCGATATGGCGGGCCTGATCCAATCTGGCGCAGTCAAGGGCCGTGAAACAGTGAAAGACGGGCTTGAGAAAACACCCGAAGCCTTCATCGGCCTGTTCAGCGGCGAAAACACCGGCAAGATGCTTGTAAAACTATAAGCAAATTACTGCGCAGCATTGGTTGATGTGTTACGGAACAGTCTGTTCAAACTGAACAGGCTTTCCGTAACGTCAAGAATGTCAATGTTGCAATATTGACGCACAGAATAAATTTCAGGAAAACGCCGGTTAACGGCGATGACAGCCGTGCGTCCTTTCGTTATATTGTAACATATCAATTTCAACACAGGAGAGAAGCATATGTTACGACGTGACAAATCCCTCAGCCATGCATTGAGACTATCGGCCGCTTGCCTTGCGCTTTCAGTGCCAAGCCTCGCATTTGCGCAGGAAGCCCCTCAGGCCGACGATACAGCGGAAGAAGAAATCGTTGTAACCGCGCAAGGCCGCAGCCAGCTATTGTCTGACGTGCCAGTCGCGATTTCCGCGGTTAATGCCGAAACACTTCAAAATAGCGGCGCGAACGACATTCGCCAGCTGAACCAAGTTGCACCATCGTTGCTCGTGTCTTCGACGGGTTCGGAAGCCAACGGCTCGGCCCGTATTCGCGGTATTGGTACGGTCGGTGACAATCCCGGCCTTGAAAGCTCGGTCCCTGTTTTCATCGACGGCGTATACCGTTCGCGTTCGGGCATCGGTCTGAACGAACTCGGCGAAATTGACCGGGTTGAAGTGCAGCGTGGACCGCAGGGTACATTGGGCGGCCGTAACTCGTCGGCGGGCCTCATCAGCATCTATTCAAAAAAGCCAAGCTTCACCTTTGGTGTCAATGGCGAGCTGACCTACGGCAATTATGACTTCATGCGCGCTGCAACCAGTGTCACTGGCCCGATTTCGGATCAGGTCGCGTTCCGCGTCGATGGCGTGTATGTAAAGCGTGACGGTTTCTACCGCGACGACCAAAATGGCCGCGACGTCAACAATCGTGACCGTTACTTCCTGCGTGGTCAATTATTGCTCCAACCA
>NZ_JBILAF010000164.1:0-3100 GCF_044354325.1 Sphingorhabdus sp. | reverse complement strand
CAGAAATGAATGATTTCAAATCCAAAGCAACGGACAGCGCACGCGCCGCGGCTCAAAAAGGCAAGGACCGCGCGACAGAAGCCGTTGACAGCATTGGCAAACTTATCCGCGACAGCGCCGCAACGATCGATGACAATGTTGGCAAGCAATATGGCGATTACGCCCGTAGCGCAGCAGATATGGTTGAAGGCTTCGCTGGCAAGATGGACGCAAAAGATGTCGACGCCTTGGCCGATGATGCCCGTCAGTTTGTCCGCAAAAGCCCGGCAGTTGCGGTTGGCGCTGCAGCAGCTATTGGCTTTGTACTCGCTCGCCTCATTCGCTCAGGTGGCAAGGACGCCTAATTAGACAGCATTAGCGGCTTTGCAAAAGGCCGCTTTTGACCGATAAGTGAAACCAATGATTATGGATCAGCGTCAGGACGAATTGGTGGAGGACAGCCCGAAACCGGAAGAAGCGACCGCAAGCGAACAGGTTTCGTTGGTGGTGGAAGACCTGCGCGCGCTGGTGAAGGCAGAAATGCACTATTACCGTTCGCGTCTTGATTACACGCGACACGTGTTCCGATCGGCGTTCCTTTATGGCGCGATTGCGGCGTTTGCACTCATCGGCGCATCAATCGCGTTTGTGTTGGGGCTGGTGCTGACTTTGGCCCCATTAATTGGGCCGCTGGCGGCTACGTTGATTGTCACGTTCACGTTTATCGTTGTTGCGTTCATTTTCGGATCGCTGGCACGAAAATGGATGAGGAAAGTTTACTTTCCGGAAATGCAAGAGAATGTCGACGATCTTACCTGAAGACCCGGTCGTCACAGACCGCGAAAGCGTCATATTGTCGCATGCAGAGCGGCGTAATCTTCGGCGTAAGCTTAAGGGCAGCATCGATGTTGCTCAGGATATTCTCAACCCCCGCAACCAAGTTCGCAAGCTGGTCGCGTTAAAAAAATCGCAGGCAAAAAAGGCCGCGGATGAGACCATCCAAGTGGTGAAGGACAATGCCCCGCTTATCGGCATATTCGGCGCAGCGACATTATTGGTGGCCGCCCGCCGTCCGATTTCGCGTTGGATTTCAAGCTTGCGAAAGAGTAAAACAAACACGCCCGTTGGCGATTGATATAGGAACGAAACATGAGCAAGATTGGCGACAGCATCAAAACCGCAGCTGACAGCGCGAAAGACAGCCTTGCAACCGCGAAGGCGAAAACGACACAATCCACTGCCGCAGCACGTGCAAAGGCATCTGAAGCATATGAAAAGGGCAAGGGCAAAACAAGCGACGGCATCGACAAAAATCCGTTGGCCATCGTTTTGGGTGGCATGGCGATCGGCGCAATCGTCGGCGCGCTTTTGCCACGCACAGAACGTGAAACGAAAGTTTTGGGCAAAGCCGGTAAGAAGCTGAACAAAAAGGCCCGCAAAATGGCTGAAGCCGCGAAAGCCGCCGGTAACGAGCAGGTCGAAAGCCTTGGCCTGAACGGCGACGCGTTGCGTTTGCAATTTAGGGACCTTGTCAGCAAAGCCGCTCTCGCTGTAAAGGCCGCGAGTCAGGCGGCAACGGATGCTGCCAAAGAAAAATAATTGGAAAACAGCGTGACCGATACAAAACTGCACCTCGTCTTTGGTGGACGGGTTGAAAACCCACAGACGTTGAAGTTTACGAATTTAGAGAAATTGGACATTGTTGGCATGTTTCCGGACTATGCCAGCGCAGAAGAAGCATGGCGGGCCGCCGCACAGCGCACGGTTGATGATGCCGAAATGAAATATGTCGTCGTTCATTTGCACAAGTTGCTGCAACCCGGCGCGTAAATCCCGCAATGGACGTTACCCTGAACCCGTCCGGGTGACGTCATCGCCTCAGGCGTTACGATAGCGCCACAGCAGCAATGGCCGTGCCAGCGCTAGTCCCATCACAAAACCGCCTATATGCGACCAAATGGCAATGCCGATGCCTAATCCCGGTCCGACAAAGCCCATCGCAAGGTTAAGGCCAATCCACGCCAGGGTCAGATGCAGCGGGCGCGCGATCGCTGCAGGAACCGGCCCCCAACGCTTTGGCTGCGTGTTCGGGAACAGCAATAGATACGCCCCAATGACACCCGATATCGCGCCGCTTGCACCGATGGCAGGCGCCATCATATCCAGTGACATCGGTAATTGCAGATACGCAGCGAGCCACTCAGTACCCGCAGCGGCATAAGCCGACACCATATACAGCGCCAAAAAGAGACCGCCGCCCAAAACGCGCTCAACCATTTTGCCGATCAGCAAAAGCATGAGCATGTTCATGATGACATGCGCGATCCCGCCATGCAAAAATGCGGCCGTGAGCGGTGTAAGCAACGCGGGCACGAGAAATGTTATGTCCGCAAACGCAGAGCTATCGCCGCTTAAACGGGCCGGGAAAAGCCCGCCGGCAACGACCGCATATTGCCACAAGGACGGCACCAACAAAATGGCAGCTATTGCCAGATTGATGATGATCAGTGCGTTGGTGACAGGTCCGCGGGGAAACTGCATGTCAAATATTACGGCGCTTCATGACGAAACGCATGTTCAGATGAACTCGATTTTGGATACGAGATAGAATTTGTCACCCGATGGTACCGTCACTTCGACTTCATCGTCGGCGACACGCCCGATAAGCGCGCGGCCCAGTGGCGAATTGTACGAAATACGGCCCGCCTTCGCATCGGCTTCGGTTTCACCCACCAGCTGATACCGCACAGGCTTGTCGTCTTCGTCCAACAAGGTCACGGTTGCGCCGAAAACAATCTTGTCGCCCGACAGAGTGGTCGGATCGATAATTTGCGCGCGGCCAATTTTGTCTTCGATTTCTGAAATCGCAGCTTCAACCTGACCCTGGCGTTCCTTGGCAGCGTGGTATTCGGCATTTTCCGATAGATCGCCATGCGCACGCGCTTCCTCAATTGCTTCCACAATCAATGGCCGCTCATCACGAAGGCGTTTCAAGTCGGTTGTCAGCTTTTCATAGCCTTCAGCCAACATCGGATATTTCTCAAAACTCGCCATCAGGCAAAACCCTTCGTCACAAAAACATCCCGACCGGAGAAATGATAACCATCAATCCGATATGCAG
>NZ_JBILAF010000005.1:0-44640 GCF_044354325.1 Sphingorhabdus sp. | reverse complement strand
GCTGAAGCCACATTTGGGGAAATAGCACCAACTGAACCCAGAAAGACAGAACCGGAAAAAGAGTGGCAATTAACGCCGCGTCTGCGTTTGCAATATGATGTCGCGGCGCTGGATGGACCAAATGGCCTGATCGGCACTGGCAATTTTGAGGATATTCGCCGTGCACGCGTTGGCGTGGACCTGAAAATGCCCCATGGTTTTGCTGCTCGGCTAGACACCGAGCTTTCGACAGACCCAATCACGTTGGCGGATGCCTATGTCCAATGGAGTAATAGCCGATTTAAGGTCGTCTTAGGCCAGCAGAAGGCGCAGCTTCCGCTCGACGAGGACACAGCCACGCTCAATACCAGCTTTTTGGAACGCGCAGCTTTTGTAAGCGCATTTGGCTATTCGCGGCGTACCGGCATTTCGGGACATTTTATATCGGGCGATTTTGGCGTTTCGGGCGGGATTTATACCGATCCGCTGATTTTATTAAACGACGTTGCGACAAACAGCAATTCCGTCGATGTCCGTGCGCACTGGTCTCCGCGATTTGCGACGACCACAATGCATTTCGGTGCAGCCTATCACTGGCGCGACCTGAACGATATCGGAAACACGCCTATACGTTATCGCAGCCGCCCAGCGCTTCGCATCACTGATACGCAATATATTGGAACACCCGCGCTGTCTGTTGAGAAGGAGCAACGCTTTGGTTTAGAGGCCGCAGCCGTTCATGGCCGGCTTCATGTGGCATCTGAGGTACATTGGTTAAAGGCGCAACGTGATGGCTTACATGACCCGATTTTTTTCGGGGCCTATGCAGAGGTCGGTGTCTTTTTGACCAAGGACAGCCGCCCGTTGAAGGGGGGCGTGTTCGGAGCCATCAAACCAAGGAATCCGGTAGGCGGTGGAGGCATCGGCGCGTTACAATTCAATCTACGCTATGACTTTTTGGACCTCAACAGCTCGGCGGTTATAGGCGGCGTGCAAAATGCTTATCTTGCGTCACTGATTTGGACGCCGGCCGAGAACTTTCGTCTTATGGGGCAATATTCCAGTCTCAATTATAGCGACGCTGATATTCCCGCCTCGGGGCGCAGGGCGTACGGCGTCAATAAATTCGCCGTACGTGGCCAGATTTCCTTCTAAACAGCATCCTGATCAAGCGAATAACCTGCCGAACGCACAGTCCGGATGATATCGCTGTCAAAGCCTTCATTGAGCGCCTTGCGTAAACGGCGGATGTGGACATCCACGGTGCGGATCTCGATATCGCTGTCATGGCCCCAGACACTGTCCAAAAGGCGCTCACGCGAGAATACATGGCCCGGATATTCGAGGAAATGCTTCAGCAACCGGTATTCGGTTGGCCCAAGCGGAACCTGTTTTCCGCCACGTTTTACCTTGTGCGCGACCGTATCCATTTCGACGTCACCAAAGCGCAGCGCTTCGCCTGCCAGCGCGGGACGGACCCTGCGTAGAACGGCCTTTGCACGGGCAACCAATTCGCGTGGTGAAAAAGGCTTGGTGACATAATCATCAGCGCCGATTTCAAGTCCGCGAATACGGTCGTCTTCTTCACCGCGAGCCGTCAACATGATGATTGGCACATTGGCGGTGTTGTCCGCTTTGCGTAATTGCCGACACACTTCGATGCCCGACAGATTCTCCAACATCCAATCCAGCAAAACCAGATCGGGCGTGCGTTCTTTGGCCATCAGCAGCGCTTCTTCACCGTCCCCGGTATGCTGAACGTCGAACTCCTCGCGTTCAAAATGCCAGCGCACCAGCTCGGCCAGAGCACTATCGTCTTCAACCAACAGCAATTGCGCCTTGGGCATATGTTTCTCCGCGTTAAGCGTCGGGCAGGTTTTCACCCGTTTCGGTAAAATAAATCATCTGGGCAACGGTGGTGGTATGGTCCCCAATCCGTTCCAAGTTCTTGGCCGTAAAAAGCAGATGGGCGACTTCCGTCGCATTTTTGGGGTTTTTCGCCACATATGCGACAAAGTCGACGAACAGATCTTTGTTAAGCTGGTCAACATCGTCGTCACGAATGGTCACTGCGCGGGCCAGATCAATGTCACGCTTTGCATAAGCATCCATGGCGGTGCGGATCATTTCGACAACGATTTCACCCATGCGTCCGAGTTGTTCTTTGGCGGAGGCGTGGATTTTGCCTTCCATCTTCGGAACACGCTTGGCGATGTTTTTCGCGTAATCACCGATGCGTTCAATAACTGCAGACATTTTGAGTGCGGCGATAAGCTCACGCAAATCGTCGGCCATCGGTGCGCGTAAGGCAATGGTACGCACAACCAAGCGTTCGACGTCGGTCTCAAGAGTGTCGATCACTTTGTCTTCGGCACGAACGGAGGCGGCCAGTTCGATGTCATGATCCGACAAGGCTTTCATAGCTGCGACGACCGCAGTCTCGGCGCGCGCACCCATCTCGGCGATGAGGCCACGGATTTCGTCCATGTCATCGTCAAACGCGCTAATGGTGTGCCTTGTGCCTGTGCTCATGTTATTAATTCCTAACCGTAGCGGCCTGTAATATAATCCTTGGTGCGGTCTTCACGTGGATTGGTGAATATTTCGGATGTCTCACCAAATTCAATGAGATTGCCCAAATGGAAAAATGCGGTGCGTTGTGACACACGTGCCGCCTGCTGCATATTATGCGTCACGATGATGATAGCATATTTTCCGCGCAGGTCGTGGATTAACTCCTCGATCCGTGCTGTCGCGATGGGATCGAGCGCCGAACAAGGTTCGTCCATCAAAATGACTTCGGGATCAACGGCAATGGCGCGGGCAATGCACAAACGCTGCTGCTGACCGCCGGAGAGCGCAGTGCCGCTTTCGTTCAGCCGATCCTTGACCTCGGTCCACAAACCGGCACGTGTCAGTGATCCCTCGACGATCTGATCCAGCTCTGCCTTGCCGCTCGCCAGCCCGTGAATCCGGGGGCCATAAGCGACATTGTCATAAATGGATTTGGGAAAAGGATTGGGTTTCTGGAAAACCATGCCGACGCGGGCGCGCAATTGTACGACGTCCATCGACGATGCGTAGATATCTTGCCCATCGAGCAAAATCTCGCCTTCGACGCGCGCACCAATGACGGTGTCGTTCATGCGGTTCAGTGACCGCAGGAAGGTCGACTTACCGCAGCCCGACGGGCCGATGAAGGCAGTCACATTTTCGCGGTCGACGTCAATGGATACGTTGTTTATCGCTTGTTTATCGCCATAAAAAACATTCACATTGCGCGTGGATATTTTTGGATTTCCGGGGTTTTCGCCCACATTAACGTCCTTTTTGTTCATAAATCACCACCGCGTTTCAAAACGGTTGCGAAGATAAATGGCCAAAGCGTTCATTCCCAGCAGGAATATCAGCAACACAATGATTGCCGCACTGGTTTTTTCGACAAAGCCCTGATTGACTTCATCCGACCACAGGTAAATCTGCACCGGCAATGCCGTGGCGGCGTCCGTAAAGCCTTCTGGCGCAGCCGGAATGAAGGCGCGCATGCCGATCATCAGCAGTGGCGCCGTTTCACCAAGCGCACGTGCCATACCAATGATGGTGCCCGTTAAGATACCGGGCAGAGCAAGCGGCAGAACATGGTGGAAAACAACTTGAACAGGTGAAGCGCCGATGCCCAAGGCCGCTTCGCGGATAGACGGAGGAACGGATTTGACGGCGTTGCGGCCGGCAATGACAATCACGGGCATTGTCATCAGCGCGAGTGTTAATCCGCCCACCAATGCGGATGATCGCGGCATGCCGAAGATCGTGAGAAACACGGCGAGTCCCAAAAGACCAAAGATGATCGACGGAACAGCGGCGAGGTTGTTGATGGACACTTCTATCATGTCCGTCAGCCTGTTCTTCGGCGCATATTCCTCAAGATATAACGCCGCGAGGACGCCGACGGGAAAGGCGAGCAACAGGGTAATCGCCATCGTCATCAGCGATCCCTTGAACGCAGCCCAGATGCCAACCGCAGATGGGTCCGTCGCATCTGCACCTGCTAGGAACGTCCAGTTAAAGCCAGTGCGCAAAGCATCCTTTTCAGAAAGCGCAGCAACCGTCTTTTCAGCCGCTGGCTCGCCTTTGCGCTTGAATGCCACGTCCAATCGGGAGTCCGCTGGCAACCAAAGCGTTTGTTTGGATGTGACAAGTTCCGGATTGTCTATCAACATCTGCCGCACATTTGCTGCCGCGGCGGAGGTCAGTAGGCTGTCGCCCAAGCCAGCATATTGTTGCCCCACAGCCAATTCGACGAGGCCGGGAATGTCCATCGAATTCAACGCGGCATCGGCATTTGGACCAGTGACGGACGCTGCAGTCGCGCCAGAGGTCAGTGCCGGAAAATCGAACTCCACGGCGAGTTCTGTGCGTTGGAAACCACGCAGGCCTTGGCCAAGCATGGTGAACAACAGAAACGCGAGGAAAAGCGTTGATAGCGCGACCGCAAAAAAGCCCATCGCTTTAAAGCGCCGCTCAGCCGCATAACGGCTGGCAATGCGCTTTTGCATAATGTGCCCGTTCCAGTCGGTCGGGCTTGGGTCGATGACGGCCTTATTCATATGCTTCCCGATATTTTTTGACGACCCGCAATGCGACATAATTCAGGAAGAACGTCGTTATGAACAACGCCAGTCCAAGCGCGAACGCGGCCAGCGTGTGCGGGCTGCCGAAATCCTGATCGCCCGTCAAAAGCGCGACAATCTGGACTGTAATGGTGGTGATCGTGTCGAAAGGATTTGCAGTTAGGTTCGCGGTGTAGCCTGCGGCCATCACCACGATCATCGTCTCACCAATCGCGCGGCTGACGGCGAGCAATATGCCGCCGACCACGCCGGGAAGTGCGGCTGGTAGGAGTACCTGTTTAATGGTTTCGCTCTTGGTCGCGCCCATGGCCAAGCTGCCATCGCGCATCGCGTTGGGAACTGCGGCAATGCTGTCATCCGACATCGACGATACCAATGGAATAATCATCACGCCCATGACGATACCCGCAGCAAGCGCATTGTCAGATGCTGCGTTGCTGACACCCAGCATGACCGCAAAGTCACGCACAGCTGGTGCCACGGTTAAGGCAGCAAAATAGCCATATACCACGGTGGGCACGCCAGCGAGGATTTCAAGAATGGGCTTCATCCATTTGCGCACATTCGCGGACGCATATTGCGTCAGGAAGATCGCGCTCATCAGACCCAGCGGGATGGCAACGATCATCGCGATGATGGCACCGATGAAAATCGTGCCCCAGAACAATGGTATGGCGCCATAGCCATTGTCCGCGCCAGGCGTGACAACCGATTTGGGGTTCCAGTCGGTTCCGAACAGGAATTCAAATGGCGACACCATTGAGAAGAAGCGCCAGGATTCAAATATCAACGACGCAAATATACCAAGCGTGGTGATGATGGCGATAAGCGATGCGACAAGCAGCCCGAACATAATGACGCGTTCAACTTTACTGCGCGCGCGAAAGTCCGGTTTTAGGCGGGTAAATGCAAAAGCGCCGCCTGCGAATAACAGCAACAATGTCGCGGCTACGCCGAGCCACTTATAATAAGACAGCGCGCCTTTGTATAAAGGAACAAGTTTGTCGCTCATGTCCTGAAATGCGGTTGCTTGAAAACCCTGCGCTATGGCGCGTGCTTCAGACAATATGGCTGCGCGGGCAAAGGTGTCTTGTGGCAATTCAGCGGCGATCGGTGCCGACAGCACCATATTGGTGACCAGCGATGGCGAAAGCGACTGCCAAATGACCATGAACAAAAGCGCAGGCGCAACGGCACAGATCGCAACAAACCAACCGTGATAATAAGGCAGGCTGTTCACAGTGCCACGCGGGCCACCCTTTGCCTTGCGGACGAAACCCGACGCGCGGGCGCGCCCAACGATCCAGCCAATGAGGCCGAGACCAAGGACAAGGAAGAGCAAAGCCGTTCCGGTCATAAACTTAACATTGCTCCCTTGGGCCAAAATTGGCCGAATTCCGCTGAATACCGAACCCAAAATAGCAATGGGCCTGGATCAAACGGAGATTCGATCCAGGCCCATAGACGCGATGATTGTTGCAGTTTTATTTCAAATCTGCGCCCGTCATGGCATTGAGGCTGTTTGCAGCTTCGTTTGCAGCTTTATAGTCTGCTTCAGTCGATGCAATCATGCCCAATTTGGTCAGATATCCGCCAACTGCGCCGCCCTTAAGAAACTCGACAATAAATTCCTTGATGCCAGGAATTTTGCCGATGTGGGCTTTCTTGACATAGATGAACATCTTGCGCGCACCGGGGTAGCTACCGTCCGAAATCGTCGCGACTGTCGGGTTGACGCCGTTCATCACGATGCCGTGTACCTTGGATGCATTTTCTTCCATGTAGCTGTAGCCGAAGATGCCAACCATGTTGGGGTTGGAATCGAGCTTCTGCACGATCAGGTTATCGTTTTCGCCCTGCTCCTTGAAAGCGCCATCGGTGCGAATTTCGGTGCAAATTGCTTTATACTTGTCTTCGTCGGTGTCCTTCAACGCCTTGGTTGCAGCGTCGGATTTGCAACCAGCTTCCATGATCAGCTCATGGAATGAATCGCGCGTACCCGAAGTCGTTGGCGGGCCATATACCGAGATTGGCAATTTAGGCAGCGAAGGGTTCACGTCCGACCAAAGCTTTGCAGTCTGTGGCTTACCGAACGGGTTGGCTGCGAGCGCCTTGTAGACGTCAGCGGTCGACAATTCGAACTTGGTGCCCTTGTTCGACTGTGCAAGTGCCAGACCGTCAATGCCAACCTGAACTTCGATAATGTCCTTAACGCCATTCTTCTGGCAATTTTCGAATTCGCTCTTCTTCATGCGACGTGAAGCATTTGCGATGTCTGGTGTCTCTGCGCCTACGCCTTTGCAGAATTGTTCAATGCCGCCGCCGGTTCCGGTCGATTCCAGAACGGGTGATTTGCGTGATGGATCCGCTTTTGCAAACGCTTCAGACGCGGCCTTTGCGAATGGAAATACCGTCGACGAACCCACAATGCGGATTTCCTGACGCGAGCCGCCAGCGGCCCCACCAGTGCTTGCCTGGTCATTACATGCCGCAAGCGCGAGCGCGCTGATGGCAACAAGTGAAATTTTCTTAATCATAACTGTTGTCCCCATAGTGGATTCGGCACAGAACGAACTGCGCTCTGGGGTCCATTAGACGCCACAGATGGCTGATAAATGACTCTTGTGTTACACTATTGTGACGGTCATGCCGGCGAAACGGGCAGCAAAATCGACACAGTTGTGCCTTTTCCCACCGTGCTGCGGATTTCCAGATGGCCGCGGTGCCGGTCCACAATATGCTTGACCAGGCTAAGCCCCAGACCCGTTCCGCCAACCAACCGACTGCGTCCCGAATCGACCCTGTAAAAACGCTCGGTCAGTCGCGGCAAATGTTCGGGCGCAATCCCGTCGCCTTCATCCGCTACAGCCAAGTTCAGCATAGCGCCGGATCGCGACGACACGAGCGAGACCAGAACCGGGGTGCCGTCTTTTCCATATTTCATGGCATTATTCAGGATGTTGTTGGCAAGCTGCCGCAATTGGCCCGCATCGCCAATCACTGCGGGCAAATCCGCGGTGATATCAAAAGCAATATCTGCGCCGCGGTCCTTCTGGCTGTTGCGCAACTGGTCCACCGTTTCCATCACGATCTGGGCAAAATCGACGGGTGTTTGCGGCGGATCATATTTTTCGGCTTCAATGCGGCTAAGCGACATAAGGTCGCGCACCAACGCCTGCATGCGATCGGTCTCAGTCGCCATGATGCCTAAGAACCGGCTGCGCGTGGCTGGGTCGTCGCCAGCAGCGGGGTCATCCAATGTTTCGATGAATCCTTTAATAGCAGCGAGCGGCGTCAACAGTTCGTGACTGGCATTGGCAACGAAATCCACGCGCATCTTTTCGGCCGCTTGCGTGCCACTGCGGTCGGCCAAATGGACAATCTTCTGTCCCGGGCCCATCATCTGGATACGCATTTCCCACAATTGGTTTTGCTGGCCTATGCCTGTCAGTTTTATGGGGTGGCCGCTGTGCTGGGCATCAGGGTCAGACAATCGTTCGATTGCACCGGCATGCCGAAATGCCATCCGGACATTCTGACCAACAATATTGCTACCCAATAAGCGCAACGCGACCATATTCGCAGCCGTGACGCGCGCATTTTCGACCATCAATATCGCATCAGTTGATGCATCGATGAACGCCTGCAACTGGGGGTGCGACGTAATTGAGGCGGCATCGATAGCTGGCGGTTCCTCTTCGCGCGGCGTATCGATAACGGCTTCATCATGGTCATGCCCTTCGGCCACAACGAACAAAGCAATCAGCATGGATACGAACACCACAAGGATGCGTTCGGCCGCACCAAGCATTTGCCCTGCAAAAACGGCGCCCACAAAAGCAAGCCCAAAGGCAAAAAGCACGCGGGGAGAAAACCAACTGTTCACTATATCAACCCGTCCATGTCATCCCAATCGGCGGCAATCCCGTGTCAGCTATTACCGGCTACATTGCCCCACATATAGACGCAGTTTTTGCGTGCAAGCATAGCCGATGAAATAACGGACATTTGATTAGGAGAGGTTTTGCAAAGCCGCGATCAGATCATCAAAATGGTCGATGATGGAATCTGCGCCCATATCCTCTACGGGCCCGTGCAGGAAACCAAAGCTTACGGCCACACTCGGCACGTCGGCATTTTTCGCGGCCATGATGTCGTAAATGGAATCGCCAATATAGGCCGCACGTCCGCCGCCACATCTTTTGACCATTTCAAAGATCGGCGCGCCCGATGGTTTGGCATTTTCCTTGCCCAACGTGTCCGCACCCAAAATGCAGCCCATACGGTGCGCAAGGTTCAGGTCGTTCAGCAATTTGACCGCCAGGCTTTCGAACTTGTTGGTCACAACCGCGTAACGCACACCCATCGCATCGAGCGTATCCAGCACATTGAGTGCGCCATCAAAGGGCCTACTGTGGACCGACACATTGGCTTCATAATAAGCCAACATCTGGCGGTAGAGCGGCTTAAAATCGCCGTCGGGAATGCCGCCCGTTGCCTCCAGTCCCTGTTGTAACATCAACTTGGCCCCGCCGCCGATATGTTGCTTGACCGTTTCGGCCGAAAGGGTGGGCCTGCCGACGCTGGACAGCACATGATTGACCGCAGCGGTGAGGTCGCCGCTGGTGTCCACTAAAGTACCGTCAAGGTCGAAGCCGATGATGTCGAAAGGAAATTTTGTCATATCACTCCCAAATGGCTGCAAGTTCTGGAAACCGCAACAATTTGCTGGCATGACAATGCACATGACTGAATTAGCTGCCATCATCCTTGCCGCGGGCAAGGGCACTCGCATGAAATCGGACTTGCACAAGGTCCTGCATCCCATTGCCAGCCGGCCAATGTTGATGCACCTGATGGCGTCTGTTGATGCCTTAAGTCCTGCCAAAAAGGTTGTGGTCGTCGGCAGCGGCAAGGATCAGCTGGAGGCTGCCTTGGCCGGGTCCGCAGAATTGGCCGTGCAGGAACCGCAACATGGAACTGGCCATGCCGTGCAGCAGGCGCAAGGCGCACTGGCTGGCTTTGATGGCGATGTCCTCATCCTTTACGGCGATGTTCCGTTCGTGCCGACGGCGACAATGCAGGCGATGGTCGAAAGACTGAACGCCGCCGACGCGCCTGCCGTGGTTGTATTGGCGTTCGAACCGGAGGATCCAACGGGCTATGGCCGCGTGATTGTCGAAGACGGCCGCATCGTTAAAATGGTCGAACAGAAAGACGCGACCGACGCTGAAAAGGCGGTGCAGCTCTCCAATTCCGGCTTGATGGCGGTCAAGTCACGCGATCTGTTTGGATTGCTCGACCGCGTGACGGACGACAATGCGCAGAAAGAATATTATCTCACGGACATCGTCAACATCGCGAACGCCGATGGCCGTGTTTGCGTTGCAGTCACCACGGATCCCTTTGATGTTGCGGGCATCAACAGCCGCGCACAATTGGCCGAGATGGAGGCCGAATGGCAAAAGCGCCGCCGCGTGCAGGCGATGGACGACGGCGCAACCCTGATCGCGCCGGACACCGTCTGGTTCGCATGGGACACGCAAATTGGCCGTGACGTCCTGATTGAACCCAATGTGTTCTTCGGCCCCGGCGTGCGCATCGCTGATAACGTCAAAATCCGCGCGAACAGCCATATTGAAGGCGCGCAAATCGCCAGCGGTTGCGAAGTCGGCCCCTTCGTACGCTTGCGCCCCGGAACGGTGTTGGAAGAAAAAGCCAAAATCGGCAATTTCGTCGAAACCAAGAAAGCCCATCTGGGCAAGGGCGCAAAGGCCAATCATCTCACCTATCTTGGCGATGCGACCATCGGTGCAGGCGCAAATATCGGCGCGGGCACGATTACCTGCAACTATGACGGCTATTTCAAATATCAAACAGTGATTGGCGAAGGCGCTTTCATCGGCTCTAACAGCGCCCTCATCGCGCCGGTAAAAATCGGCCGCGATGCGATCGTCGCGGCAGGCAGCGCCGTATCACGCGACGTCGCCGACGGCGAACTCCGCATGGTCCGAGCCGAGCAGCTGGTAAAGCCCGGCTGGGCGGATCGATTTCACGATGCGATGCGGAAGAAGAAGGCGGAGAAGAAGTGACGCTTGATGTCAAAGGGCAAGTGCCCAAATCCCTTATGATTGCATTGACATGATATCATGATATGATATCAATATATCATGAATCGAATCGCCGGACATGTTCGGTGAATATGACGACCATCAAGGGCAGATGTATCTCGATATGGCGGCACGTAAATATCCAGATTCGATAGTGAACGAAGCGAGTGACACATGAGAATTCTTACGGACATTCCTGACGACGATATCGAGAAGCTGGATGCGCTGGCGGCCAAAGGAAAGCGTTCACGCGCGGCGGCAATTCGTGACGCTGTTAAGCTGTACCTGGTGCATAACACGGATAATAAAGACTGGATCGCCCGCGGCGCTGGTCTTTGGAAGAATCGGACGGATATTGGTGACGCAGTTGAATATCAAAGGACAATGCGCGAAGACCGCAGGCCTTACGAAGATATATGATTTGTGGCCGACCCGTTTTTTGACACCAATATATTGATCGACTGGCTCAGAGATCACCCCAAGGCTATCTCTGAGCTTTCACGATATAAAAAACACAGGATCAGCCGTGTGGTTTGGACTGAAATATTGGCAGGGGAGCCGCTTGAGCGGCGCGACACTGTCCAGCAAATCATTTCACCCTTCGAAGTGGTCGAAATTGATGCCAGAATTGCCGCTGCCGCTGCTGACATCCGATATCGATCGCCGATGAAATTGATGGATGCCTATATCCTCGCTACCGCGCAGGTGAATGGCGCGATCTTGATTACACGAAATACAAAGGATTTTCCGGCAGAGATGCCGGGCATCCGAATCCCCTACACAATTTGACGAAAGCAAAAAATCCATGTGCGGAATTATCGGAATTGTTGGCAAATCTGCTGTTTCGGACCGGTTGGTCGATGGGCTGAAGCGGATGGAGTATCGGGGTTATGACTCCGCCGGTGTTTGCACCGTGCATGATGGTCAGCTCGTTCGTCGCCGTGCAGAGGGCAAGCTTGCGAACCTTGTCAACGTTCTGAAAACCGACGATGCCGCTGGTAATATTGGCATCGCGCATACGCGCTGGGCCACTCATGGCGCGCCGACCACGAGCAATGCGCATCCGCATGCGACGGGCGAAGTCGCGCTCGTGCACAATGGCATTATCGAGAATTTCAAGCAGCTGCGCGATGAACTCATCGCCCGCGGGCGGACATTTGAAAGCGAAACCGATACAGAGGTGGTTGCGCATCTGGTGTCCGAACAGGTGGAGGCTGGCCATGCACCGGCCGATGCAGTGAAGGCCGTGCTACCCCGCTTGCGTGGTGCCTTTGCACTTGCGATTGCGTTTCGCGCATTTCCCGATTTTCTGATTGGCGCGCGTCTCGGTAGCCCACTGGTTGTTGGCTATGGCGACGGCGAAACCTATTTGGGATCTGATGCATTGGCGCTCGCGCCGCTGACACAGAAAATTGCCTATTTGGAAGAAGGCGACTGGGTTGTCGTCACCCGCGATGGTGCGCAGATTTTCGATAAGGATAATAATCCTGTCACGCGCGAAGTCACCACCAGCGGCGTGTCCGCGGCGCAGATCGAAAAGGGCAATTACCGCCATTACATGCAGAAAGAGATATTTGAGCAACCCACAGTGGTCGCCCAAACGCTCTCCAGCTATATCCGCCCCGTTGAACAGACCGTTGCCCTGCCGCAGATGGATTTTGATCTTGCGGGCGTGAAGCGCATTACCATCGTTGCCTGCGGCACATCCTATTACGCTGGCATGGTCGCCAAATATTGGTTTGAAACCTTCGCCCGCGTGCCCGTCGACATCGATGTTGCGTCCGAATTCCGCTACCGTGATCCGGTGTTGGAAGAAGGCGGTCTGGCGCTGTTCATTTCCCAATCGGGTGAGACCGCAGATACGCTGGCCGCGCTGCGCCACTGTAAGGAAAATGGCCAGACCATCGCGGTCGTGGTCAATGTGCCGACATCATCAATGGCGCGTGAGGCGGACCTGTTGCTGCCGACACATGCTGGCCCCGAAATCGGCGTTGCGTCAACCAAGGCCTTCACCTGCCAGCTTGCCGTGCTCGCGGCGCTTGCCGCGCATCTTGCGCTCGTCAAAGGCAAGCTGACTGCAGAAGAAGAACGCGAGATTGTGCGTCATCTGATCGAAGCGCCCGCTGCCTTGAACGCCGCATTGGCGCATGACGACGATATTGCGGCGATGGCACATCTTATCGCGCCTGCGCGCGACGTGCTCTACCTTGGCCGTGGTCCCGACTATCCATTGGCGATGGAGGGAGCCCTCAAGCTCAAGGAAATCAGCTACATCCATGCCGAAGGCTATGCCTCGGGTGAAATGAAGCATGGCCCAATCGCGCTGATCGACGAAGCCGTGCCCGTCATCGTCCTCGCACCAAGCGGCCCGCTGTTCGAAAAGACCGTGAGCAACATGCAGGAAGTGCGCGCGCGGGGCGGCAAGGTCGTGCTGATTTCCGACGCCGAGGGCATAGCCGAAGCTGGCGAGGGCTGCCTTGCCACTATCGAAATGCCAAGCGTCCATCCGCTCATCGCGCCATTGGTTTATGCTGTGCCCGTGCAGTTGCTCGCTTATCATGTGGCGTGTGCCAAAGGCACGGATGTCGACCAGCCCCGCAATTTGGCAAAGTCTGTCACGGTGGAGTGATGATGCGCGCAACGCGTTGAAAGCTGCCGTGTAATACCGCCGCTTAACCTGCCCAGCGATGCCTTGAATCGGGGTATTGGCGGTCCAGAAGAAGGAGTATGATATGTCCGTGTTTGTAATAGCGGCGGTTGCGGCCGCGATTTTTCTCGCCGTGGCTTTCGTTGGCGCTCGGTCGGGCAAATCGTCCAATCCTCGAAAACGGGAAGACAGCGATAGCGGCGTCAGCGCGACCGCCACAGATAGCGCCGCAGACTGCGGCACGGGCGATGGCGGGGGCTGCGGCGGCGATTAGGCCTTAAGTCCATTCGTACAAAATGCTAAAGGCCGTTGCATCAGCCAGCCAGCTATGTCGCTAAAACTGCCTAGGCTGCAAAAAGGAAACGCGTATGAGCGCTGGCAAAATCATCCTGATTGTCGTTTTGTTATGGGTGGCGGTGCATCTGCTGTTGTTCGGTTACCTTAAACGACAGATTGCTGCTGCAAAACGCGACAAGGGGCTGTAGCCGCTGCGCGCCTCAATGCGCCGATATCAGGGGTGATACAGCCGCGGTCGCACGGGTTGATTTGCCATATTTGCAAGCTTATAGCGGAAGGGCAAAAACAAGCGGTCCCGCGGGGCCGCTTTTTGGCTTTTGGAATATGCCAAGCATTTGGTTGGAAGGAAATATACCATGTCGATCACGCCTTTGATGCCCGTCTATCCGCGTTGCGGTTTCCGACCGGTGCGCGGCGAAGGCGCTTGGTTGATTTCCGAAGACGGCAGCCGCGCGCTTGATTTTGCAGCGGGCATCGCTGTGAACTTGCTTGGGCACGGTCACCCGCATTTGACCAAAGCCATTCAGGATCAGGCAGCAACGCTGATCCATGTATCGAACCTCTATGGCAGCCCGCAGGGTGAGGCATTTGCCCAGCGGCTGGTGGATACGACTTTTGCGGACACCGTGTTTTTCACAAATTCCGGCGCCGAAGCTGTCGAGTGCGCAATCAAGACCGCGCGCGCGTACCACCAAAGCCAGGGCAGCGACCGCTTTGAAATCATCACCTTCAAAAACGCCTTTCATGGCCGCACGATGGCGACGATTTCTGCCAGCAATCAGGAAAAGATGCACAAAGGCTTTCTGCCTTTGCTCGAAGGTTTCAAATATGTCGACTTCGACGATCTTGAAGGTGCTAAGGCTGCATTAGGGCCCAAGACCGCGGCTTTCCTCGTGGAACCTATTCAAGGTGAGGGCGGGGTTCGCCCTGCGTCTGACGCGTTTTTGAAGGGCCTGCGCGCGCTGGCCGACGAACATGGCATCATGCTCATCCTCGACGAAGTCCAATGCGGTGTTGCGCGCTCGGGAACATTATATGCCTATGAACAATATGGCATCACACCCGACATTATGGCGACGGCAAAGGGCTTGGGCGGCGGTTTTCCTGTGGGTGCGTGCTTGGCGACCGAAGAGGCAGCCCGCGGCATGGTCGTCGGGACGCACGGTTCGACCTATGGCGGCAACCCATTTGCGATGGCGGCATGCCAGGCGGTTTGGGATGTCGTGGCAAATGACGAATTCCTAGAAAATGTGCGCGCGACGGGCGACAAAGTGCGCACCTCACTTGAACAGTTCATTGGCAACTATCCCGATCTGTTTACCGGCGTGCGTGGCAAGGGCTTGATGCTTGGCGTCATGATGACGCACGAAACGCGCGCGTTTGTCGCGCATTTGCGCGACAATCATGGGCTGCTGTTGGTTGCCGCTGGTGATAACACCTTCCGCGTGCTGCCGCCGTTGAACATTACCGATACCGAAATCCAGATTTTCATGGAAAAGCTTTCGGCTGGTGCGGCAAGTTACCAGGTGCCGCAGGCGGCATGACCCGTCATTTCCTCAATCTGGCGGATGCTGGCGGCTATGCTATTGCGGCCATGCTTAACGACGCCATTGACCGCAAAGCCGCACGACAAGGCTGGCCCAAGGGCAAGGCAGATGCGGATGCGCCATTAGCCGGGCATACGCTCGCGATGGTGTTCGAAAAAAATTCGACACGCACGCGGACGTCATTTGAAATGGCGATGAAGCAACTGGGCGGCGACAGCATTTTTATGGCGTCTGGCCAAATGCAGCTGGGGCGCGGGGAATCGATCGCCGACACCGCCCGCGTTTTGTCGCGTTATGTCGATGCCATCATGATCCGCACCGATGATCATGCCAAGGTCGAAGAGCTTGCGCATCACGCCAGCGTGCCTGTGATCAACGGACTGACCGATTTGTCGCACCCGTGCCAGATTGTGGCTGACCTTTTAACAATAACCGAGCACGGCAAGGCGTTGCCCGGGCTTGAGCTTGCGTGGCTGGGCGATGGAAACAATGTGCTGAACTCCATCGTTGAGGCTGCGGGATTGTTCCAGTTCAACGTGCGGATTGCCGTGCCACAGGGTTATGAAAGCGACGATAGCTTCATTGAAAGCGCGCGCGCGGCGGGTGCGAACGTTACGCTCACGCGCGACGCTGCCGAAGCGGTACGTGGCGCAGACGTGATTGTCACCGACACCTGGGTGTCGATGGGGCAAGAGCACGCCCACAATAAAATAGCCGCGATGATGCCCTATCAGGTCAATGAGCAGCTTATGGCTATGGCGAAGGCCGATGCCAAATTTCTGCACTGTCTGCCTGCGCACCGCGGCGAGGAAGTCACCGACGCCGTGATCGACGGGCCGCAGTCGGTCATCTGGGACGAAGCCGAAAACCGACTCCACGCACAAAAATCCATCTTACGCTGGTGTTTTGGCCAAATTTAATGGCTGGGCAGTCCGAAACTTTTTGTAATCAGCCTTTGCGCTTTTCCATTCCGACCCGTGACGCGCGGGGACGGTTGGTGCGGCTTGACGAGGTGTTGGCTGAAATATTGGCCGCGCATGCTTATCCGCCCGTCATTGAGAAAACGCTCGCGGAGGCACTGGTGCTTACGGCACTGCTGGGCGCCTCGCTGAAGGAAAAGGGCAGTCAGCTGACATTGCAGACGCAAACCGAAAAGGGTGCCATCCGTTTGCTGGCCTGCGATTATAAGGACGGTGCGTTGCGCGGATATGCGCAGTTCGATCCAGCGACTGTCGCTGCGCTGCCGGACGATTCCACATTATTCGGCATCTTCGGCAAGGGCTATCTTGCCATAACGTTCGACCGGATGAAGCCAGCGATTGAAGGCGGTGGCCGGTACCAAGGTATCGTGCCGCTTGAGGGCGATACGCTGGCCGATGCCGCCGCGAACTATTTCGTGCAGTCTGAACAAATTCCGACGCTCATTCGCGTTGCCGTCGACCATGTGAACGGCCGCTGTGTGGCTGGCGGGCTGCTCGTCCAGCATTTGCCTGAAGGCGAAGAAGGCCGTGAACGCCTGCATGTCCGGCTTGACCATCCTGAATGGGACCATGTGGAAATCATTGCTTCCACGATCGCCCGCGCTGAACTTGCCGATCCATCATTGCCACTGGAAGAAATCGTCTGGCGCTTGTTCCATGAGGAACAGGAAGTACGCATTGAACAAGGCGACCCGCTGTCCAAGGGCTGCCGCTGTGATCCGGTGCATATCCGCGATGTCATCTCAAAATTTCCGGCAGAAGACCGGGCTGACATGGCCGATGATGCTGGTGATATCGTTGTTGATTGCGAATTTTGCTCGCGCCGCTTTCCGGTGAGTTTGGCAAGCTTCAACAACTGATCGAAATGCGTGGACCAATCTGGTCACGCATCGTTCATCGCCCACATTCTATCATGCGAAATGCGGCATTTTGTGATATGTTTCGGAAATAAACGGGCCGCTTCAACGAAAATGGCTGGTTTCTGGATTGATACTTATGACATTAAAACACGCCCAATATTGCCTGGCTGGTACCATTTTACTGTCGCTGACTTCAGCCGCAATTGCGCTTACGCCAGCAAATGATCTGTCATTATTAAACACGCTCGAACGCGGGCAATGGAGCTTGCGGGCAGCCGGGGCTGAGGCGCCATTGACAAAAATCTGTCTTGGCAATCCAGAGGTGCTAACCCAAATCCAGCATGCAGGCGCAGCGTGTGAGCGGTACGTTGTCCGTTCAACCGTGAATTCGGTGACGGTCAGCTACACATGCAAAGGTCAAGGACAAGGTCTGACGACCATCCGTAAGGAATCCAACCGGATCATCCACATTCAGTCGCAGGGCATTCGCAATAATGCGCCGTTTTCGTTTTCGGTCGAAGGCCGAAGGACTGGCCCTTGCTAGGCCAATCGCCGTTATCGCCGCGTTCATGAAATATTTACCATCTTTGCGTTAAAGGGATGCGTGTCTTTTAAGAGATACGCTTTCCTCCCTAGTTGGCTGCAAAGCCATAACTGGGCCGCCGCTGTACAGCTTGGCGGCCCATTTTTTTATCAGAACGCCGCGATGCCCGTGATGGCCCGCCCCAGAATCAAAGCGTGGACATCATGCGCACCTTCGTAGGTGTTAACTGTTTCGAGGTTCGCCATGTGGCGCATGACTTGATATTCTTCGCTGATACCATTGCCGCCATGCATATCGCGCGCGGCGCGGGCGATATCGAGCGCTTTGCCGACATTGTTGCGCTTCACGATTGAAATCATGTCGGGCGCCAGCTGGCCTTCGTCCATAAGCCGTCCGACGCGTAACGATGCCTGAAGCCCAAGCGCAATGTCGGTCATCATATCGGCCAGCTTCTTTTGATAGAGCTGGTTGGCGGCCAGCGGCTTGCCAAATTGATGGCGATCAAGGCCATATTGGCGCGCGGCATGCATGCAGAATTCTGCGGCCCCCAATGCGCCCCAGCTGATGCCGTAGCGGGCACGGTTGAGGCAACCGAACGGACCCTTCAGGCCTTGCACGTCGGGCAAAAGCGCGTCCTCACCAACCTCGACATTATCCATCATGATCATGCCCGTGGTGGATGCGCGCAGCGACAATTTGCCTTGAATTTTTGGCGCGGACAGGCCTTTCATGCCCTTTTCCAGCACAAAGCCACGAATGCCGCCGCCATGTGCTTCCGATTTTGCCCAGACGACAAAGACATCGGCAAAGGGTGCGTTTGAAATCCACGTCTTCGAACCGTTGATGACATATCCGCCATCAACTTTTTTGGCGAAGGTGCGCATGCCCGCAGGATCGGACCCGGCGTCCGGCTCAGTCAATCCAAAGCAGCCAATGAGCGTTCCTGCCGCAAGTCCGGGCAGATATTTGCGGCGCTGTTCTTCGGAACCATATGCATAGATGGGATGCATCACGAGCGACGACTGAACCGACGCCATCGAACGATAGCCCGAATCGACGCGCTCAATCTCTCGCGCAATCAAGCCATAAGCGACATAAGACGCGCCAGCGCCGCCATATTCTTCCGGAATCGTTGCGCCAAGCAAACCCGTTTGGCCCATCAGCGGAAACAATTCGGGCGCATCACATTCGGTCCGGTATGCCTCAATCACGCGCGGCTGCAATTCGCTTTGCGCAAAGGCATGTGCCGTATCGCGGATCATGCGTTCATCTTCGGTAAGTTGCGCATCCAGACGGAAGGGGTCGGACCAATCAAATGCTGCCAATTCGGCCATAAACTTTCTCCAATGTTGCCTGGGTCGCTAAACTTTTTGTGTGCTGCGGGCAAGCTGGCAAAATGTCTGTAACCCGTCTATTCGCCTTGCAATCACATAGGAGATAGCGGTGAAGCTGGCAGCAGATGTAGAGACGATTCTGAAAAACCTCGGAACCCAAAGTTCGGGGGATATGGCGTCATACTCGCCGGTCGATGGCAGCACTATCGGATCGGTACCAACCGCCTCTGTCTCGGATATGGATGCGGCGTGCACAAAAGCCACCGATGCGTTCCACAGTTGGCGCGCCGTCCCCGCGCCGCGTCGCGGAGAGCTCGTTCGCGTGTTCGGCAATGCCTTACGCGAAGATAAGGAAAAGCTGGCACGCCTTGTCACCATCGAATGTGGGAAGCCCTTGTCTGAGGGCATGGGCGAAGTGCAGGAGATGATCGACATTTGCGACTTCGCCGTCGGCTTGTCGCGCCAGCTACATGGCCTCACCATCGCCAGCGAACGTCCCGGCCACCGTATGATGGAACAATGGCATCCCTTGGGGCCGGTTCTGGTCATTTCTGCTTTCAATTTCCCGGTCGCCGTCTGGGCATGGAATGCGGCGTTGGCACTTGTCTGCGGTAATAGCGTTATCTGGAAGCCGTCGGAAAAAACCCCGCTGACGGCGGTGGCCGTACAAGCCATTTTTGAACGTGCGGTGACCGCATTTGGTGATGCGCCAGCGCATGTATCACAAGTGGTGCACGGCGGACGCGACGTTGGCGCGGCTTTGGTTGCGGACCCACGCATCGCGCTTATCTCTGCCACCGGCAGCACGCAAATGGGCCGCAAAGTCGGACAGGTTGCAGCCGCGCGTTTTGCCAAGACGATATTGGAACTTGGCGGCAATAACGCCGCGATTATCAGCGACAAGGCCGACCTTGCATTGGCGTTGCGCGGCGTCTTGTTCTCCGCGTTCGGCACAAGCGGGCAACGGTGTACGAGCCTACGGCGCGTCTTTGTGCATGACGCGATCTATGACAATTTTGTGGAGGCATTGAAAGCCGCCAGCACATCCATGGCGGTTGGCGACCCTCTAGACAGCAGCAACCTTGCTGGCCCCCTTATTGACGAAGCGGCACATGACGGCATGCAAGTCGCCCTCAATGAAGCGCGCGCGCTTGGCGCAAGCATTACTGGCGGTGAACGGATGGACTTGAAAGGTGTCTATGTCCGGCCTGCGCTCGTGGAGATGCCCACCCACAACGGCCCGGCATTGCGCGAAACCTTTGCGCCGATACTCTACATCTTCCGATATCACGATCTGGCGCAGGCCATCGCACTTCAAAACAGCGTCGGCGCGGGGCTTTCGTCCTCAATATTCTCGACCGACGTCCGCGAGTGCGAGCGGTTCCTGTCGGCAGAAGGTAGCGACTGCGGCATCGCCAATGTCAATATCGGCACATCCGGCGCTGAAATCGGCGGGGCATTTGGCGGCGAAAAGGAAACGGGCGGTGGCCGCGAATCCGGATCGGACGCCTGGAAAGCCTATATGCGCCGCGCGACAAACACGATTAATTATTCGAACGAACTGCCGCTTGCGCAAGGGGTGACTTTCGACCTAGGCTAAGGCCTGAGGAGAGCACGCAATGCTAGTCGACAAATTGCCACCGGTGAAAGCAACGCTGCAGCCGAGCAACCACCCCTATCTCAACGGTGCGTGGACGCCGCAGCATGAAGAGGTCACCGCGACGGACCTTGCGGTCATCGAAGGCAGCATTCCTGACGACATTGACGGCGTCTATTTGCGCAATACCGAAAACCAGATCCATCAACCGCTAGGGCGCTACCATCCCTTCGACGGCGACGGCATGATCCACCAGATTGATTTTTCGGGTGGCAAGGCAAGCTATCGCAATCGCTTTGTGCGCACCCGTTGTTTTCAGGCGGAGCAAGATGCCGGCGGCTCGCTCTGGGGCGGATTGATGGACAAGGTGAGTGTGTCGAAACGCCCCGGCTTTGGCGCGCATGGCAGTCTTAAGGATTCATCAAGCACGGACATTATCGTGCATGCTGGCAAGGCTGTGTCCACTTTCTACCAGTGCGGCGAGGGCTATGTGCTCGACCCCGAAACGCTCGAGCAAGAGGGCGTTGCGTCCTGGGTGCCGCTGGACGGCATTTCGGCGCATCCTAAGGTTGATGAACGCACCGGCGAGTTGCTGTTTTTCAACTACTCCAAACATGCGCCTTATATGCATTATGGCGTGGTGGACCGCAGCGGCAAGCTTGCGCATTATGTGCCCATCCCGCTTCCCGGGCCGCGTTTGCCGCATGACATGATGTTCACCGAAAACTGGTCAATATTATGCGACTTCCCTTTGTTCTGGGATGAGGAACTGTTGAAGCGCGATGTCCATGTGACGCGGCTGCACGAAGGGCTGCCATCGCGTTTTGCGCTCATTCCACGTTATGGCCAGCCCGAAGATATCCGCTGGTTTGAAGCGGACCCGACCTTTGTCCTGCACTTCATCAATGCCTATGAGGAACGGGACGAGGTCATCCTCGACGGCTATTTCGAAGAGGATCCCTATCCGCCACCAATCGAAAATGCCGACGGCTATGGGCATATGATGGCCTATGTCGACGAACATAGCTTTAAGCCCAAGCTGCACCGTTGGCGCTTCAACTTGAAAGATGGCACCACACGCGAAGAGCGGTTGGATGACCGAATTTTAGAGTTTGGCATGATGAACCAACGCTATTTGGGGCTGCCATACCGTTATGCCTATAGCACGACGTCAAAGCCGGGCTGGTTCCTGTTCACAGGCTTCGTCAAACATGATTTGGTCACTGGCGAGTCGTGGGAAGTTCAGCTGACCGATGGGCGCTATGCCAGCGAAGCGCCCTTTGCCCCGCGCGTGGGCGCCACAGACGAAGACGATGGCTATCTTGTCAGCTTTGTGACCGACGAAAACCGTGGAACGTCAGAATGCATCCTGATCGACTGCAAACGCTTTGATGAAGGACCGGTGTGCAGAATCGCCCTGCCACATAAGATCAGCAGCGGAACCCACGCGCATTGGGCGGACCGAACCGTTCTGTGACAGCTGCATATTGCGCGGCCACGACGCCCAAGGAAATCCGTGCCTCTTCCCGGCCTTGCTTGGTCGTCAAGTAAACAGTACTAATATTTAATATTAGAAAAACCTGTTGCTGTGATTCCATGGCGCAATCCGATTGCCGCACCAGCTTTTAGTCTGACATAGGGCCGCGATAACGAAAATTGGTGGATATTATGAAGAGCACAGCACGGGCAGTTGTAATTGGTGGTGGCGTTGTCGGCGTAAGCACGTTGTACCATCTTGCAAAAATGGGGTGGAGCGATGTCGTCTTGCTGGAGCGTAAGGAGTTAACCTCCGGCTCAACCTGGCATGCCGCGGGCCTTTTGCCGCTTTTCAACTTGAGCTATTCCGTCGGCAAGCTGCATCAATATTCGGTAGGATTATATCCGACGCTTGAGGAAGAAACCGGCCTGCATGCCGGTTTTTCGCAAGTCACGAACATCCGGTTGGCGACCACCAAAGACCGGATGGATGAGTATAATTATTATGCGGGCGTTGCGCGTACCATTGGCGTCGATGTTAATTTCCTGAGCCCCGACGACGTCAAAGATATTTGGCCGCTTGCGGATATGGATGGCGTTATCGGCGCTATCCAGCATCCCGATGACGGTTATATCCAGCCCGCCGACTTAACGCAGGCATTGGCCAAGGGCGCGCGGCAACGCGGTGCGACCATTTATCGCAACACAACCGTCACCGCGATCACGCAGCAGCCCAACGGCGAATGGCTTATTTCAACGGATCAAGGCGACATCACGTGCGAGCATGTCGTATCATGCTCCGGCAATTTCGCGCGTCAGACAGGCGCAATGGTCGGCCTCGATATCCCCGTGATCCCGGTCGAGCATCAATATATCGTGACCGAGCAGCATCCGGACATCATGGCGCGGAAAAAAGCTGGTTTGCCCGAAATGGGCGTCCTGCGCGAATCCGACGCGAGCTATTATATGCGTGAGGAAGCGGGCGGACTGTTGTTGGGGCCATATGAACTGGGTGCGCCGGCCTGCTATGTTGATGGCCCTTCGGCAACCAGCGAATATGAATTGTTCCCTGACGCGCTTGAACGGCTTGAGCCCTATATTCTCGCCGCAATGAAGCGCGTGCCAGCCTTTGGCGAGGTTGGCATTAAGCGCGTGTATAATGGCGCAATCGCTTATACGCCCGACGGGTCGCCCATTGTCGGGCCTGCATGGGGACTGAAAAACTTCTGGCTCAACGAAGGCCACAGTTTTGGCGTTACCGCAGCAGGTGGCGCTGGTTGGCAGTTGGCACATTGGATTGTCGATGGTGAACCAACGATCGACATGATGGGCGTCGATCCGCGCCGCTTTGGCGATTATGCTGGCCGCGGCTTCTTGATTGAAAAGAACGAAGAGGCTTATGCCAAGGTCTTCACCGTGCATTATCCCGATGAAGAGCGTGAAGCGGGACGCGCATTGCGGCGCACCCCTTGCTATGACCGGATGAAGGCGCTTGGCGCGGTGTTTGGCAGTGTGTTCGGCTGGGAACGCCCCAACTGGTTCGCGCCGGAAGGCTATGCGCTCAGTGAGGCTGATCTCGACAAGCCCGACGTGCTTTTGAACGACAATCATCCCGTCGTTGCCGATCAACCCATTCGCGAAAAATGGTCGTTCCGTCGGTCCAACTATTTCGAACATGTCGGCAATGAGTGTCGCCATGTGCACGAAAAAGTGGGCATTCAGGATATGAGCGCATTTGCCAAATGCGAGATATCAGGCCCGGGTGCGGAAGCCTGGCTCGACCAGCTGCTGACAAATGCGGTGCCGAAAAAGGTCGGACGCGTAACTTTGTCGTATCTGCTCACCAACAAGGGCGGCGTGCGCAGTGAGTTCACCGTCTATAAAGTCGCGCCGCAGCGTTATTATCTTGTCTCGGCTGGCGCCTATGAGCGGCATGACCATGATTATTTGAAAAAGGCCCTGCCGCGCGATGGATCCGTTAGCTTTGAACGGCTGACCACGGCGATGGGCGTGCTCGTTCTGGCGGGCCCGCGTTCGCGCGATGTGTTGGCGAAGCTGACCGATGCCGACCTGTCCAATGACGCCTTCCCATGGTTGACCGGCAAGAAAATCAGCATTGGTCTGGCGCAGGTCGATGCGCTGCGGGTCAATTTCATCGGTGAACTTGGTTGGGAAATCCATCATCCCATCGAAATGCAGAATTATATTTTCGACCGGCTGATGGAGGCTGGCGCGGAGTTTGAGATTAAGCCGTTCGGTATCCGCGCGATGACGTCAATGGCGCTCGAAAAAAGCTACAAGCTGATCCCGCGTGAATTGTCGGTTGAATATTCTGCCTTTGAAAGCGGGTTGGACCGCTTTGTCAGCCTAAAGAAACCAACCTTTCATGGCCGCGATGCATTGCTTGCATGGCAGGAACGGGGCGGTGCCAATACGCTTGTGACGATGGAAGTGCATGGCGTAACCGATGCCGATGCGCGCGGGTCTGAGCCGATTTATCATGGCGATGATGTCGTTGGCCGCGTGACCTCTGGCGGTTATGGTTGGCGCGTGGGCAAGTCGCTAGCGCTCGCGATGGTCCGGCCTGATTTGGCGCAGGCAGGTGCAGAGTTTGAAATTGCGATCTTGGGCGTTCGCCACAAGGCGACGATCATTGCGGACTCGCCGTTCGACCCTGAAAATAATGCACTGAAGAGCTAAGCCGATGTCTCGTTTCGCCCCCATCGCCGATTTGCTTGCGCAGGATCGCAAGGGCCATACCTTGCCGCGCGAATTATATGTGAGCGAAGACGCGTTCGAATTTGATACGCAAGTCATGCTAAAGTCGGTTTGGCTTTACGCCTGTACCGTCGCGCATGTGAAAAATCCGGGCGATTTCTTCGTGTTCGAACTGGCGCAGAATTCGGTCGTCATTGTGCGTGGCCGCGATATGCAAGTGCGCGCGTTTTGGAACAGCTGCCGACATCGCGGGGCCAAAATTTGCCTCGAACAGCGCGGACGGGCGCCGCGTTTAATGTGTCCCTATCATCAATGGACCTATGGTCTTGATGGTCAGCTGCTTGCCGCGCGCAGCATGGCGGAGGATTTTGACAAAGCAGATCATGGGCTTTCGCCTGTGGCGTTGGAAAATGTCGGCGGACTTATTTTTATCTGCTTGGGCGACAATCCACCGCCGATTGACCGCGTAAAGGCGGACATATCCGAACAGATTTCGGTCTATGATCTCGAAAAGCTAAAGGTCGTTGTTCAGGACAATTATATCGAAGACGCCAACTGGAAATTGGTGATGGAGAATAATCGCGAATGTTACCATTGCGACGTCGGTCATCCTGAACTGATTAGTGTGCTTGGGACAACAGGCTTTGGTAAAGATGCGCCTGACAATGCGGCAAAGCATGAAGAGTGGAAAACGCTCGGCATCGACCATGATCTGATCGAATTTCCCGACGGCTGGTGGCACCGGGTCGCGCGGTTGGCGCTGGCCAATGGCGCAGTAACGCAATCAATAGACGGCAAGCTGGCGTGTCAAAAATTGATCGGGCCATTTACTGCACCTGAAACGTCCAGCCTGTCTGTTTGGACTCAGCCCAATAGCTGGCACCATTTCTGCTGCGACCATGTCGTGACATTTTCACTGACCCCGATTTCGCCGGACAAGACATTGCTGCGCACCAGTTGGCTGGTGCACGAAGATGCGGTTGAGGGCGTCGATTACGATCCCGAACGTTTGGCCGCATTGTGGCGCAAAACAAATGAGCAGGACGGGCATTTCTCTGCGATCAACCATCGCGGGATCGCCAGCGATGGCTATATTCAGGGGCCTTATGCCGTTGAAGAAAAGCTGGTCGACGACTTTAAGAGTTTCTATGTGAGCCGCGCGAATGCCGCGCTTGAGAAAATATCATGACCCACCACAGTGCTTTCAGTCTTTTCGCCAAAGCGCTTGGCGGACATCAGGATTGGCCCGAACAATGGCCCGATGCTGCACCAAAACCGGCTTATGATGCCATCATCGTCGGCGGCGGCGGGCATGGCTTAGGGGCGGCATATTATCTCGCCAAAAAATACGGGATTACCAACGTCGCTGTGCTTGAAAAAGGCTGGATCGGCGGCGGCAACACCGGGCGGAACACAACGATTATCCGTTCAAACTATCTCTATGATGAAAGCGCGCATCTTTATGATCATGCGGTGAAGCTGTGGGATGGTTTGAGTCAGGAACTGAACTACAACGTCATGTATTCGAAACGCGGCGTCATGATGCTGGCGCACAATGTGCATGATGTGCAGAGCCTGCAACGGCATATCAATGCCAACCGGCTGAACGGTGTCGACAATGAATGGCTGACACCGCAGCAGGCCAAAGATTATTGTCCGCCCCTGAACATTTCGCCCGATGCACGGCACCCTGTGCTGGGGGCCGCTTTGCAACGGCGCGGCGGCACGGCACGGCACGATTCGGTGGCGTGGGGCTATGCGCGGGCCGCGGCGGCTTTGGGCGTTGATATCATCCAGAATTGCGCGGTTACGGCTATCCGGCGCGGTGCCGATGGTGCGGTTGAGGGCGTTGAAACCACCCGCGGGCCTATCGCTACAAAGCGTATTGGCGTGTCGGCGGCGGGCAATACGTCTGTTGTTATGCAGATGGCTGGTTTGGACTTTCCGTTGGAAAGCTACCCCTTGCAGGCACTGGTTTCAGAGCCCGTCAAACCGACGTTCCCTTGCGTCGTTATGTCGAACACAGTCCATGCCTATATGAGCCAGTCGGACAAAGGCGAATTGGTCATTGGTGCAGGCACCGACCAATATGTCAGCTACTCGCAACGCGGCGCGCTCCACATTATCGAACATACGCTCGCTGCAATCTGCGAAATTTTTCCGATTTACAGGCGGATGCGGATGTTGCGCACGTGGGGCGGGATTGTCGACGTGACACCCGACCGCTCACCGATATTGGGCAAGACCCCGGTCAAGGGGCTATATGTCAATTGCGGCTGGGGCACTGGCGGCTTTAAGGCGACGCCCGGGGCCGGCGATTTGCTGGCCTACACCATGGCGAAGGACGAGCCGCATCGCATCAACGCGCCCTTCAATCTCGACCGCTTCCGCAATGGACGGTTGATTGACGAGGCAGCAGCAGCGGCGGTGGCACACTAATGATCTTAATTCACTGCCCTTATTGTGACGAGAAACGTCCCGAAATCGAATTTGCCAACGCCGGGCAGGCGCATGTTGCCCGCCCATTGGACCCGTCAAGCCAGAGCGACGAAGAATGGGAAGCCTATCTTTTCATTCGCGCCAATCCACGCGGGCGGCATCACGAACGCTGGCGGCATGTGCATGGCTGCGGTCGCTTTTTCAACGCGGTACGCGACACAGTGACCGACAAATTTGAAACGACTTACAAGGCTGGGGAGCCGCGGCGATGAGCGGATATCGTCTCGAAAATGGCGGGCGGATTGATCGCAGCCGACCTGTGATGTTCAGCTTTGATGGACATTCCTATCAAGGTTTCGCTGGCGACACTTTGGCTTCAGCCTTGCTCGCCAATGGTGTCAGCCTTTTCGGCCGATCGTTTAAATATCACCGCCCGCGCGGAATTATGGCAGCGGGCAGTGAGGAGCCGAACGCGCTGATCTCGGTGGATCGGGGGGCAGGTCGCTTCACGCCCAATCTGCGTGCAACCGGTGTCGAGATCCATGCAGGGCTCAACGCCTTCAGTCAAAATCGTTGGCCGTCGCTAAAGCGCGATTTTGGCGCGATAAATGACCGGTTGGGTATGTTTTTCCCGGCTGGTTTTTACAATAAAACCTTCATGTGGCCGCGCTCTTTTTGGGAAAAGCTGTATGAACCAGCGATCCGCAAGATGGCTGGACTTGGCGATGCGCCGACCCAAGAAGACCCGGACATTTATGCATCCACTTATGCCCATTGCGACCTGTTGATCGTTGGCGCGGGACCCGCCGGTATTGATGCCGCATTGGAAGCTATGGGTTCGAACAAGCGGATCATCCTGATCGATGAACAGGATGAACTTGGCGGCGGTGCGCTTGCTGATCCGGCTCTATGGCCGTGGCTGGAGCGCAGTCGCAAAGCGCTAAACGATGCGCCCAATGTTACGATACTCACGCGCACGACGGCGTTCGGATATTATCACGACAACTTTATTGGCGCGGTGCAGCGGTTGACCGATCACATGCCGGACAATTCGGACAGCCCGCGCGAAAAATTATGGCGCGTGCGGGCCGGTGAAGTGGTCCTTGCGCAAGGTGCGATTGAACGGCCGCTCGTTTTTGACGGCAACGATACGCCGGGCGTGATGCTGTCGTCCGCCGCAAAGGTTTTCGGCCTTCGCTACGGCGTCGCGGTCGGCCAGTCGGTCGCGTTGATGACCGCCCATGACAGCGGCTGGCATGATGTGTTCGCCTTGGCAAAAGCGGGTGTCGGCGTAAAGGCGATCATCGATGTGCGCACCGAGGTGTCCTCTGCGCTGCTGGACGAGGCCAACCGCCTTGGCATCAACGTGCACCTTAACCATAGCGTCACTGGCGTAAATGGCCGGCACCGCGTCACATCCATCCAGATCTGCAATAATGACGATTATGTCGGCGCGCGTATCGATTGCGATGCGCTGTTGATGGCAGGCGGTTGGACGCCGAGTGTGCATCTATGGTCGCACAGCAAAGGATCGCTTGCATGGCGTGATGACATTGGCGCCTATGTTCCCGATCAACCGAACGAAAATGTGCGCTGTGTCGGGGCATGTTCAGGCGGTTGGGATTTTGGCAGCGGCGCGATTATTGATGTGTTGCCAACGCCCAAGGACCAAAGCCGGATAAAGGCCTTCGTCGATTTTCAGAATGATGTCACGGCAAAGGATATCAAGCTGGCGGTGCGTGAGGGCTTCCGCTCTATCGAGCATATCAAGCGCTACACAACCAACGGCATGGCGACCGATCAGGGCAAGACATCGAACCTCAATGGCTTGCAGATTGCATCAACAGCACTTGCCAAGCCGGTGACCGATATTGGTCTGACAAGCTTTCGCCCGCCATATACGCCGCAGACCTTCGGTGCGTTCGCAGGTCATGCAAAGGGCGCATTGTTCCAACCGACACGGACGACCAATATCGACGGCTGGGCCGCCGAAAATGGCGCAGTGTTCGAACTGGTCGCACAGTGGCGGCGCGCACGTTATTTCCCCAAAATGGGCGAGGACATGCACGCGGCGGTGAACCGCGAATGCGTTGCGGTGCGGTCGTCAGTCGGCATTTTTGATGCATCGACCTTAGGCAAGATTGAAGTCGTTGGCCCCGATGCCGCCGAATTCCTGAACCGCATGTATACCAACCCCTGGAAAGCGCTTGAGCCAGGCCGCTGCCGCTATGGGCTGCTTTTGAAAGAGGATGGCTTCATCACCGATGACGGTGTTTCGGCGCGGTTGGCGCCCGACCGCTTTCATCTGACCACCACGACTGGCGGTGCCGCGCGCGTGCTGAATATGATGGAGGATTATCTCCAGACAGAATGGCCTGACCTTGACGTCTGGTTGACCAGCACGACAGAGCAATATGCGGTTATTGCGCTGCAAGGTCCAAATGCGCGCAAATTGTTGGAACCACTGGTGGAGGGCATTGACCTATCCGCCGACGCTTTCCCGCATATGGCGATCCGCGAAGGCACAATCTGCGGCATTCCAACACGCCTTTTCCGGGTGAGCTTCACGGGCGAACTTGGTTTCGAAATCAACGTGCCGACCGCTTATGGCCGCGCCTTGTGGGAACATTTGATGGCAGAGGGTGCGAAATTTGACATCACCCCCTATGGCACGGAGGCTATGCACGTGCTGCGCGCTGAAAAGGGCTTCATCATCGTCGGACAAGATACCGACGGCACCATAACCCCGTTTGATGCCGGTCTCGATTGGGCGGTGGGCAAGAAAAAGCCGGACTTTGTTGGCAAGCGGTCCATGGCACGGCCTGACATCGTTGCGCCGGGGCGGAAACAATTGGTCGGGCTACTGACCGATGATCCCAATGTTGTACTGGAAGAAGGCGCGCAGATTGTTGCCGACCCGCGCCAGCCAATCCCGATGACGATGATCGGCCATGTGACCTCTTCTTACTGGAGCGAAACGCTTGGTCGGTCGATCGCCTTTGCCTTAGTGGCAGGTGGGCACGAGATGATGGGCGGCACGCTGCACATCCCGATGCCAGGCAAAACGCATGAGGCGAAAGTGAGCGGCATGGTTTTTTATGATGCAGAAGGAGCGCGGCTGCATGTCTGATGCCCTTTCCAGGAACGAACCCGTTTCATCCACGCCGTACGTAGCCGATGGTGTCAGCATCAGCCTTGCTGCACCGATGAAGCGTTATTCGCTGCGGGCGCGGACGGCCGAGGCTCTGGAAACTGTGCTCAACGCAAAAGTGCCACAGAAAATCGGCGCGACCGAAAGTGGCATTGCGTGCCTTGGTCCGGACGAATGGCTCCTGCGCACGGCAGCGGAGACGGCCATGCCAACCGGCGCGGGATTGCCGGTTGCCATCACCGATATCAGCGAACGGTCGATCTGCCTTGTCCTTGAAGGGCCACGCGCAGCGGAACTGCTGATGACAGGCTGCCCGCTTGATCTCGACAATTTTGCGGTCGGCCGGGCCACGCGAACAATTTATGAAACGGTCGAAATCATCATCATCCGCGACGGTGAAGATCGTTTTCATGTTGAGGTGTGGCGCAGTTTTGCCGCATGGCTGTGGACGGCGTTCACGGCGGCTGCCAGCCATTGATGGTGGCTTGAGACCTTAAGGAGAGTTCATTGGCGGATTGGGACAAAGCAATAGATCTGGGGAACTATGGCCAATCCAATCGCCATTGGGGTGGAATGCATATCAACCCCGCTGTCTTTTTCCCGACGGCCATTATTGCGTTCGCGGTCATTTTATTCAGCCTGATCGCGCCTAAAGCGTCGGCGGACCTTTTTGCGGGCTTGCGGAGTGGTGCGGTTGCCCATTTCGACTGGTTCTTCATGATGTCGGGCAATCTTCTGCTGATATTTTGCGTCGTTGTTGCAATTTCACCGCTGGGGAAAATCCGGTTGGGCGGCAAAGGCGCTACGCCTGATTATTCGCGATTGTCGTGGTTTGCTATGCTGTTTGGCGCAGGCATGGGCATCGGCTTGGTTTTTTATGGCGTGGGTGAGCCCGTCACCCATTTCACGTCTTCGATGGCAGGCGGTCCTGCGGCGCCGTTGGGCGGCGCTGTTGGCGACGCACAAGCGGCACGCAGCATCGCGATGGCGGCGACCATCTTTGACTGGGCTTTACATCCATGGGCCATTTTCGCAGTCACCGGTCTCGCGCTTGCGCTCTTCAGCTTTGATTTCAAAATGCCGTTGTCGATGCGGTCGGCATTCTACCCCTTATTTGGAAAGGCGGTTTGGGGCCGCACCGGCGACGTCATAGAAGTGCTTGCGGTCCTTGCGACTATCTTTGGACTGGCCACGTCGCTTGGGCTTGGAGCGCAGCAAGCGATGGCGGGGATCGTTTATCTTTACGGCGTAACGAGCTCGTCACTAACCATACTGGCGTTGATAGCGGTGATGGCCGCAATTACGTTTCTGTCGATCCGGGGGGGCATTGATCGCGGCATCCGCATTTTGAGCGAGGTCAACATGTGGGTTGCCTTTGCCTTGCTGGTGTTTGTCTTAACCACCGGATCCACGCTTCAGCTTATCGGCGATCTTGCGACCAATATCGTCAACTATCTCAAATTTCTTCCCGCACTATCAAATCCGGTTGGCCGCACCGACACCGGCTTTTACAATGATTGGTCGGTCTATTATTGGGCATGGTGGATCAGCTGGGCCCCATTTGTGGGCATGTTCATGGCGCGCATTTCATTGGGCCGGACGGTGCGTGAATTCATTGCCGGGGCCATGATCGCGCCGAGCCTGCTGGGCATATTGTGGCTCACGATTTTTGGGGACGCAAGCATCGCGCAAATCGTTGCGGGCAATGGTGCGGACTTGGCCAAAGCATCACTGGATACGCAGCTATTTGTGCTGCTCGGTACGTTGCCTTGGGCGCAGCTCACCTCATTTGTTGCCATTGGCCTGATCCTGATCTTTTTCGTGACGGGCTGGGACTCGGGCACGCTGGTGATTGACACCATGACTGCGGGCGGACGCACCGATACATTGCTTCGGCAAAAGACCATCTGGCTGGTCGCGGTTGGCGGTATCGGCGTCGTTCTGTTGCTTAGTGGAGGCCTCACGTCGCTTCAGGCGGGTGCAATCGCCACCGGTTTACCCTTGGCTTTGATATTGCTGTGTATGTGTCTGGGTACGCTCAGAGGATTGTTGGCGCTGCATCGCAATCCGGACTGCAGCGGCAACACATAAGCGGACCTTTTGCCGCTGCGCCGACGTCCAGAAAAGTGATGCAAGCCTGCAACGCCGCTGGCGGATAATCTGGCTATGTCGAAAATGCATAGCACTATTACTGGCGGTCTCGAATAGCCATTAGCTGAGGTAATGTTAGCCATGGGCTATACCTGCACGCTTGGGAGGGTTGCTGCATGAAACTGCCACAAGAATTCGATCTGCACGCGCTCGAAGTATTCGTGATGACCGTCGAACTTGGCGGCATGTCGCAATGTGCGGCCCATTTGCAGGTGACGCAGTCGGCGGTTTCCCAAACCATTGCGAAGCTTGAGGCCGGCATAGGCGCGTCCCTGTTCGACCGCACGATGCGGCCATTGGGCCTAACGGCCAGCGGAAAGTCGCTGTTTGCGCGCGGGCAAAAGCTGATTGCGCACGCCAGATTGGCCTATGACGAAGTGCGTGAAGGCGCAAACTTGCCCATATCCAGCATTACGGTCGCGATGTCGTTCAGCCTTGCCAACCAACTGACCGCGCCGATTTTGCATAGCCTCGGTGCGCGGGCCGACCGGTGGAATATCCGATCGGGTATCTCCATGGAGCATCAGGGCGAGTTTCTGGCGCGCGACATTGATATGCTCGTGACCGGCAGCTTCAATCTTGAGCATCGTGACACCGTCGAGCTGCACCCTGTGTTTGAAGAAAGCTTCATTCTCGTTTTCCCCAAAGATTTTCGAGAGCCGCTGGATCTTGTCGGCTTGCCATCGTCATTGCCGTTTATCCGCTTTTCGCGGCTTACCGGAACGGGGCAGCAGATTGAACGCCAGATTGTCCGGATGAAGCTGAAACTGCCGCAGATGGTTGAAGTGGAATCGTCGCATCAGCAATTGGCATTGGTGGCGGCGGGGATCGGTTGGGCGATTACCACGCCCGTTTGCTTGGCGGCGGTGCCGGAACTGCTTTCCCAATTGCGCGCCGAACCGATGACGAGGGGGCGGTTTTCACGGTCGGTCCAAGTCGTCGCGCGGATCGATGAATTGGGCAATATCCCCAGCCTAACCGCGGCTTTGTGCCAGCAGGTGTTGCAGGAAAAAATCTTCCCGCCGCTCATCGATGAATATCCATGGATGGCACAGCAATTGGCGTGGCCGTCGCCTTCGGCCGAAAACGAGGAGTTGATAGCATGATGCGGCACCTTATCGCTTCCATATTGATCTTGCTGGCTGCCCCTATCTACGCCAGCCCACCCAGTGTTCCCGGCGCCGATGCGCCCGAGCTTGCGGCAATGGGTGCATATGGCGTTGGCTTTCGTTCCGTCACCTTCACGCATCGGGACCAGCCCGACGTAGAAAACGCACAAGCGGACCCCAGCAATGTTCGCCTCGTCGACCGCAATGTACAGGTGGATATTTGGTATCCCGCCACGGCGAAAAAGGGTTCCAAAACCGTCTTGTATCGCGGCAGCTTATGGGCAGAGCCACCGCTTCCGCCGGTCGCGTTTACGCAAAAGGGTATCGCGGTTGCGGGGGCGCCAGCCGCAGGCCGCAAGCACCCGTTGGTCATTATAAGCCATGGCTATAGCAACAACCCGGCGGTTATGACGTGGTTGACCGAGAATCTTGCGTCAAAAGGCTATGTCGTTGCGGCGATCCATCATCGCGATCCAAACCCTTATGTCGTTGCACCAACCACGCGTGCTGCGCCGAATTTCAACCGGCCGCATGACATTGTATTTGCCGCGGCGCAGCTCCGCGCCACTTTGGGGGATTTGATTGCCCCGGATAATGTTGCGCTGATCGGCTATTCACAAGGTGGTTATGGGGTGCTCACCGCGGGTGGCGCAACGCTTGACCCTGCGGGTCCGAATATGAATGCGGTTGCGGGTGGGTGGCTGAAGAAATTCGCGCGCCGCAGTGCGGATGCTGACGCTATCAAAGTGCCAGGCGTCAAGGCTGTGGTGGCACTGGCGCCGGCTGGCGGCGCACCGAGCAGCGCATGGGGGGCCGAGGGCCTCGCCGCGCTGACGGCGCCGCTGTTTCTGATACACGGCGATAGCGACTTTACTGTTGACTATAAAACGGGGGCGCTGGCCGTCTTTGGTGGCGCTGTAAATGCCGACCGCTATTTGCTCACTTACAAGCAAGCTGGCCATGCAATCGCGCTCAACCCTGCGCCGCGTGAAATGCGTGGTTCGCTGTGGGACATAGACTGGTTCGAAGACCCGATTTGGCGGCGGGACCGGATCAATGCCATCAACCTGCACTTTATTTCCGCGTTTCTGGCCGTGCATTTACGGGGCGACGAGAGCAAAAATGCGTATCTTAAAGTCGCCACCGAAAATTCAGATGATGGCGTGTGGAATGCGCCCGCCGGGACGCCATGGGGTGCGTATAGCCCGGGCGGCGAAAATGTTACCTTGTGGAAGGGTTTCCAGCAACGGCATGCGCGCGGTATGACGCTTCGTTATGCGCCTAAAGCGTCAGACTGAGCGCTGCTGTCTTCCAAAAATGGATCATGGCTTCGCTGTAGCTGAGCGGAACATAGGCGTGGCAGATATCGTCATCCACCACATGCAGGCGAACATTGACGTGGTCGATGATTGTTGCCGCGCTGCATCCGGACGAGAAATTCGGGTTTTCCGCATCGAAAACGCCGCCTTCCATCAACAATGTGCGCCAGCCTTTTCCAGAAAGCTGCACCCGCACAATGCTGCCGCCAATTGCGGTTAGCGCACCGTCATCCTCCAATATGCCGGGCAGGGCCGACACATCGCCTTCGACCAGCCAGACGGTGGGTTCATAACGGATGAGACGCAGTGCATCATTGCCGCCAGAACGACCCATGGCGGGCAAGGCAAAGCCGGCAGCTTTCTTAAACCTTGCTGCAACAGCCGCTGGGTTGCTCCATATCTCCAGAGCATGAAGCGGCGCTGCGGGCAGCATTGTGATTGTTACATCAGTCACGATAACGCTCCCCGGCCGTGTCGTAGAAATGCGGTGCCACAACGCGGACCCGCGCCATTTGACCGCGCGTGGGTGAGGTTGCGATAAGCTCTTCCCCGTGCCGTGCAAAGCCGTCGGTCAATTGGCCAAGCGCAATCGACCCGCCGTCCAGTATCCGAAACGCAGCGGCGCTGACATGGCCCTGTGGGGACACGCCTTCGCCTGTGACAAGCATCGCGCCTTCGGGAATGTTACCTTCTATTGCTTCAAGCCCGACCAGTTGCCGCCGTCCGGCTTCGGACAAGGCAGGGCGCGACAGGCCGGACGCGCCGACATAGCCACCGGCCTTGTTGAGCATCTTGTCGAGCGCCAGATCATGCGGGGTCATCCGCCCGTCGACTTCGCCGCCGACGACCAAATGGCCTTTTTCGATACGCAGGAATTCCATTGCCTCAAGGCCATAGAGTGCGCCGCCCTGCTTGGCGACCTCTGCCTCGCACGCAGCCCAAACGGGTGCGGCATGGCTTGCCTCGACATAAATTTCGAACGCGCGTTCGCCGCTGTAGCTGGCGGCGAGAACAATCACCGGAACGCCGGCAATCATGGCCGGAACCGTCGACATATGGCGCGGTGGTTCTTCGCCAATCAATGTCGCCAGCGTCGCCTTAGCTTGCGGCCCTGCGACCGCAATCCCGGCATAATGTTCCTGCACATTGACGGCGGAGACGCGCAAATGCGGGCAGAGATATTGGCGGACATAGGAAATATGCGTCGCCATCCGGTCCGCGCCGCCGGTTGAGCTGGTCAACAGATAACGGTTCTCGTCCAACCGCCAAACGGTACCGTCGTCGAAAACAAAACCGTCCTCGCGCAGCATGAATGTGTATCGGCCACGTCCGACCGCAAGTTTGCCGACCGTCGTTGCGCAGATGATTTCCAGAAACGCGGCGGCATCTGGCCCGGACACTTCAAACTTCGCGAGCGTTGAAACGTCAGTCATCCCGACATTTGAACGCACCGCTTTGGCTTCACGCAGTGCCGCTTGCGCCAAAGTTTCGTTGCCCACCGGATAGGCACGGGGGCGGAACCAATATCCCAGCGGCTGCCAGATCGGGTTCTTCGCGGCGTGCACATCGTACAGCGCGAGGCGACGAACATGCGCGCCTGCGTCTTTCGCGCCAGCGCCCGCCAACAAGCCCATCGTAACCGGCGTATAAGGCGGACGGAATGTGGTCAGCCCCGCCTCGGGAATAGCCACGCCCTGCTTTTCGGCCAGCCGCCCGAGCGCCGCCATATTGCTGAGCTTGCCCTGATCGGTCGCCATTCCGAGTGTGGTATAACGTTTGAGATGCTCAACCGAGCGATAGCCCTCGGCCCAAGCCAGATCGACATCCGACAACGTCACATCATTCTGAAAATCGATGAAGCTTTTCTTTGGTGTGGAAACCGGGACGACATTGAACACGGGGTCAGGATTGGCCGCCCCGCCGATCGTCGTCACATTCTGACGCGATGCCGCAGGGACAAAGGCTTGCGCAGCATCGTTCCAATCGAGCGTGCCGCCTGCCTGCATATGCAGATGCACCACGGGCGTGAAGCCACCGGAAACAGCGAGCAGATCAGCATCCCAACTTTGCGTCAGGCCACTGACACGCGCGGTCACGCTTTTCAGGCAATGGCGCGCGCCTTTGGTCGAAAGCGGAACGGCGTTGTGATAGACTGGCAGGCCGCTGTCCGCGCCCGCCGGTGCTGGCCGTGCATCGAGGATGGCAACGATCTCAGCTCCAGCCGCCTTCAGAGCGTAGGCCGTTTTATACGCGTCATCATTATTGGTCGCGATCACCACGCGTTTGCCCGGGACGACGCCAAAACGATTCAGATAGGTCCGCACCGCTTGCGACAGCATTACGCCGGGGCGGTCATTATGCGCAAAGGCCATAGGGCGTTCAATGCTGCCAGTCGCAAGTATCACTTGGCCCGCCCGCACATGCCAAAGCCGCTGTGCAACGCCGTGCGGCGGGATTTGACCCGGTTCGGCTATGCGCTGCGTCAGCGTGACCAGATCATGCTCCCAATATCCAGACGCGGTGGTGCGGGTGAGGATGCGTCCGCCGGCGGCGCGGATACGGGTTTGGGTCGATTCCACCCAGGCACCATCGCGATCTTGGCCGTCGCGGATTAACGAGGCACCCAGAATATTGTCCTGTTCGATGAGGATGACGCTTTTGCCAGCTTCAGCGGCTTCGAGAGCGGCGGAAAGTCCGGCTGGTCCGGCACCGACCACAAGCACATCGCAAAAGGCCGCACGGTGGCTAAAATGATCGGGGTCTGTCTTCGTCGGCGCATTGCCGAGGCCCGCCGCTTTACGAATGAAATATTCGTAGATCATCCATCGTTTGGCCGAACCGAAAAAGGTCTTGTAATAGAAACCGGCAGACAGGGCAGGCGCGGCCAAGCCAAAGACAGAACCGATATCGAATGACAGGTTCGGCCAGCGGTTCTGGCTTTTGGCGACCAGCCCTTCATATACAAAAACATCGGTCGCGCGGGTATTGGGTTCAGTGCGTCCGCCATAGCCGATGGTGACGAGCGCGTTTGGCTCCTCAACGCCAGCTGTCATAATCCCGCGTGGACGGTGATATTTGAAGCTGCGGCCAACAAGGCCAATGCCGTTGCGCAAGAGCGCGGCAGCGAGTGTGTCGCCTTTTTCTGCTTGATAGGTCTTGCCGTCGAAACTGAAGTTTATCACGGCAGAGCCTCCGGACCAACGGCACGGGTGGCGCTGATTTCATTCGTCACACGGTTGCGCGTGATCACCATCCATGCACGGCAACCATAAGTGTGCCGCCAGATTTCTTCATCAACACCGCGTGGATTGTTGCGTGTGAAGAGCGTTTTCATCGCCTCTTCGGGTGCAGCATCAAGCGACACCACCGCGTCTACGGTGCGTTCGTATATAAACTCCGCCTGATCGCGCGGGCCGCAATGGGGACAGGTGAACTGCATCATTAGCGACTGTTCGGCATTGGGCCGCTCCCTGTTTCATCGATTGTCGCACCGCGTTCGAAACGGTCGAGCGCAAATGGCGCATTCAGGGCATGTGGTTTGCCGGTTGCGAGTGTGTGCGCATATGTCCAACCCGACGCCGGTGTCGCCTTGAACCCGCCATAGCACCAACCGCCGTTGAGAAAGAGGTTCTTCACCGGCGTTTCGCCAATGATTGGCGCGCCGTCAAAGCTCATATCGGTCACGCCAGACCATGTCCGCACCATGCGCAGACGTGATAGCGCCGGGACGAGCGCCAGGCCCTGTGCCACGGCACGTTCCATGACCATCGGATTGCCGCGTTGGGCATAGCTTGGCCAGTTATCAGGGTCCCCGCCAAAGACGATGCCGCCCTTGTCAGACTGGCTGATATAGCAATGCAGCGATTGCGACATGATCACGCTGTTTATCATTGGCTTGACGCCTTCGGTCACCATCGCCTGCAACGTTTGCGATTCCACAGGCAGTTTAAGGCCCGCCAGCCCTGCGACATGGCCGCTATGACCGGCAACGCAAATGCCGACGCGCCCGGCGTTGATCCGCCCGCGCGTGGTTTCCACGCCGACCACCGCATCGCCATCACGGACAAAGCCTGTGACTTCGCATTTCTGGATGATGTCGACGCCAAGGCTATCTGCGCCGCGCGCATAGCCCCAAGCGACGGCATCATGGCGGGCAGTACCGCCGCGCCGCTGAATCAAGCCACCCTCAATCGGGAAACGTGCATCGCGTGACATGTCGAGCAACGGTTCCAGCTTTTGCACTTCGTCCCGGGTCATTAAATCTGCATCGATCCCGTCGCACCGCATCGCGTCGCCGCGTTCGGCAAGCTTGGTCATATCGGCGTCGCTGTGACCCAGAAACATTGCGCCGCGTGGGGAGAACATGACGTTGTAATTCAACTCGTCGCTTAAATGCTCCCACATTTTCAGGCCGAATTCGAACAGGTCGTGCAATGGCTTTAGCCGGTAGTTTGACCGAACAATCGTCGTGTTACGTCCGGTGTTGCCACCGCCTATCCAGCCCTTTTCCAGAACCGCGATATTTTTCAGGCCATGGACCTTGGCAAGATAATAAGCCGTCGCCAGACCGTGCCCGCCGCCGCCGATGATGATGATATCATAATGCGATTTAGGCTCCGGATCGCGCCACGCAGGTTGCCAATGCTTCTGCCCGTTCAAAGCACCGCGCAGCAATCCGAAAGCCGAATATTGGCTCATGAAATCGGCATCCACCCGCGCTTTTCGCGCCAATCGGACTCGAGATTGTCGAAACGCGATAGTTTGAGGATATCGATATCGGCAAACGAACATTTCCCGTCGATCACCAGATCACGGATCGCGTGACCCGACGCTGGCGATAGGCCGAAGCCAACGCTCGACATCGACGCAACCACGACATTGTCTGGGCTGGTGAGGCGGTCGATGATGGGACGGCCATCGGGCGAGTTTTCGATGATGCCAGCCCAGCTGCGGATGACATTCAGATGCGCCGCCTTTGGCAAAAGTTCTGCCAATCGTTTCGCAAGGTTGCGGGCCAACGGCGTTGACGGACGCGCGGCCGGGCCAGTTGCGTCCACATCAAGCCATTCATGCGGGCCACCGCCATAAGCGAGGTTTCCGCGCAGCGTTTGGCGGCCATAGATTTTGTGGCCGTCAACGCCGCCAAGCGGCATCATTGGCGCAGGTTCAGTGATGATCATTTCCGCGCGGGCGGCTGCCAATGGCACGTCGACGCCAAGCTGTGCCATCAATTGCGGGATCTGCGGTCCTGCCGCCACCACGACGGCGTCACAGCCATAAGTGGCGTTCGCGGTCTTCACGGCCGTCACCTTGCCACCAGCGGTTTCAAAACCGGTTACCGGGCTGTGCTGAACGATTTTTCCGCCCAGATCTTGCAGAGCCCAAGCATAAGCCTGAACACTGCGCTGTGGGTTTGCGTGTCCACCAAATTTATAATGCACACCGCCAAAGCTGTTGTCGCCTGCCAAAGGCACAGCCTCTTGCACCTGTTTGACGTCCAGCAATTCCACCGGATGATTAAGCCGCGTGTGACGTTCGGCAATGAAACGATATTGTTCCCACTGCCGCTCGGTCATCGCAATCAGGATGCGGCCTTTTTGGTGCTCGGTCGGATAGCCAAGCAATTCGTCCATTTGCGGCCAAAGGCGCTGCTCTTCGTCAAACAATGGGCTCGAATAATGCGATGCACCGCCGCCATTACGTCCGGAGGCTTCCCAACCGACGATGAACTTGTCGAGTACTGTGACCTTGACCCCAGAACGCGCGAGCCACCAGCCCGCGCTCAGGCCCGTAACGCCGCCGCCGACGATGACAACTTCCGAACCGCTCATGTGTACATCCCCGTGTAAAGCATCTGGCGATGCTCATCCTGATAAGGCGTGTTGATATCCTCAACCGGCACCCATTGGGTAGGGATACCAAACCAGACATCCCATGCAGCGTCCATTTCCGCAGGCTCATCCCATTCCGCAAGGATTTTGAGCGGCAGCGGACGAACGGGTGCGCGGTGGCTGGCGAGCGGGATTGAGCCAAATGGCTTGTCCGCCTCAATCGCCAGCAACATTGCAACTTGGTCGCGGCAACGGCGACCCTGGCACACGCCCATGCCTGCGCGCGTCAGACGCTTGATCTGGTCCGGATTGGCCGGGCCGTCCTGAAGCAAAGTGTCCAGCGAACGGGCGCACATTGGCGCTGGGCGCGACAGGTAATTTGGTGGCTGTACGCCAATCAAATCGGCGCGCGTGACTTCTTCGCATTGGCAAATGATCGTGTCATCGGCGCTGATGTCAGATAGCGCGCGCATCCAGTCCATACGGTAGGCGATATGGTCGAAACCGCTATCTGCAAGCCCTGCACAATCGCCCACGGCCGTGACCGAAGGTTCGCCGGCCGGAATGTATCCGCCCCGCGTGGCGTTCAGCGCGCGCGGGCCGTGCATCGCATCCACCAGTTCGATCGACGGGATCAGGCCAATAGCGACGCAGATCGTGTCACAGGCGATCACGTCTCCGGTTGATAGCGTTGCGCTTTCAATGCCGTTGATGCCGCCTGTTGCCGATGTAATGGTCTGTCCACAATGGATGGCGATGCCAGCGGCTGCGACCTGGGCGACCAGTTCGGCATTCCCTTGCGGTGCATCGCGGACTTCAATCAGGCCAACCACGTCGATACCGCGCGCCTGCGCCAGCAGTGCGGTTTCGAGCGCGAGATCATGCGAGCCCAAGACCAAAATGCGCTGTCCGGCAAATGCCTCATAACGGGTAAGCAGCATTTGAAGCGCCGCCGCGCCCATGACGCCAGGCTGGTTCCAACCGGGGAACGACATCGCCAAATCGCGCGCGCCGGTCGCGAGGATAATTTTATCAAAACCGACCAAATATGATCGTTCGGAATCGGCGAGGCCGACAACTTGCTGCGGCAGGCTGGCGACGCCGGGTCCATTGCGGTAAACGCCCCATGCCGTTGTGCCGAGCAACAATTCGACGCCGGCATCCATTGCGGTTTCAAGCGCGGGCATGCTCATGAAGATAGCTTCGAGCATGCGGTCTGTATTCTGGGTCGCTGCGGTCATCCGCCCGCCAAAATATAGCGGTATATCATTGCCCATCAACGCGCCCGAAACGGGGTTTTCATCAACCAGCAGCACTTTGGCTCCGGCTTTGGCCGCGTCGATCGCCGCAGCTATGCCGCTTGGCCCCGCGCCAACAACCACGGTATCATAATGCGTTTCAGGAGCGCTGCGCGTTCCATTAATCGCGCATAAATCGGTTCCGGTAAAATTCAGTTCCATTACACCGCCTCCAGCGCTTGGCGCAAATCGCCTATTAAATCGTCAACATGTTCCAACCCGACCGACAGTCGGATCGTGCCATCGGTAATACCGCCTGCCAACCGCTGGGCGGGGGGGACCGCATAATGCGTCGTGCTCGCCGAATGGCAGATTAAAGTTTCCGAACCGCCCAGACTGACCGCTACCTTAAGCAGCTTTAATTGGTCAAGCATGCGGAAGGCCTCTGCCTCACCGCCGTGCAGGTGGAACGAGAATGTCGAACCGGCTGCCTTGCACTGCCGGTCATAGACTGCGCGCCGACGTGTGCCGGGTTCAAGGAAACCCAAATAGGTCACACCCGCGACCTTGGGATGATCGCGCAGAAATTCGGCAACACCGCGCGCGTTTTGCATCGCACGCTCGGTGCGCACCGCGACCGATTCCAATGAACGCAGGACAAGCCATGACGTATAGGGATCGAGGTGATTGCCCCACGTCGTGCGTTGCATGCGCAGATGGTCGATCAATTCCTTGCGACCCGAAATCCCGCCTGCCAGCAGATCACTATGCCCACCGCAATATTTTGTCAGCGAGGTCATACATAGGTCGACACCATGTTCGATGGGTCGCTGCGCGAATGGCCCGAGCAAGGTGTTGTCGACCACCACCAGCGGCCGGTGGCCTTGCATGGCACCGACTTCGTCCGCAATCCGTACCATCAGATCAAGATCAACCACGGCTGCGGTCGGGTTGGCGGGTGTCTCGGCGATGATAAGCTTCAACGGACCCTTGGCCATCGCTTCATCAGCCGCTTTGCGGACATCGTCTTCATCCGTGCCATCGGTATAGGCAGCGACATGCGATCCGAATTGCGGCATGATGCTGTTGTAGAGCATGTCGACGCCACCATAGATTGGGCGGCCATGCAGCACGCTGTCGCCGGGGCGGACATATGCAAGCGCAATGCTTGAATGCGCGGCCATGCCGCTGGAATATGCAACCGCTTCCTCTGCGCCATCGATGGCCGCGAGGCGTTTTTCAAGGAAGTCCAAGCCTGGATGCCCCAACCGCGAATAAATGTGGTTGGTTTCGCCCACCAGCGGCCCCGTGCCGTCAAAATATGCTTCGTGCACATTCTTGGCATGTTGCGCCGAAGGATAGACAAAGGTGGATGTCATGAAGATCGGTGGCTTGACCGATCCCATGCCCATTTCCGGGTCATAACCAAATGCGACTGCCAGCGTTTCGGGGCGCAACCCCTTGATGTTATCCTTTGCCATGGGTTGCAATATAATCACGAGCCTTGTCGCAATAATAGTCCGTAAAACGCAAAGCGAGCATTTCGGCTTCTTGCGAATAGGGGCCGGGGGTGTAGCCGGGGCTGTTCACACCCAATTGATTGTTTTCGGCCAGCATCTTGTCTTCCAAATTTGTCATGGTCCACAATGAAATGAGTTTTTCGACGTCATAATCGACGCCTTCGACAGCATCTTTATGGACATACCATTTGCCGGTGACATGGGTTTCATTGGGGCCAACGGGCATAGCGCTGAACATGAAAACATGGTCTGCGGTGCAATGGACAAAACAGTGCGGATCAACCGCCCAGCGCATGGAACCGATATCGCCTTCGTTGGCGTCGCACATCAGCTTTTTGGACAGGTGCTTCCCGTCGCCCGATATCGAAACGCAGCCTTCGTTCAATGCAAAGCGTGCGATTTGCCAATAATGCCCCTCAACCGGGGTTTGCGGCAGGCCAAGCGCATCCATTTTTTCTTCGAAAGCCATGACGCGCGCATCTTCGCCGCTATCAAAATGCTTCGACATTCCGACCGGAAATGTTTTGGACAGTTCGGGGTGGCCGGTGCTGCAGTGATAGCATTCGCGGCCATTTTCCATAACCAGTTTCCAGTTGGCATTTTCGACCAGAACGCTTTCGTACGCGAGCTTTGCATCTTTCAGATTATGCGGCGCTGCATATTCGGCAAGCTTTGCGCTAAAGTCGTCAATGGGCGGCGGTGTTTCGGACAGGCAGATGAAGATCGCCCCTGCAACACATTCGATAGCGACAGGTTTCAGGCCATGTTCGGCTTTGTCAAAATCATCGCCCATCCGGTTTGCCGCAAACAAAGAGCCATCCAGATCATATGTCCAACGATGATAAGGACACACCAGCTTTGGCGCGGTCCCGCTGCCGACGGCGCAAATCATGGAGCCGCGATGGCGGCAGCTGTTGTGAAAGGCACGGATATCACCCTGCCGATCACGCGTGATGATAACCGGCCATTTGCCGACCATCATCGATAGATAGCTTCCGGCCTTGGGCAGTTCGCATTCGAGACCAGCCATAAGCCAACTTTGGCCGAAAATAGCGGCCATATCGAAATCGAAGCTATCAGGATCGGTGTAAAGACCCTGCGGTAAGGTGTGTCCTTCGCGACGCTGCTGGAACAGCGCGTCAATCCGCCCTAAGTCCATTTT
>NZ_JBILAF010000066.1:0-11372 GCF_044354325.1 Sphingorhabdus sp. | reverse complement strand
CCAAGGCCTAACGCAAGGGCAAGTGGCCCGCCAACATTTTCTTTGTTACATTAGCACGACAAGGGGGAGACAATCGATGACGCGTTGCCTATAGGCCAGCCAGCGACGCGCAGCGGGATTCGAATTATGCTGACCACCGACCCATTTGATGACGACAAACTTCGCGAGGAGTGCGGGATTTTTGGTGTCTATGACGCCGAAGGTGCTTCAGCGATGGTTGCGCTTGGCCTACATGCGCTTCAGCATCGTGGCCAGGAAGCCGCCGGCATCACCAGTTACGACGAGCATGAATTTCACACGCACCGTGCCATGGGCCATGTTGCGGGCAATTTTGACCGCGATGAAATCATCAACGGCCTTGGCGGAAGCAGCGCCATTGGCCATGTCCGCTATTCAACGACGGGCGAAACATCGCTGCGTAATGTGCAGCCCTTATATGCTGACCTTGCCACCGGCGGATTTGCCGTCGCGCATAACGGCAATATTTCAAACGCGGTTGCATTGCGCCGTGACCTTGTCCGTCGCGGATCGATATTCCAGTCATCATCGGACACCGAAGTCATCATTCATTTGGTTGCCACGTCTGGGTACCGCACGTTGCTGGATCGCCTGATTGATGCGCTGAAACGTGTAGAAGGCGCCTATTCGCTTATATGCCTGACAACCGAAGGGATGATCGCATGCCGCGATCCGTTGGGCATTCGTCCATTGGTCATGGGCAAGCTTGGCGATACAATAATCTTCGCATCGGAAACCGTTGCGCTCGATATTGTTGGCGCAGAATTCATCCGTTCGGTTGAACCGGGCGAATTGGTTGTCGTAAATGGTAGCGAAATTCATTCGCACAAGCCGTTCATCCCCGTTTCGCAACGCCCCTGCATTTTCGAGCATGTGTATTTCTCACGGCCCGATTCCATTGTGGAAGGCATCAGCGTCTATTCGGTCCGCAAGGCGATTGGCGCGGAACTCGCGCGCGAAAATGGCGTCGATGTTGATTATGTCATTCCCGTACCCGACAGCGGCACCCCCGCAGCCATTGGCTATGCCGAGGCGGCAAAGATCCCGTTTGAGCTGGGTATTATCCGGTCACATTATGTTGGCCGTACGTTCATTCAGCCGGGCGATGGCGTTCGCCATTTGGGCGTAAAGCTGAAGCATAATGCGAACCGCAATCTCGTTGCGGGAAAAAAGATCGTCCTTATCGACGATTCCATCGTTCGTGGCACGACCTCGCTCAAGATCGTTCAGATGATGCGCGAAGCGGGCGCGGCCGAAGTGCATATGCGTATTGCAAGCCCGCCAACCATGAACAGCTGTTTCTATGGCGTCGATACGCCGGAACGCTCCAAATTGCTCGCGAGCCGCATGGACGTGGAAGAAATGCGGCAGTTTATTCAGGCTGACAGCCTCGCGTTTCTCTCCATCGATGGGCTTTACCGCGCGCTGGGCGAAGACTCGCGCAACAAAAACCAACCGCAATATTGCGATGCGTGTTTTACCGGCGACTATCCAACCACCCTCACCGACCATGAGGAACATGAATCGGGTGATCTCATGATGCTGGGCGAACGGAAGTCTGCATAAATCATGACGAAGCTATTTGAAGGCAAAGTGGCGCTGGTAACCGGCGCAAGCCGTGGGATTGGAGCGGCAACTGCCAAGGCACTCGCGGCGCAAGGCGCGCATGTCATCATCACAGCGCGCACGGCCAAAGACCTAGAAGCCGTTGAAGACGCGATATTCATCGCAGGTGGCAATGCGACGATTGCGCCTTTGGACCTCACCGACGGCGACAGCATCGTACGGCTTGCCACAGCAGTGGCCGAACGTTGGGGTAAGCTCGATGTCTTGGTATTAAATGCCGCGATGCTCGGCACGCTCGCGCCGGTTCCAGCCATTGATGGCGCAGAATTCGCGCGCTTGTTCACCCTCAACGTAACCGCGCAGCAGGTGCTGATTGCGTCATTCGATGCGTTGTTGCGCAAATCAGATGCCGGTCGCCTCGTCGCGCTGACATCGTCGGTCGGTGCGGCACCGCGCGCATTTTGGGGCGCCTATGGCGCATCAAAGACCGCGCTTGAAACGCTCGTCGCCAGCTATGGCGAAGAAGTGAAGAACCTGTCCGCTGTGCGCACGGCCATTGTGGATCCGGGCCGTACGCGCACCCAAATGCGCGCAAAGGCCTATCCGGGCGAAGACCCGGCGACGGTGAAAGAACCATCGGTTGTTGCCGATGCAATCGTCGCGATGCTGACGACCGAGTTTGAGACCGGCCATCGTTTGGTGGTAGCGGGCTAGAAATATCGCCGTCACCCTGAACTTGTTTCAGGGTCTTAATCAAAACAACCTTGGAAAAGTAAGATCCTGAAACAAGTTCAGGATGACGATATTGCTTGGACGATCGGCATCGTTTTTGGTTTACGCCTTCACCACCTCATGCGCCTTTAACGCACGTTCACGTGCGGCTTTGTGGCCAATGATTTTGCGCGGATAGCTTTTTGGCCGTGCACCATATTCATCGGGGTCGTGAATGTACGGCTCTTGCAAACCAGCAAGCTCTGGCACCCATTCGCGGATGTAACGTGCGGCGTCGAACTTCTCTGACTGCGACAATGGCGCCATGATGCGCACGAACATGTTGCTGTCTACGCCCGTCCCCGCAGTCCATTGCCAATTGACGCTGTTGCTGCCGTAATCGGCATCGACCAGCGTATCCCAGAACCATTTCTCGCCCTCGCGCCAATCAATCAGCAGATGTTTGACCAGGAACGACGCCGCAATCATCCGCACGCGGTTGTGCATCCATCCGGTCGCCCATAACTGCCGCATCCCGGCATCAACGATTGGGTAACCCGTCCGGCCCTTGGTCCATGCCACGACATCCGCCTTTACCGCTGGATCGGATAGATCGCGCCACGGCAGCCTGTCGAACGCATCTCGGGCGTTCTTCGCGCCATATTCGGGCATCTGGACGATCACATTCTGCGCATAGTCCCGCCACACCAGTTCCTTCAAAAACACGTCAACCGAACCGCCCGCATGCATGGTCGCATGCCAGCACGCCGCCGGTGAAATCTCGCCAAAGTGCAGATGCGGTGAGAGGAATGACGAACCCGCAACCGATGGCAGATTGCGTTTCTCGTCATAAAATTTGGCCTTGTCGGCAAAATCCTCAAGCCGTTCGCGTGCGCCAGCCTCACCCGGGGTCCACATATCGGCCATGGCGCCGGACCAATCTGGCTCGGTGGGCAACAGACCCCAATCATCGATATTGTCGCTCTCTGGCCATGTCTGGGGCGCCGTGCACTGCGTAGGGGCTGCCAGTGGCACGGGCGGCGGCATATGCTGCCAGAGCGCGCGCATGAATGGCGTGTAGATCTTATATTGACCGCCGCTGCCTGTGGTCACGCTACCTGCGGGCAACAGATAATTGCCGTCGTGACATACAAATGCGCAACCTTTGCTTAGTCCGCTGGCGACGGCCTTTTCAGCATTCCGCCACCATGGTTCGTAATGCCGCATGCAATGAATGGCCGACGCGCCGGTCTCTTCAGCGAGCGTGCATAAAACGTCATCGGATTTTCCGGCACGCAAAATCAAACGCGACCCCAACGCCCGCAAATCTGCATCGAGCGCCGTCAGGCTATGGTGCAACCACCATCGCGACGCCGCGCCCATCTTGCGATGCTTTGGCGTGTCGTCATCCAGGATGTATACGGGGATAACCGGCGCGCCACTTGCCACTGCGGCTGCAATCGCAGCTTGGTCCGCAAGACGCAGGTCACGGCGCAGCCAGACGATAACCGGGGCCGTCATTTGCTTTCAACTCCAATGGGAAAGAACATGCTAAATCGGTCGCCAACCAGCGGGTCAGAAAAGCGCTGGTCGGAAACCTTCAACGTCCTGTCTGCACCTTGGCCGACAATCTCGGCCACCGGCATACGTGACCAAAACAACAGGGGCGAACCGCGGACAATATGTGTCTCAAAAGCCTTGGCGTCTTCGCGTCCCATATAATGGGCGCGCACAACGTCATCGATACGCGCGCCATTTAACGGCGTGTAAGTGCCCTGCCCATAATGGCTGTCGTCGCGCCAAAGCATCTCACGTTTCCAAAATTGCACGGGCACAGGATTGGCGACAACCAGAGTTGGCTCGATCTGATGCTGCTTCTGAACGGCTTGGGCGGTCAATTGCTCCGCCCTGCCCGTGATGAGCCCATTGGCTAAGATATACGCGCAAATGGCGGCAAAACTCGTCAACGCCGGTGCGCGCCAGTTTGCGCCTCCGTCACGTTCGCGACGAAGCGACACCCAAACGCCGCATATCAGCGCAGCCCACAGCCAGATATCGATGATGAATAATGTATCGCCATAAAACCATTGGCTCGAAAATGGTTCAAGCAAACGGATCCCGTAACTGTTGAACCAGTCGAAAAGCGGGTGGCTCAAGCATCCAATATAGGCCAGCGCCAACAACCAGCCTTTATGCACCGGAAACCTTGTCTCTGGCCGCTTTCCGCGCCTTTCTTGCCAGCGATCGAACCACAGCATGATGCCCCACAGGATCAGCGGCAGCACCAACATGGCGATTGGGCCGTGCGTGAGGCCGCGCCGGATCGCCAAATGCTGCTGCCCGCCCAGCAATGTCGCCACCGCGTCAATATCGGGGATATTCGCAGCAATGATGAGCGTGGGCATCGCAAGGCCAGTCCGACGCTTCAATCCCATCTGCCCGATGAGCGCGCCAACAAGGCTATGTGTGAGATTATCCATACGGGTTAGCTGGCGTAGCAAAACCCAAATGGCAATACGGCGTTATCGCCATAAACTATTTTGTTCACGCAGAGGCGCAGAGTTCGCAGAGCAGAAATTTGAAATCTCTGCGGACTCTGCGCCTCTGCGTGAAAATCAATTAAGTCTCGGGATGGCCCTCAGCGACCGTCCAGGTTTGTCCCTTTGCCAGCAGCTTGCCGAGATCAGGTGATTTACCTGCACTGGCCGACTCGTTCTGCGCGATGACGGCGTCGTTAAAGGTCGGGCGCGGATCGTCGTACAGGACGCCGAGTGCCATAGGGAATTCGCCAAATGGCATTTCCACAAGCATGTGCGCGAGCGAACGGTTGGTCACGTCATGGACGATAACGCCCGCGCTCTGCCAATCACCATCGACCACATCGACAACCTTCAACGTCAGGCCAACATTGTCGAGCGCGATGCCTTTGGTACCGCCGGACTTTTCGCTGCCGAACAACATCGGCTCACCATTACGCAGCCACAATTGGTGGCCGTCGGCACCCTTTGGCGCAGCGAAGTCTTCAAACACGTCCTTGTTATACACAATGCAGTTCTGGAAAATTTCGATGAACGCCGCGCCGCGATGCGCGTGCGCGGCCTTCAGCACTTCCGGCAGGTTCTTTGAAACGTCAAAGCCGCGCGCAACAAACCGCGCGCCTGAACCCAGCGCAAACGCGCATGGCGTGGCTGGACGGTCAACCGAGCCATAAGGCGTCGATGGGCTGTTGGTGCCAACGCGCGATGTTGGCGAATATTGGCCCTTCGTCAGACCGTAAATCTCATTGTTGAACAGCATGATCTGGCAATCCAGATTGCGGCGCAGCAAATGCATCGTGTGGTTGCCGCCGATCGACAGCGCATCGCCATCGCCCGTGATAATCCATACATCAAGATCGGGATTGGCGAGCTTCACACCCGTCGCAACCGCAGGCGCGCGGCCGTGAATGGTGTGAAAGCCATAGGTTTCCATATAATATGGGAAGCGCGATGAGCAGCCGATGCCGCTGATGAACACGGTGTTTTCAGGCGTGCCGCCGATTTCAGGCATGGTGCGCTGCACCGCCTTCAAAATCGCATAGTCACCACAGCCGGGGCACCAGCGAACTTCTTGGTCGGTTTCCCAATCCTTGGGCGTTGTCGCTTTAACGGGGGTCATATCGTTCATTATAAAGCACTCCCAATCGCGGCTTCAATTTCGGCGATAGTAAATGGCTGGCCGGACACTTTGTTCACGGGCTGCGCATCCACAAGGAACTGGTCACGCAATATGGTCTTCAACTGGCCCGTGTTCATTTCAGGGACGATGATCTTGTCAAAGCTCTTCAGCAACTCGGCCATGTTTTTGGGCATGGGCCAGATATGGCGAATGTGGACATGCGCGACATCGACGCCCTCTGCGCGCTTGCGACGCACAGCTTGCTTGATGGGACCATAGGTTGATCCCCAGCCGACGACAGCAAGCTTCGCGCCTGCTGCGCCCTGCTCGACGATCTGGTCGGGAACGCTGTCGGCGACATTATTTACCTTCGCCGAACGAATGTCTGTCATCGCCTGATGGTTGGCAGGTGCATAGTTGATGTGACCGGTATCGACTTCTTTTTCGATACCACCAATGCGGTGCAGCAATCCGGGCGTGCCGGGCTTCACCCATGGGCGCTTCAACTTATGGTCGCGTGCATAGGGCTTGAAGCCATCTTCGGGCACGCTTTCCAGAAACTCGACCGGGAATGGCGTATACTCTTCGAGATCGGGCACCAGCCAAGGCTCAGCCGCGTTGGCGATATAGCCATCGGTAAGCAGCATCACTGGCGTCATATATTCAACGGCAATCCGGACAGCTTCGACCGCACAGTCAAAGCAATCAACCGGCGAGCGCGCTGCGATCACAGGCATCGGTGCGTCGCCGTTGCGGCCATACACCGCCTGATACAGATCGGACTGCTCGGTCTTGGTTGGCAGGCCCGTCGAAGGGCCGCCACGCTGGCTGTTGACGATGACCAAGGGAAGCTCGGTCATGATGGCAAGGCCCATGGCCTCACCCTTCAACGCGATGCCGGGACCTGACGAGCTGGTAACGCCCAACTGTCCTGCATAGCTTGCGCCGATGGCCGAACAAATGGCGGCAATTTCATCTTCTGCCTGGAATGTGGTGATACCATATTCTTTCAAGCGGCTGAGGTGATGCAAGATCGCGGATGCTGGCGTAATCGGATAACCACCGAAGAACATCTTGAGGCCAGCCAGCTGCGCGCCGGCAACCAAACCATAAGAAATGGACTCAGCGCCCGTCACCGTCCGGTACAGACCCGCAGGCGCAGGCGCGGCATCGACATGATATTGCTTGAGCGGCCCAGCCAATTCAGCTGTCTCACCATAAGCATGGCCAGCATTCAGCGCCGCGATATTGGCGTCGGCCAAAACCTGATTCTTTGCAAATTTGGCGTTCAGCCAATCGATGATCGGCTGACGATCACGATCAAACATCCACAAAGCAAGGCCAAGCGTCCACATATTCTTACAACGCAACGCGTCTTTGTTGCCCATGCCAAACGGCTTGACGGCTTCCAGCGTCAGCGCGCTGATGTCGAACGCCAGCACCTGCCATTTTGCCAGGCTGCCATCTTCAAACGGGTTGGTGGTATATTTGGCTTTATCGAGGTTGCGCTGGTTAAACTCGCCTGTGTCCGCGATAATCAAACCGCCTTCGCGCAACGACCCGACATTGGTTTTCAGTGCGGCAGGGTTCATCGCGATCAGCACGTCGGGCTGGTCGCCAGCGGTGTCGATTGCGGAGGAACCAAAGTTAATCTGAAACGCCGACACACCGAAAAGCGTCCCGATTGGCGCGCGGATTTCTGCAGGAAAATCAGGGAATGTCGCAAAGTCATTGCCCGCCAGAGCGGACGACAGCGTAAACTGTCCCCCGGTCAACTGCATGCCGTCGCCGCTGTCCCCGGCAAAGCGCACAACGACTGCGTCGCTTTGCACTGGAGTATGTCCGCTCGTCTGTTCGTCTTTGAATGCCGTAGCCATGCGTTCTAGCCCGTCTTTAATTGCAACTTTATTGCCTTTTCGCCTAATCCCATTCGCGGCGCACTGCAATGTTAGAAAAACTATAGGTGGATATGCTGGACGCATTGCCCAAGCCACCCTAGGAAGCGGCTGAAATGGAGAACGCGATGACCGATACCCCCCCTTATGTCCGTCCAGACGTGGCATTGTTTCTGCAATTTCTAAACGCGGTACCCGGCCCTAAATTTTGGCAAGTGCCCGTTGATGACGCACGCGCAATGACCGCCGCCATGCGCGACGTTGCGGATGCACCCGTTGGCGAACTGGCGGTTATGCGCGATTTATCGATTCCCGGCCCCGCTGGTGCCATCCCCGCGCGACTATATGACAGCCGCGAAGAGCGCGAAGCTGGCCCTGTCATGGTGTTTTACCATGGCGGCGGATTCGTTATCGGCAGCCTGTACACCTATGAACCCTATTGCGCAGAAGTTGCGCGCCTCCTCGATTTGCCGGTCATCTCCATCGATTACCGGCTGTCACCCGAACATCCCTTCCCCGCCCCGGCCGAAGATTGCGAAGCCGCAACGCGCTGGATTGCGACGAGCCCTGCGGAGCTTGGACGGCAAGTAACTGGGCTGATTACGTCGGGCGACAGTGCTGGCGGCAATCTGGCGATTGTGACCACCATGGCGCTTCGCGACCGTCCGGCGGCCGTGCCCGTGTTGGTGCAACATCCGATTTACCCCGTCGTCACACTCGATGCTGACTGGCCGAGCATGCGCGAATTTGCCAACGGTTATTTGCTAACCGACGAAGCAATGGCCTATTTCGGCGAAGGCCACGCAGCGACGCCTGGAGACTATCGGTCCGAGCCGTTGAATTTCAGCCAGCAGGGCATGCCGCCGAGCCTTGTCACAACCGCAAGCCTTGATCCTTTGCGCGACCAAGGCATCGCATATGTTGAAAAGTTGAAGCAGGACGGCGTGCGCGTTGAACATCGCAGTGCCGAGGGCAATATTCACGGGCATATCAACATCCGCCAGGCCATCCCATCGGTCCAATCGGACATCGAGGGCAATATCGCCGCGCTGAAAAACCTGCTTGCAGAAGTGGTGGCAACAGCATGAGCATATCTTTAGAAGATTTACCGTACCGTCCCTGTGCGGGCATCATGCTCGCCAATATGCAGGGGAAGATTTTTGTCGGGCAACGCTTGGACAGCCCTGTCGGAACAGATGCATGGCAAATGCCGCAAGGCGGCATCGACGATGGCGAGGATGCAGAGACTGCGGCGCTACGCGAGTTATTCGAAGAAACCGGCGTGCGCGCCGATTTGGTCGATATCCTTGCGCGCAGCCGCGATGAACATTTCTATGACTTACCTGATGATATGATTGGCCGCATTTGGAAGGGCAAATATCGCGGGCAACGCCAGCATTGGTTTCTAATGCGCTTCAAAGGGACCGATGCCGATATCAACATCGAAACGTCGCATCAGGAATTTAGCAAGTGGCAGTGGATCGATGCACCGCAATTGCCGCAACTGATCGTGCCGTTCAAAAAGCGACTGTACGAGAATATTCTTGCGGAGTTTGCCGAACTAATTTGACGCCGTTCCGCGTGCTGAACGCATCCGCGCCCTTAATTGGGTTGCGGAACAGGCACGCTAGCGACGCTTGGTTCCGTATCGGCTGCACTTGCCTGCATTTGCGGTTTTTCGCTCGCCTTGCTGGATGCAAGCGCAAGCCGGTCAACAGCGCTGCAGTCCGCGCGGCATAATGTTTTCAGGCGCGCGATATTTTTACCCGCTTGCTCAATTGCGCCCTTGGCAATCATAGCATCTGCCTGCTCGGCCAATGCAACCTGATCATTGGGCTCAAGCTCCAACGCTTCTGTGTAAAAGCGGATCGCTTTACCGTTCAGTCCTTGGGCCTTCACCGCGCGCGCCATCGCAATATATGCAGGGCGGTTGCGCGGGTCGACCGCCAATGCGGATTCATACCAGCTGATCGCATTGTCGAACCGTCCAGCGGCCGATTCCTGGTCACCCGTCTGCATCAGGGCAATGGAGCGGGCGTCGATATCGTCATCCGCGCGTCCGCCGATGCTGGCGCTCGACATAACCGCTAGAGTGAACGACAGCGCAATGGCAGCGGGAGAAAAACGCATAAACAATATCCATATCTTTTTGGAACGTGATGCTATCACAGCTTTTGGAGCCTCGCGAAGAAGAATCCATCGCTGCCATCATGATGCGGGGTCAACAACACGCCATCGCCATCGGCACGCCCCATCGACACCCCGGTATCCGCAGCGCGCCAACCCGAATGCGATTTTAAGAACGCAGCCACTTGTCCCTTACCCTCACTCTCGATGAGCGAGCACACGGCATAAACAAGATAACCGCCGCGCACGACCATGTCGGCGCCAATGTCCAACAGCTTCGCCTGTTCATCCACAACGCGCTTCAACCGCGCCGCATCCAAACGCCAACGCGTCTCTGGATTGCGCCGCCATGTCCCGCTTCCCGAACAGGGGGCGTCAATGAGGACGAGGTCGCAGCCACCGGCCAATTCGGACAGCATCTCTTTTTCCTTGCCCGGATTGAGCAAGCGCGTTTCGATGTTGGTGGCACCCGACCGATTGGCCCGTGGCTTCAATTGGTCCAGCCGGTTGCGGTTTGTATCTGTTGCGATCAATCGTCCCTGATTTCGCATCGCGGCGGCGAGCGCGAGGGTTTTGCCGCCAGCACCAGCGCACAGGTCAAGTACAATGCCAGCACCCTTTGCCTGACATGCCTCAACGATCAGCTGGCTTCCCAGATCCTGAATTTCAACCTGACCGTCTTCCACGGCGGGATGGCTGTCGATCGCAGTCCCGCCCGGCAGGCGGAGCGCATATTCGAGGTGCGGAAGGACTTCAGCGTCGGGAAACGTCGCCGATACCTCAGCGCGGCTTGCCTTCAACGCATTCACGCGCAAGTCCATGGGGGCACGGTCAAGCAGGCTTGCTTGCTCGGCCTCATCAACATGGGCCGAAAACAACGGCTTGATCCATTTGGGCAATCCGCCACCGGTTGAACGCGCTTCGCCGGGTTCAATCGCCGCTGGACCATAATCGGTCCCGTCGAACAATGCCGCCAGCTCCGGATCGGCATCCGCCATTGCTACAAAGGCAGACCGCGCCGTTACCGGCCTTTTGCCAAAGCGGCGGATCGCGCCCCACGCCAAATCGCGGACAGCACGGCGGTCTTTCGAACCGGCATAACGCCGCTCGGCAAAAAAGCGCTTCGCAAGCTGGTCAGCAGAAGCGCCGCCATCACGTGCGGAAAGGATGATTTGGTCAACCAATTCAATGGCTGACTGCAGGCGAGCAGCAGGTCTCATGCCTCAACGCGTCGGATAATTTGGAGCTTCCCGCGTGATTGTAACGTCATGTACATGGCTTTCCCGTAATCCGGCATTGGTGATGCGCACAAACTGCGCGCGTTCCTGAAGGTCCGCAATCGTGCGCGAACCGGTATAACCCATAGCTGCTTTGACGCCGCCGACAAGTTGGTGAATG
>NZ_JBILAF010000004.1:0-45487 GCF_044354325.1 Sphingorhabdus sp. | reverse complement strand
TTGGCGAGGCCGCAGACATAGGCCATGTCGACAATGTCCATCGTCGGGTTGGCGGGTGTTTCAAAGAAGAACACCTTTGTATTCGGCTGAATCGCCGCTTTCCATGCATCATTGTCGCGGCTGTCGATCGTGGTCGTGCTGATGCCCCATTTGGGTAGCAAATTATCCGTCAGCCAGCGGCACGAACCAAAGGCTGCGCGCGCGGCGACCACATGGTCACCTTGCGACAATTGGCACAGCAACGCCGTCGTCATCGCCGCCATGCCCGTGGCTTGCGCGCGGCATGCCTCGGCCCCTTCCATCAGCGCAATGCGTTCCTCCAGCATTTGCACCGTCGGGTTTTGCAACCGCGAATAGGTCATGCCGTCCTGCTCACCCGCAAAACGGGCGGCTACGGTTTCCGCATCATCATAGGTAAAGCCAGACGAGAGGAACAACGCCTCCGACGTCTCGCCATGTTCGCTACGCCATGTGCCACCGCGCACTGCCTGAGTGGCAGGACGCCAATGCCGGGTGATTTCGCGATTCTGGCCAGTGGTTTTCTTCATAAGTTCGCTTTTCGGGGACTAGAGGGGTTGCGTCAATGGGGAGATGTTTAGGATGTTACTCCGTAGCCCTGAGCAGCGCTTGCGCAGCGAGCGCGTCCGTCGAAGGGCGCGCGTCAACGCAAAGCCGCCCTTCGACTTTTCGCCGGTGCTATGCACCGTCGGCTCAGGGCTACGGTCATTATGATAGCGCAGCCAACACCGCGTCGCCCATTTCGCTGGTGGACATCGTCCCACCAAGGTCGGGCGAGCGGGCACCCGCAGCGAGTGCTTTGGCGACGGCCGCGTCAATGCGGTCGGCAATCGCCGGCAAGTTGAGCGAGTAGCGCAGCATCATCGCGGCGGATAAGATTGTCGCCAGCGGGTTGGCCTTGCCCTGCCCGGCAATATCGGGCGCACTGCCGTGGATGGGCTCATACAGGCCCTTTTGGTTGCTATCGAGCGAGGCGCTGGGCAGCATGCCAATCGATCCAGCACACATGCTCGCCTGATCGGACAAGATGTCGCCGAACAAATTGCCGGTGACGATCACGTCAAACTGGCCGGGGTTGCGCACCAGCTGCATTGCGCAATTGTCGACATACATATGGCTGAGCGCCACTTGCGGATATTCGGCATGGGTTTCAATCACCACATCGCGCCACAGTTGCGAGGTTTCGAGCACATTGGCCTTGTCCACCGAGCATAATTTCTTGCCGCGCGCCATCGCGGTTTCAAAGCCGACGCGGGCAATGCGGCGCACTTCATCCTCATTATAGGACATGATGTCATAGCCTTCGCGCTTACCATCAGCGGTTTTGCGCATGCCCTTTTCGCCGAAATATACATCACCATTCAATTCGCGCACGATGACCATGTCGATCTGTGAGGCAACCTCGGGACGAAGCGCGCTGGCGTCCGCAAGTTCAGGGAACAAGGTCGCGGGCCGCAAATTGGCGAATAAGGACAGTTCCTTGCGCAGCCCCAATATCGCCTGTTCGGGCCGCAAATGCCGTTCCAACGCATCGCAATCGGGGTCGCCCACCGCGCCAAACAATATCGCGTCTGCACGCTTTGCAAGGTCCAGCGTTTCGGGGGGCAGCGGATGGCCGGTCGCCTTATAGGCCGCACCGCCAACCAGTGCTTCTTCGAAGGTCAGTCCGTCAATCGCCAACGCGTCCAATACGCGCCGTGCTTGGGTGATGACTTCGGGACCAATTCCGTCCCCGGGTAATAAGGCAACTAACAAGGCGGCATTCCTCAAAAGAAACCGTAGTGCTGAGCCTGTCGAAGCACGCCTGTCGATATGGCGATGCCTTTAAGCGCCCTTCGACAGGCTCAGGGCCACGGTGTTGTAATCATGCCTCCCCTGCCAAGTGCAGCGCGGTTATGCAACTGCCCTTTTCAGGCGTTCCACCAACCGTTCGCGCGCGGCCATGACATCGGCGCGGCGGTCACCCAGAACATGCGCGACCAAGCGCTTGCGGTTTTGCGCCATCATCGCCACCGGCGCACTGTCGGCGTCATGTTCTTCGGCATAGCCAAGTTCGGCCAGCAATAAGGTTTCATATTGCGCAATCGCCCCCGCCCATACGCGTGCAGCAGGCGCCAGCTCAATCGCCGACAGCAGCCCGTCGCACGCGCTGTATACGCGGGGATAAGGCACGCCTTCCGCCAGCGTTGCCGCGGTCAGCGCGGTGACCCAGTCAATCGCGGCAATCGCCAGCGGCTCGCCCAACAAATGTGCGCGGCTGTGCAGGGGTTCGGGCGTCAGGCGCGCCAACTGCCCCGTTATGCGCGTGCGCCATTCGCCGGTGATGACATTGCCGGGGATCAGCACTGGCCGCAATTGCCGCCCCCGCGCGCCTTGCACATAGCCCGCGAGCATACCGTATTCTTCGGAAAACGCGCGCACGATGGCGCCGGTTTCGCCGTGATTACGGACTGCACAAATGATCGCGGATGCCGTTATGTCCATGCGCCCTCATGCCAACACTGCGGCATGAGGGGAAGCTCTATCCTGCGTCGCTGTGTTCGCCGCTGATCATGAACAACGTCACGCCTGCATATTTTTCCGCGTCGGCTTCGAATAACGGGTCAGTTTCGAACAATTGTTCGGTCAGCTTCAAATCGTTGAGGCCAAGCAAATGAAACGCGCCCAGCTTTTTCTCACGCGGCGGCTCGCCATGTTTTTCGAGCGTTATCGCGTCGATAAACAGCGCGTTGTTCTTGGAATAGAGCACGTGCGGTGCAAGCTTCATCGCCACATTATTGTACGTGGCGGTCACACATTTTTTGAGCGCGATAGCCTCAAGCAGCAATTGGTTGGTCGTCATCGCCTTAGATTATCCGACCAACCGGCGCGCGCAAGTATAAATTGTGCAGTGCAGCATTTTCATCAGTACGCTTGCTTGGCATGCTCAGCGATCAAATCCACCATTCGGCCAACTTGCGACGGAGGCAGATCATGCGCCATTTCGTCGATAATCTCCAGCCGCGCGCCGGGGATGTGGCGGGCGATATCCTCGCTGCCTTCTTTGGGCACAAGCGGGTCAGCCCCGCCATGGACAACAAGGGTGGGCACCTTAATCGTCTTGAGCCGGTCAACGCGGCTGCCATCGGCGATGATCGCCAGCAACTGCCGCCGCGTGCCAACCGGATAATAGCCCCGGTCGAACGCTTTGGCGGCCATTTCGGCGTGGGCATTTTCAGGGCGCGCTGGATCGGGGAAGGAAAACGCACTGACCAGCTCGGCTCCGAACGCGACAGCCTCCTCTCGGCTGGCGTCTGGCGGGCGCTTGACCATGAATTGACGCTGGATATCGGCGCGCGCGCCGGGAAGCCCAGCCTTGCCACTCGACGACATGATCGATGTCATGCTCAACGTCCGTTCGGGGTAGTTGGCCGCCATCAATTGGACGATCATCCCGCCCATCGACGCGCCGACCACATGCGCCTTGTCGATGCCCAGCGCATCCAGCAACCCAATGCCGTCGGCCGCCATGTCACTGAGCGTGTAAGGAACGCGCACCGGCAGCCCTATTCGGGCCTTGAACATCGTCCAGACCAGATGGGGCGTCTTTGCCCCCTCCATCCACTGTGACAGGCCAACGTCGCGATTGTCATAATGGATGACGCGGTAGCCCTTGCTGACAAGGCCGTGAATGAACTCGTCGGGCCACGCAATCATCTGCGCACCAAGGCCCATGACGAGCAGGATGACCGGACCATCGGCTGGGCCGTTTTCCTCATAATAAATGTCGATATTGTTGGCGCGGATATTTGGCATGAACTTCTCCCCTCCCCGCCTTTCTAATCAGCTGCTGGACAACTGCAAGGCCACATCATCCGCCCGCATGGTAGAAATCATACACGGTCTGCGCCACGGCGGCGGACACCCCGGGTGCTTTCTGCAAGTCTTCAAGGCTGGCATTGCGCACAGCGCGCGCGGTGCCGAAATGCAGCAATAAAGCCTTTTTGCGCGAGGGCCCGATGCCGGGCACTTCATCCAGTGGGCTCACCGTTATCGCCTTGCTGCGCTTCGCACGGTGCGCACCAATGGCGTAACGGTGCACCTCGTCACGCAGGCGTTGCAGGTAGAACAGGACCGGCGCATTCACCGGCAAGGTCAATTCGCGTCCGTCGGGGAAGTGAAAAACTTCGCGGCCGTCACGGCCATGATGCGGGCCTTTGGCGATGGCGATCAATGGCACGTCATCGACACCGATTTCCTCCAGCGCCGCCTTCACGCTGCTCATCTGCCCCTTGCCGCCGTCGATGAGCACAAGGTCAGGCCACTGCCCACTGTCGCGGTCGGGATCATCTTCCTGCGCGCGCGCAAAGCGGCGCTGGAACACCTCACGCATCATCGCAAAATCATCGTCGGTCGCGGCCTGTTTGATGTTGAACTTGCGATACTGGCCCTTGATAAAGCCTTCGGGTCCGGCAACGACCATCGCGCCAAGCGCATTGGTGCCCTGAATATGGCTATTGTCGTAAATCTCGATCCGGCGGGGCGGTTCGGGCAGTTCAAACAGGTCCGCCACCTCTTGCAGCAACTTGCCCTGCGTCGTGCTCTCCGCCAGTCGCCGGTCCAGCGCTTCTTCGGCATTGCGCGTGGCCTGTTTGACAAGCCGGACGCGGTCGCCGCGCTGCGGCACGCTGATTTCAATCTTGCGCTCGGCACGTTCGGACAATGCCTCCGCCAACAGATCCGCCTCGGTCAATTCGCGGTCAAGCAATATGTTTTTGGCGGGCGGCACATCTTCGTAAAATTGCGCAAGGAAGCTGGTGAACACCTCATCCTCGGTCATTTCGGCAACATGGGACGGGAAAAACGAACGATGCCCCCAATTTTGTCCGCCGCGGATGAAAAACGCCTGAATACCCATCACGCCATTGCGGTGGGCCAAGGCAAAGATATCCGCATCGCCAACGCCCTGCGCATTAATCGCCTGCGACCCTTGAATGAATGTCAGCGCCTTCAACCGGTCGCGCAGCATGGCCGCACGTTCGAAATCGAGTGCTTCGGCCGCGCCCTCCATTTCCTTCGCCAGCTTTGCCTGCACCGCAGAGGATTTGCCGTCGAGGAAGGATTTGGCATCGGCGACCAGACCGTCATAGGATTGGTCATCAATCCGGCCAACGCAGGGCGCGGAACAGCGCTTGATTTGATACAACAGGCATGGCCGGTCGCGGTTGTTGAAAAAACTGTCCGAACAGCTGCGCAACAGAAACAGCTTTTGCAGCGCATTCAGCGTCTGGTTGACCGATCCCGCGCTCGCAAAGGGGCCGTAATAATGCCCCTTGTTCCGCCGTGCACCGCGATGTTTCTGGATACGCGGGAATTTATGATCCGCGCGCAGCAGGATGAAGGGGAAGCTTTTGTCGTCGCGCAGCAGCACATTATACGCCGGGCGATAGCGCTTGATCAGCTGCGCCTCCAACAAAAGGGCTTCCGCCTCACTATTGGTGGTCACAATCGTCATCGAACGCGTCAGCGCGACCATTCTGCGCAGGCGATTGGGCAAGCGGTCAATCTGCACATAATTGCCGACGCGGTTCTTCAACGCACGCGCCTTGCCGACATATAATATTTCGCCGCGCGCGTCGTGCATCCGGTACACGCCGGGTTTCAGAGGCAAGGTCTTCAGCACATTGCGGATGGCGGCTGTGCCGGTTTCGAGATCCGGTGTGTCCGCACCACGCACCGCATAGGTCGCCTGCTCCTCGTTAAAACGAGAAGCCGCATTGGGTTGATCGGGGCGGTCGGCTTTGGACATGTCGGGGTGATGTAGGCAACGTCGGTGCGCTACACAATCTCATTCCCGCAAATGCGCGGCATGATTATATGTCGGAAGTTGTGCTCCCGCCTGCGCGGGAACCACCAAACTTAGTTCAGCGAGGCGATCGATTGATCGATCAACGCTGCGTCGGCCTTTGCATCATGATGCGCGGCGATCAATTGCGCTGCAGCAGCGGCAGCAGCACTTGCGGCCTTATTGCGGACATCGGCAATTGCGGCGCGTTCAGCGGCAGCAATCTTTTCTTCTGCAGCCTTCGCACGGCGTTCGATCAATGCGGCTGCATCACTCTTTGCGCGGGCAACAATCTGCTTCGCTTCAGCTTCGGCAGAGGCCTTCATCGCATCGGCATCACGCGCCGCCTGCTTTGCCTTTGCTTCATACTCGACCTTGATATTTTCTGCTTCGGCGCGCAGCGCGGTTGCTTGGTCCAGCTGCTGCTTAATGCCGGCAATCTGTCCGTCCAATGCGCCAGCGATCATCGCGGGCACTTTTTTCCAGATTGCCAAGATGATGACGGCAAGCATCGCCAAAGCCACCAGCATCGAGGCGTCAAAGCCAAGCGCCGAAGGCGTGACATGCTCTTCTGCGCCGCCATGTGCTTCAGTCGAAGCGTGCGCAGCGGGCGCGGCGGCTTCGGCGGTAGGCCCCGCAGCGGGTGCGGCGGTGTCTGCTGCTGGAGCAACGGCGGCTGTTGCCGCTGCTGTGTCGGTGGATGCTGCTGGATTAGCCATTGGACATTACCGCCTTCACTGCTTTTGCGGCCTGCGCCGGGGTAACTTTCGCCCCCGAAACCTTGGCAACGATATCCGCAGCGGCGTCCGCAGCCACGGTTTCGATGCTTGCCATTGCCTTGGCTGTTGCAGCCGAAAGCGCGGCTTCCGCAGCAGCCAGTTTCACGCCGATTTCCGCATCGGCTTTCGCCAAACGGGCCTCCGCGTCTTTGGCGCCTTTTGCTTTCGCATCGCTTGCCTTGGCTTGGGCCGCAGCCCGCGCAGCAGCAAGTCCTGCTTCGCCACTATCCCCCAGATCATCCGCTTCGGCACGCGCAAGCTCGGCAGCCGCAAGGTCGTCCGCAATCTTGCGATTACGTGCGTCCATCGTTGCTTCCACTTTTGGCAACATGCCATGACCGATCGTAAAATAGACCAAGCCAAAGACAATCATCAGCCAAAAAAACTGTGATGCATAAGTTTCAAGAATCTGGGCAATTTGTGGCATATTACGCGCTCATCCTATTGAGGAAATGCCCCGGCGGTTGCCGGGGCGAAACCGTCAATTAGGCAACGAAGATCAGGATCATCGCGATAACGAACGCGAGCAGACCAAGAAGTTCGACGGCGGCGAAGCCGATGAACAGACGGCCCTGCTGGCTGTCAGCTGCTGCTGGGTTACGCAACGCGCCCTGAAGGAACGAGCTAAAAACGTTACCAACACCGCCAGCGGCGATACCGGCACCAATTGCTGCCAGACCGGCACCGATCATTTGGGCTGCTTCTGCGTCCATGATAATAACTCCTGTTAAAAATAAAACTTAGTGGTTGAAATCTTAGTGCAAATTGACGGCGTCGTTGATGTACAGCGACGTCAAAAGTGCAAAAACATACGCCTGAATAGCACAAACGAGCAGTTCAAGCAGGGTAATACCAATCATCAAAACAAAGGCCGGGAAGCTGACAATCAGCGGCACCCAAGCGGCTTCTGCATTCAGACCGTTAATCACAAATCCGGCAAGCACCTTCATCATGATGTGACCCGCGGTCATTGCGACGAACAAACGCAGCGCAAGGCTGAATGGACGGATCATGAATGAGAATAATTCAATGACCGGGATCAGCCAGAGCAACCACCATGGCGTGCCATGCGGAACAAACAGGCTGAAGAAATGCAGGCCATGCCGCCAGAAGCCGACGACCAATACAGTACCGAAGCTGAATAGCGCCAGCACGGCGGTGACGGTCAAATGGCTTGTAATCGTGAAAGGATGCACGCCGGGGACGATACCAAAAGGCATCATGCCCATGAAGTTCGCCATCAGGATGAACATGAACAACGAGAACACCAAAGGCACATATTTCTTGCCTTCGGGACCGACATTTGCGGTCAGCATGTTGTTGATGAAGCCCGTGACGCCTTCGACAGCCATCTGCCAGCGGCCGGGGACCATTTCGCGCTTCATTCCGCCCGCCATGAACACCCAAAGCGCGCCAAGAACAAGCACCATGAACAACGATGAGTTGGTGAACATCACGTTGTGACCTGCAATTTCCCAGTGATCAGAGCCAAATAATGGCTCAATCTTGAACTGGTACATCGGATCGATTTTGCCGCTTTCGCCTGCCACGTTCACTACCCTGTTATATACACGTCAAGCGCCCGGTTTAGTCCGGACGCTCTGCTGAAATCTTTATTATATTCCTGAAGGCGACTGCAATGCCCAAGAACATGCAGGTCAACAGGAGCGCAGGTGCGATACCCAGCCAGCGGTCCAAGACCCAGCCAACCAAAGCACCACCAGCAGGACCCGCGATCAACTCGGTTAAAACCCTGTTCCCTTGCCGCATTCCTTTGGCTGGAACCTGATCTTGACCTGAGCGTTCTGCTTCGGCTTTCCGCGCCGCTTTCAGCTGCATATCTAACGACACGAGCCGGGCGTCACTTTTGCCTTTGCCATCCTGCCCGGAATTGTCCGACATCATGTGATTCCATCCAAATAAACACACGGAACCGCCACGCAATCGGGGCAACCCCGCCTAGGCATCGGCGCTTTAGGAGAGCGCCTTCGTCAAGTCAACAGCGCGTCGCCAAGAATGTTGCGTCGCAATAGAATGGGCCGAGGCATCGCTGCCCCGGTCCACTAATGTCGTTCGGCTGATACCCTTATATCTTGGTCGTCCTGAACATGTTTCAGTTGTTACGGACAGCTCGGGTCTCATTCAGGTGCGCTGGATTCGCGTCAATCGACTTGCACCCGTCGCAAAAATCTCCAAAAAGAGCATTATCGCAAAAGGACAGTGCTGATGGTGGACGGCGCGGATAAAATCGAACATCATGGCACCGGCCACCGCGCGCGTCTGCGCAAGCGGCTATTTGAACAGCAAGGCGAAGGCCTGCATGACCATGAGCTTGTGGAATATTTGCTCGCACTGGCCATTCCGCGGCGCGACACAAAGCAAATCGCCAAGGATCTGATCGCGCGATATGGCAGCCTGTCGGCCTTGTTAACGGCCGATGCCGACAGCATCATGCGCGAAAAGTGGATGGGCGAAACAAGTGTCGCTGCGCTGAAAATCGTCCAAGTGGCGGCCTTACGTCTTTTGAGCGCACCCGTCCGCGAGATGCCGATTTTGTCATCATGGCAGGCGCTGCTCGACTATCTGCGTGCCGACATGGCCCATCTGACCATTGAGCGCGTGCGGACCTTATATCTCAACAGCAAAAATATGCTGATCCGCGATGAGATCGCGAGCGAGGGTTCCATCGATCAGGCCGCGATTTACACACGCGAAGTCATCCGGCGCGCGATGGACTTGGGCGCAGCGGCCATCATCCTTGTCCACAACCACCCCAGCGGCGATAGCAGCCCAAGCCGGCAAGACATTGCCATGACGCGGGACATTGCAGAGGCGGGGCAGAAGTTCGGGATAACCGTGCATGACCACATCATCATCGGCAAAGACGGCTTTTCCAGCATGCGGAGCGCCAGGCTGATTTAAAGATTTAGCGGGTGGAATTATTGCGGCGGCTACCCCATAGCCGCAACATGACCTCCCCCGCTTCTGCAAAAAAATCCATCGGCCCGCGCGAATTGACCATCATGATGGCATCGCTGATGGCGCTCAACGCGTTGGCCATTGATGCAATGTTGCCGGCGTTTCCCGCGATGGCGCAGGGGCTGAAGGTTTCCGATCCCAACCAGATCCAGCATATTATTTCGGTCTTTCTGGCCGGCAACGGCATTGGCGCGTTGATCTATGGTCCGCTGTCGGACCGCTATGGCCGCAAGCCAATATTGCTGATTGCCATCATTGGCGCGGCTGTGTTTTCGCTCGCCTGTTCGATCACCCCTGACTTTGAAATGATGCTGGCGATGCGTTTCGCGCATGGTTTGCTCGCCGCTGCGATGGGCGTGCTGGTGATCTCCGTTATCCGGGACCAGTTTGAAGGCGACGCAATGGCGCGGCGGATGTCGACTATATTCCTTATTTTTATGATCGTGCCGATTATCGCGCCAACCATCGGGCAAATGGTCCTGCTGTTTGCGGGCTGGCGGGTGATATTCGACCTGATGGCGTTCATGGCCGTGGCGGCCGCCATCTGGGTATATCTGCGCCTGCCCGAAACACTTGCGCCCGAAAATGTCATTCCGATTGAACCCCATGCGCTGGCAAAGGCATGGAAAGCCGTCGTCCTGCACCGCAATGCTGCCGGATATATGATTGGCGCCGGAATCGTTCAGGGCTCTTTGTTCGGCTATCTCAACAGCTCGCAACAGATGTTCGACAAGGTGTTCCATGCAGCCGACTTTTTCACCATTGGTTTTGCTATCGTTGCCATTGGCATCGCTGCGTCCAATTTCACCAATTCGCAGATTGTGGAACGTTTTGGTGCGCGCCGCGTCTCGCACACCGCGCTTTTGACCTTTATCACACTCGGCGCACTGCAAGTGCTCGCTGCGCAATTCGCGCCGAAGTCGATGCCGTTGTTCCTATTGTTGCTGACGGGCAACATGGCGATGATTGGTTTTATCGGTTCCAACTTTTCGTCGATTGCGATGACACCCTTTGGTCATGTCGCGGGCGCGGCGTCATCGTTTCAGACGTTCGTGCGGACTGGCTTGGCCGCCTCGCTCGGCGCTATCATCGGGCAGCAGTTTGACGGCAGTGTCCTTCCTGTCACGCTTGGTTTTCTGGGTTGCGGGATCACTGCCCTGATGTTGGTTCTATGGAGTGAAAAGGGAATGCTCTTTACGCGCCCACGCACAACACAACCCATTCCGAGCGACCCGCGCAGCTAGGGTCAGGACCTAGGCAAAGAAAAGGGGCGCCGAAGCGCCCCTGCCCTTTTGCGTTATAGCGGTAACCTTAGTCCACAACTGGACCAGGGAATTCACCCATTTCCGGTGCGTCGTCCGTCAGCTGGTCATGCTGCAAGTTTGAATTGCGCATGCCATAAACGAAGTACAGCGCGATGGCACCGATCAGGAAGTATATGAAGAACATCAGCACATTGTAAGGCACTGTCGTGATCAGATACAGGCATGACAAGATGCCGAGGATTGGTGTCAGCGGGTAGAATGGTACCGAAAAGCCCCGTTGCAGATCAGGCGCTGCACGGCGCAGATACATGACCGACAGGCAGACGATGGCAAAGGCTGCCAATGTGCCGACCGAGGTCATGTCACCCAAAACGTTGATGTCAAAGAACCCGGCGGCAACAGCCGTGATCGTGCCCACCAACAATGTGTTGATATAAGGCGTGTGGAACTTTGGATGCACCTTGGAGAAGATCTTCGGCAACAGGCCATCACGGGACATGGTGTAAAAGATACGCGTTTGTGCGTACATCAGCACCAGCACAACCGACGTCAGACCGATGATTGCGCCGACCTTTATGGTTTTGGCCAACCAAGCCCATTGTGCACCAAAGCTGTCGACAACGACCGCGACAGGATCTGGCACGTTCAATGTAGCATAAGGTACAAGCAAGGTCATGATTGCAGCCACCAGCATATAGATGACGGTGCAGACAATCAGCGAACCGATGATACCAAATGGCATGTCGCGCTTAGGGTCCTTGGCTTCCTGACCAGCGGTCGAGACAGCTTCAAAACCGATATAGGCAAAAAAGACGATCGATGCGGCACGCATGATGCCGTCGACACCGAATTCACCGTCGCCGGTGTTTTCCGGGATAAAGGGCGTCCAGTTCGTCGCCAACAGTTCAGGCAGGTTGGATAGGACGATATATCCGCCAACGAGAATGAACGCAGCCAGAACGCTGACCTTGACCGCAACGATGATGTTGTTGACCTTAGCCGATTCCGACACACCCACCATCAACAACAGCGCCAGCGACATGCAGATGAGGAATGCTGGCAAGTTGAAGATTGCGGTGACAGCAACGCCATCAACCAACAGGGGCGCACCGTCACGCATAACCGCATGTCCGGTTGGTCCGGTAAATTGCGGCGGGATGACAAGGCCGAAGTCCGCCAGCAAGCTGACGACATATCCGCCCCAGCCGACGGCCACCACCGATGCGGCCAAGCCGTATTCGAGCAGCAGCAACGCGCCCATGATCCAGGCGACAAATTCACCCAATGTGGTGTAGCTGTAGGTGTAGGCCGACCCGGAAACCGGCAGCGTTGACGAAAGTTCAGCATAGCACAGGCCTGCAAAAGCGCAGACCAAGCCAGCAACGACAAAGGACAGCATAACAGCAGGTCCGGCATGCAATGCAGCGGCACTACCCGTACGGACGAAAATGCCCGCACCAATAATGCACCCAACGCCCAAAAGCAGAAGGTTCCACTTGCCCAACGAACGCTTCAATTCGCTGTTGGCCGACTCTCTTTGTACTTGTGCGATCGTTTTGCGCGCGAACATGCGCTGCATCACGGATTGCTGCTCAATCGCCATCATAATCTCCCCGATGGATTTCGTATCGCGCGGAACCTAACCTCTAAAAGTCTCCGTGCAACTGAATTTCATCGCATAAGCATCGGTCCGAGCGGTTTTCCACCAAAAATATGGACATGCAGGTGCGGAACCTCCTGATGCGAATCCATTCCGATATTGGCGAGCAACCGATATCCGGGTTCGACCAGACCCAATGCGCGCGATACTTGGCCGACAGCGCGCACAAATCCGGCTATTTCCGCGTCGCTGGCTGTGGCGCTGAAATCGTCCCAGCTGACATAAGCGCCCTTGGGAATAACAAGGACATGCGTCGGGGCCTGCGGATTGATGTCGTGAAAGGCAAGCGCCCAGTCATCTTCAAAAACCTTTTTGCAGGGAATTTCCCCGCGCAGGATTTTCGCAAAAATATTCTGGTCATCATACGGCAATGTCGCATCGATTGGCATCTTATTCTCCGGAATTGTCGCGCGCAGCCTTTTCTACCAGGCCGGATACGCCGTCCCTGCGGTCCAGTTCGGCGAGAACATCGTCAAATGCCACGCCGCCCTCGGCAAGCAAGATCATCAGATGGAAAAGCAGGTCTGCCGCTTCAGCAGTAAGATGTTCGGCATTTCCCGACAGCGCGGCAATGATGGTCTCGGTGGCTTCTTCGCCAACTTTCTGCGCAATTTTGCCGCGCCCTTTGGCGAACAGGGACGCCACATAGCTGCTATCGGGCGCAGCGTTCGACCGCTGGGCGATTATGTTTTCAAGTCGTGCAAGCGTGTCGCGCATCAAATGTCCTTCTGCAGGGCGATAACCATCGCCTTGTCCTCTGCGGGTATCAACCCTTCCAAAACGCGCCAGAAACCTGTGACCGATTCCTGCCCTGCTGCGGCATAAGCAGACGCAAGGCTCGTGCGCAGTGCGTCAAATAGCTGCGCTTCAAAACGGACACCCTCTGCAGTCAAACGCAGCAGCTTCTGCCGCCGGTCGACCACCCCCGTGCGCGTTTCCACCAACCCTTTTTCCGCCAAGTCGGTCAGCACCCGGCCGAGCGATTGTTTTGTGATGGCCAGAATTTTGAGCAATTCGCTAATCGTAAGGTCGGGTTGGCGGGCGATGAAATAGAGCGCGCGATGGTGCGCGCGGCCAAGGCCATGTTCTGCCAATCCATCATCTATAGCGCGCGTGAGCCGCGTATAGCCGAAAAACAAAAGCTCAACGCCGCGCCGCACCTCATGCTCGCGCAGAAACAAGGGCGACGCCGTGGGCGCAACAGATACAGAAGATGGGGCAGCCATATTGACGTATCTAAGCCCAGCCCATAGGACGAAGCAAGACCCTAACTGACGAGAGTAACTATGACGTCCGGCGCATTTCCATTTGAGGCGAATCCAAACCCTGTTGACGCGGCGGAACGCGCGGCGCGGCTTGTCGATCCCGGTTTTGGTCGTGTGTTTACAGATCATATGGTCACCATCCGCTATTCGGACGCCAAAGGCTGGCATGATGCGAAAGTCGGCCCGCGTGCGCCGCTCACACTCGATCCAGCGACGGCTGTGCTGCATTATGCGCAGGAAATATTTGAAGGTCTAAAGGCCTATCGCCTTGCAGACGGATCGATGGCGCTGTTTCGTCCGGAACAAAATGCCCGCCGTTTCCAGCGGTCGGCAAAGCGCCTTGCCATGCCCGAACTGCCTGAAGAAATGTTTCTGCAGGCGTGCCGCCAACTGGTTCAAGTTGATAAGGACTGGTTTCCACCGGTCGATGGCGGGTCGATTTATTTGCGCCCCTTCATGATCGCCAGCGAAGTGTTTTTGGGCGTGAAGCCATCGGCGGAATATCTGTTCATGGTCATCGCGTCATCAGCCGGGAATTATTTTAAAAGCGGCGCACCGGCGATTTCGATTTGGGTATCGGAACAATATACCCGTGCCGCACGCGGCGGAACGGGCGCAGCAAAGTGCGGCGGTAATTATGCCGCCAGCCTTGTCGCCCAATCCGAAGCCATTCGCCAGGGTTGTGACCAGGTCGTCTTTCTGGACGCCGCCGAACATCGCTGGGTCGAAGAACTTGGCGGCATGAACCTGTTTTTCCTATTCGACGACGGTTCATTGCTGACACCGCCAACCGATGGCACGATTTTGGAAGGCATCACCCGCGATTCGGTTCTCACGCTTGCCCGCGCGCAAGGCCTGAACGTCCGTGAGGAGCGCTACGCGATGGACCAATGGCGCGCCGATGCCGAATCCGGACGGCTCGTTGAAGTCTTTGCTTGCGGCACTGCCGCGGTCGTGACCCCTGTTGGCACAGTGAAATCCACCCAAGGCGACTTCACCATTGGCGCGGGCGGCGCGGGGCAAATGACCCAGCAAATCCGCACAAAACTTGTGGATATCCAACGCGGAGCGGCAGCAGACACCCATGGTTGGGTGCAACGCATCGATTAAGCTGTTGCGCTACGAGATTCGCACGATATAAGCCGCGCACATCGGCCAGTTTGCTGGCTTGCTGGGGCGTCGCCAAGCGGTAAGGCAGCGGCTTTTGATGCCGCCATTCGCAGGTTCGATCCCTGCCGCCCCAGCCATTTCCTCAATCCGCGCCAATTTCGCACCTCATCCGCACATGTAAGACATTGTAAATGTTTTGGGCCTACGGCTGGTAACACAATGTTTATCGGCATGTTTTTCTCACGGGCGCCGATATTCGGCAACTTGCTGAGGGGCGGACCAAAATATGCGGGTAGTAATTGCGGACGATGAGCCCGAAGTGGTTCATCATCTGAAAGCAATCGTCGAAGAACTTGGCCATGCTGCGGTTGGATATACCGATGGTAACGCACTTATGCGGACCTTGGTCAGCGACCCGTTTGATTTGCTGATGCTCGATTGGAACATGCCCGGCAAAGATGGGCTCGAGATTCTGAAATGGATGCAAGAGACGCTGCCCAAGCAACCGCCGGTCATGATGATAACCAACCGGTCTGCGAAAAAAGATATTACCGAGGCACTTTATGCCGGAGCCGCTGATTATATCAGTAAGCCAGAAGACCGCGCGGTTATCGCCGCACGCATCAGTGCGATATTACGCCGTGGCGCAATTGGTGGCGCTTTTGATACCGAAGCGACATATGGCAAATATCACTTAAACCGGATTGAACAGACGGTCCTGGTGAATGGGCAGATCATTGCGCTCACGGCCAAAGAGTTGGAATTGGCCGACTTTTTCTTCCGCAATGTCAACCGCACATTGTCGCGCAATCATCTTATGGAGGCGATCTGGCGGACGACCGCGGCCTTGGCCACGCGCACATTGGATATGCATATCTCGCGCGTGCGTTCAAAGCTGCACCTGCAGCCTGAAAACGGCTTTCGCATTTCAACGGTCTTCGGATACGGCTACCGCCTGGAAACGATTGCCAATACGCGTTAGTTTCGGCCGAACATCTAGCGCACAGCCAGATATACCAACCCTCAGTCGCTTATTGATGCTTATGCAGCTTTCTTCGCGCGCTCGGTCATTTCCTGATTAAGCATTTCTGCCAACAGGAACGCGAGTTCAAGCGATTGCGCGGCATTCAACCGTGGGTCGCAATGCGTGTGATACCGATCGGCCAAACCTTCGTCGGTCACGGCAACCGCACCGCCGGTGCATTCGGTGACATTCTGGCCCGTCATCTCAATATGGATACCGCCGCCAAAGCTGCCCTCTGCACGGTGCACCGCAAAGAAGCCGCGGACTTCGGCCAAAATACGTTCGAACGGACGCGTTTTATATCCGCTGGCGGATTTGACGACATTGCCGTGCATCGGATCACATGACCAGATAACAGGATGCCCCTCACGCTGGACGGCACGCACCAAAGTGGGCAATCCGCTTTCAACCTTGTCATACCCATAACGTGAAATCAGCGTGATCCGGCCCGCTTCGCGCGACGGGTTCAACCCATCCAACATGCGCAACAGTGCGTCGGGTTCAAGGCTTGGCCCGCATTTGATACCAATGGGGTTCCCGATGCCGCGCAAGAATTCGACATGCGCCGAACCGTCAAAGCGGGTGCGATCGCCAATCCACAGAAAGTGCGCCGATGTATCGTACCAATCGCCGGTCAGGCTGTCCTGACGTGTCATTGCCTGCTCATACGGCAACAACAATGCCTCGTGGCTGGTGTAAAAGCTCGTGCCCTTAATCTGCGGGACAGTTTCTGGCGTAATGCCGCAGGCTTCCATGAAAGCCAGCGCCTCGCTAATGCGATCAGCCGTTTCCTTATATTTCTGCGCCCATGGCGAGCGGCCCATATAATCATGCGTCCACGCATTGACCTGCTGCAGATTGGCGTAACCACCGTTGGAGAACGCGCGCAGCAGGTTCAGCGTTGACGCAGCCTGGCTATATGCACGTATCATCCGTGCCGGGTCAGGCTCGCGGCCTTCGGCAACAAATTCAATGTCGTTGATGATGTCGCCGAAATAGCTGGGCAGCTCGACGCCATTGATTGTTTCAGTGGGGGTTGAGCGTGGCTTGGCAAATTGGCCAGCCATCCGGCCCAATTTCACGACAGGCATTTTGCCAGCAAAGGTCAACACAACCGCCATTTGCAGAATGACGCGGAATGTATCGCGGATATTGTTGGGATGAAATTCGGCAAAGCTTTCGGCGCAATCGCCGCCTTGCAACAGAAACGCCTTTCCGTCGGCTACCTTGGCTAGATCCGCCGTCAAATTGCGCGCCTCGCCTGCAAAAACCAGCGGCGGATAGTTGCGCAGCGTCTCTTCGGTTACCGCTAATGCTTCTGCATCCTTGTATTCAGGCATGTGAATGCCCGTCGCGTTTCTCCAGCTATCCGGCGTCCAAGGTGTCGCCATGCGATCTACTCCAACAATATTCATTCAAAAGACGCGCCCTTTAGGCGTAATATGTTGCGAGAAGCAAGCATTAGCCGCGAATTTACGCCGGTTTTGCAAAATGCAATCGCCATGGCGTGATTTGGTATGCGCGGTGCCAAATTCCCTGTTGGCAAAAGCCGTTAAAGGCGTCTATCAGGCCCGCTGAATCGACCCAATTGTGAGGCGAAATGCTTTTCAGTTCGGGAAGAGACGGGATTTCGACGCTATTGCGGTTTAACCGCCGCAACGCAAAAAGGGCAGATTATGTCGACAGTCAAAAAGACAAAAAGCACGGCGAAAAAGCCGGCAGTAAAAAAGCCGGCGGCTGCGCCGGCCGCTTCAGTCGCAACGAAAGCTGCAGCTGGTACGCAGAATCATGATGGCGCAGAAGGTTCGGGCGTTCGTCGCCGTGACTTCATTCACGTCGCCGCGGTCAGCTTCGCGGGCGTAGGTGCAGCAGCGGTTGCGATGCCATTGGTATCGCAAATGAGCGCAAGCGCGGACGTGCTCGCACTCGCCTCAATCGAGGTTGACGTTGCCGCTATCCAGCCAGGTCAGGCCATTAAGACCAGTTGGCGCAAACAGCCGGTATTCATCCGCAACCTGACCCCTGCCGAAGTCGAAGAAGCAAGCAAGGTTGATGTTGGTTCGCTGCGCGATCCACAAACCCTTGCCGATCGCACCAAGCCAGGCAAAGAAAATTGGCTGATTACCCTTGGCGTTTGCACCCATTTGGGCTGCGTGCCGCTTGGTGCCGCAGCTGGGGAAGTTAAGGGTGAATATGGCGGCTATTTCTGCCCATGCCATGGTTCGCATTATGATACCGCCGCACGTATCCGGAAGGGCCCAGCCCCGACAAATCTTGTCGTTCCGGAATTCGCATTCATTTCTGACACAGTCGTCAAAATCGGTTGAGGAGCTAAAACGCAATGAGCTTCCCTTGGGCACAAGAATATAAACCGCAGGGTACGGTGAGCAAATGGGTCGACGAACGTCTTCCTTTGCCACGCCTTGTATATAACGCGGTCGGCGCCGGATATCCGGTACCCCGCAACCTCAATTACTTCTGGAACTTCGGCGTCCTTGCGGGCGTCGCTTTGGTGATCCAGATTGTGACCGGCATCGTGTTGGCCATGCATTATTATGCAAGTGTCGACGGCGCGTTCAACAGCGTTGAACACATCATGCGCGATGTGAATTCGGGCTGGTTTATTCGCTATGCGCACATGAACGGCGCAAGCTTCTTCTTCATCGTGGTCTATATCCATATCTTCCGCGGTCTTTTCTATGGCTCATATAAAGCGCCACGCGAAATGATCTGGTTGCTGGGCGTCACCATCTTCTTGTTGATGATGGCGACTGCGTTCATGGGCTATGTGCTTCCATGGGGCCAAATGAGCTTCTGGGGTGCACAGGTTATCACGGGCTTCTTCTCCGCCATTCCATTGGTGGGTGAACCACTGCGTCAGTTGCTCTTGGGCGGTTTTGCGCCAGACCAAGCCGCGCTGAACCGTTTCTTCTCGCTGCACTATTTGCTGCCATTCGTCATTGCCGGCGTCATCATCTTGCACATCTGGGCATTGCACATTCCAGGGTCTTCAAACCCAACGGGCGTGAGCGTAAAGGGTGAGCAGGACACGGTTCCATTCCACCCCTATTACACCGCAAAAGACGGCTTCGGCCTTGGGATCTTCTTGATCTTCTTCGTGGCGGTCACTTTCTTTGCACCAAATATGCTTGGCCACCCGGACAACTATATTCCGGCGAACCCGCTATCGACGCCAGCGCACATTGTGCCTGAATGGTATTTCTTGCCCTTCTACGCGATTTTGAAGGCGTTCACGGTCGACTTTGGCATTCCGTTCACCGGCATCATCCTCATCCCAGCTAAATTGATGGGCGTGCTGGCAATGTTCGGTTCGATCTTGCTATTGTTCTTCCTGCCTTGGCTGGACACGTCTCCCGTGCGTTCGGGACATTATCGTCCATTGTTCCGCAAATTCTTCTGGTATGGTCTGATCCCATGTATCGTCATCCTGACCTATTGCGGTGGCAAACCTCCATATACCCAGTGGGTTGTACTCAGCCAGCTTGCGGCAGCGTATTATTTCGCCCACTTCTTGATCATCTTGCCAATCGTTTCGCGCATTGAACGGCCGCTTCCGCTGCCAAATTCAATCACCGAAGCTGTCACCGGCAAACCGCTTCCAGCGGCTGCGTAAAACAGGGAAAGCATAATCATGGTTCGTTTAGTTGCTTTTTTGGTAGGCCTGTTTTTCAGCGGCATGCTGTTGCTCGGCCTTGGGGACACCGTCATCACTGCAATCAAGGAACCAGCCGTTCCTTCGGTTGAGGCCGAGTTCCACGAAGAGTCTTTGCCCGTTAAATTTGCCCATGACGGTCCGTTGGGCAAATATGACCGCGGTGAATTGCAGCGCGGTTTGAAGGTCTATGCTGAAGTCTGCGCCGCTTGCCACAGCTTGAATCTGGTCGCGTTCCGCGATTTCGCGGCCTTGGGTTACAGCGAAGAACAGGTCAAAGCGCTTGCAAAGGCATGGAAGACCGAAGTTCCAAGCATCAACCCCGAAACGGGTGAGCCTGCGACACGTCCGGCTATTCCTGCGGACAAAATTCCTTCGCCATTTGCGAACGAAGTTGCAGCACGTGCGGCCAACAACAACGCGCTTCCACCAGATCTTTCGCTGATCACAAAGGCGCGTGAAAATGGCCCAGCATATGTGTATTCATTGCTGCTCGGCTATCGTGACCAAGCTGGCTACAAGAACGAAGAAGGCAAAGAACTGCTGAAGGAATTCCCTGAAGCGGCGACACCTGCCGGCCTGCACTTCAACCCATGGTTTGCGAACCTGAACATCGCAATGGCGGCACCGATCGTTTCCGATGACCAGGTTACCTATGACGATGGTACGAAGGCTACCAAGGAACAGATGGCGAGAGACGTCTCTGCATTCCTGACCTGGGCTGCGGAACCAAAGATGGAAAACCGTAAGAGCGCAGGTTGGGCAGCCCTTGGCTTCCTCCTGGTCTTCACGGTGCTTGCTTGGATGTCCTACAAAACGATCTGGGCAGACAAGAAGCATTGATAAAAAAACAGCATAGTTTTTGGAAAGGGCCGCTTTTGCGGCCCTTTCTTTTACAATCTGGGCGTTGACGCTAGGGCCGTATAATGGCAATAGCGGCGCTCAAGACGGCCCATGGCCAGTCGCGGGTATAGCATAGTGGTAATGCACTAGCCTTCCAAGCTAGCTAGAGGGGTTCGATTCCCCTTACCCGCTCCAACTTTCCCCAGCTTCAAATCATCCCATGCCGTTACAGTTTGCGACAAAGCACGCTTTGCCTCGACAAACTGTTGCGAAATATTCAGACTATATGCGCTACATCTGTAGTCCCGCGGACGATCACAAGGAGCGATTAGGATGAAGAAACTTCCAATTTATGCTGGCCTGATGGCCTTTTCAGCAATGTCAGCTTCAGCAATATATGCCGCGCCCGATGGAAGGGCAGACCAAGACGGCGACCGCATTATCACCAAAGCAGAAGCCATGGCCGCTGCTGATGCGCGCTTTGAGATGATGGACGCCAATGATGATGGCACGCTGAATGAAGGCGACAAGGCCGCGATGTTGGCCAAGCGTTTTGCCGCAATCGACACCGACAAAAACGGTTCGGTCAGCCAAGCTGAATTCATGGCCGCACATGACATGCGCGGGGAGCGCCGCGCTGACCGACGCAAAAAGCGCATGGAGCATCGCAAGATGGGCAAGCGTCATGAGCGCGAAGGTGGCCGTGACGGACGCATGGATATAATGGCGCGTGCGGACAGCAATGGTGACAAGGCGATATCACAGCCAGAATTCCGTGCAGCCGCTGAAGCCCGTTTCGCCAAAGCCGATACCAATAAAGATGGCAGCATAACCCCCGACGAGCGCAAGGCCGGACGCAAGGGTCGCTGGAACGGACCAATGGCCCCTGCCCAGCCCAACGGCGGCTAACGACGGAGCATCGACCGGGCCCATGGCGGTGATGTCGTGCTGCACAATCGCGCCGAGGGCGGCAATCGCGCGACAATGTCGTTTAAGATATAAAAGCTAACGGCGCCGCATGTGAACATTTGGCCCATGGGCGCGGTTGCCATGAAGGCCACATACGGTCTAATCATCGACAATTGGTTTCCATCGGAGAGTTTTCATGCGCATCGCGCTCTATCAACCGGACATGGCCGGCAATGTCGGGGCGGTATTACGCACAACCGCATGCTTTTGCGTCCAATGCGACATCATTGAACCTTGCGGTTTTCCCTTTTCAGAACGTGCCTTGAGGCGTGCCGGTATGGATTATGTCGCGCATGCAAAGATACAGCGCCACACCGACTGGTCAGCGTTTCTTGAAACATTGAACGGTGCGCGGTTGGTGCTGATGTCGAGCAAGGCGTCAACCGCCCTGCCCGCCTTCGCCTTTCGGCCCGATGATGTCATCCTGATGGGGTCCGAAAGCAGCGGCGCACCGCCCGAAGTGCATGCCCGCGCCGACGAACGCGTGTATATTCCCATGGGCGCTGGATTTCGGTCCTTGAACATTTCGGTGTCGGCTGGCATCGCGCTGGCAGAAGGTCTTCGGCAGACCCAACAATTTCCGGAAGGTGCAGTATGACTCTGGTCCTCGACAATCGGCAGCAAACCGCGCGCAGTTGGTTCGAATCGCTGCGCGACAGCATTTGTGCGGCGTTTGAAGCCATCGAACGCGAAGCCGGATCAGACGCATCTTTCGAATATATCCCTTGGGATCGCCACGACCATGACGGTTCGCCCGGCGGCGGCGGCGTACGCGGTGTGATGAAGGGTAAAATCTTTGAAAAGGTCGGCGTAAACGTCTCGACCGTAGGTGGCAGCTTCAACCCCGAATTTGCCAAGACCATTCATGGCGCGGCTGAAGATCCCAATTTTTTCGCGACCGGCATCAGCCTCGTCGCGCATATGGCCAATCCACATGTGCCGGCGGTGCATATGAACACGCGCTATCTCGTGACGACGAAAAGCTGGTTTGGCGGCGGTGCGGATCTCAACCCGCCCATCCCCTATGAAGAAGACACGGCCGACTTTCACGCGCGCCTGCGTGCGGCCTGCGCGCCTTATGGCCCTGACGTGTACGAACGTTATCGCAAATGGGCGGAGGATTATTTCTGGATCCCCCACCGCAACGTGCATCGCGGTGTTGGTGGTATTTTCTACGATCATCTCGAAAACAGCAGTGATGCCATTTTCGACCAGAATTTTGCACTGACCCGCGATGTCGGCGAAGCTTTCCTCGATATCTTCCCCAAGCTGGTGCGCCGCCGGATGAATCAGCCATTCACCGCCGAAGAAAAGCAAGCGCAGCGGCGCTGGCGCGGGCTCTATGCCGAATTCAACCTTGTATATGACCGCGGCACCACCTTTGGCCTGAAAACTGGTGGAAATGTTGACGCGATTTTGATGAGCCTTCCGCCCGACGTCGCCTGGGATTAACCCAAAATGCCGTATAGCCCGATTGCCGATGGCGACCTTGGTGCCATTGTAACCTCGCTGGAAATGACCAAGCGTCCGCCATTGCGCGCGCTGCCTGCGTCAGATTTGCGGCTAGAGCCATGGCACGCCCCGCATGCGGAAAAATACCGGACGCTCTATCGCCGCATTGGTGAGCCATGGCTGTGGTTCTCACGCCTTGAGATGGACGACGAGACGCTGATTGCGACCATTCACGACCCCAAGGTCCGGATTTGGGCGGTAGTGGACAGGCACGGGATTGAAGTCGGCATATTGGAACTCGACTTCAGAACCGATGGCGCATGTGAAATCGCCTTTTTCGGCCTGATCCCCGAACTCGGCGGCAAGGGCCATGGCAAATGGTTGATGGCCATGGCGCTTCAGCTCGGCTGGGCAGAGGCGGGCGTGCAGCGCATGTGGGTGCATACATGCACGCTGGACGGTCCAACCGCGCTAAGCTTCTATCAAAAGGCCGGGTTCATTGCCTATCAACGGCAATTGGAGACATTTGCGGACCCGCGGATCAGCGGGCTCATCCCGCGCGATGCAGCGCCGCATGTTCCCATTATTGGTTAGCCGTCTGTGCCCCAAGCTGACGATTAACTGCCGTTGCAGCGATAACGTAAATAACGGCCTCAACCGCTGCGAAAAACGCGCTGACCGCAGCTTGGACGATGGGAACGCCGCCCTCGCCCGCAATTGCTTGGCATATCCCGGCGACGGCATCACCAACGATCCCGGAAACCAGGCGTATAGCCACCGCAATAAACAGCGTCAGTATCACTATGGCCCAACCGCATTTGCGGGTTGTCGCCCAAGTCTGCTTCACCGCGTCTATGATGCCAAGCGCCGGATCTTGCGCGATGACCGCGGGCAGCACGGCAAAGCGGCCCGTGAGATAAAGTCCGGGAATGATGAACAGCAAGAACCCCGCAAATGTCGCCCAGCCGGTCAATATGGTCGCAGTCAAATATGTCGGGAACAATGCGGCCGCGATGACAAGCGCGTCGCCCACTTTTGCCAATTTGCGCCCCGAAATCAGGACATAAAGCGCAAGGCTGCTATACATTGTGACAAGCATCGCCGGTAACAAGACTGGCCAATTCGCCTCGAAATAACCGCTGAACGCCGCGATGACTTTAGGCGTATCGTCAAAGCTTTCAAGGATGAGCGGTGGCGCGAGATAGCCCGCGATCCAGTTCGACATGAAAATGAAAAAGCCCGCAATGGCGATGATGGCTTCACGGTGCGCCGCGAATGAAGCACGCGCATCTTTTGCCACCGCACGATAATCAAGCTTCTTTTGCATATACACTCCCTGACAGATCGCGGGGTAGAGGCTGACATATCCGGTGGCAAGCGGCTTGCACCATGCTAAGCACCGCGCATGAAGATCGATGGCAATATTGATTGGGACGTTTCCGAAGGGCTAACCCCCTATCCCGAAGCCGTTGCCCGTATGGAAGCATTGCAGGCCGCCATACGCGACGAAAACGCACGGGAACTTATCTGGTTGCTGGAACACCCGCCATTATACACAGGCGGGACGAGCGCAGATCCGGCAGAATTGCTGAGCACCGCATTTCCCGTGTTCGATACCGGACGCGGCGGACGTTACACTTATCATGGGCCGGGGCAGCGTGTGGGCTATGTCATGCTCGACCTTGCCAAGCATTGCAAAGATGTCCGCTGTTATGTGCATGCGCTTGAGGGCTGGGTTATCGCCGCGCTTGGCCGTTTCGGGGTGGAGGCACGCCGCGCCGAGGGCCGTGTTGGCATATGGTGCGACACCAAAAATGGTCAGGAAGCAAAAATCGGCGCAATCGGCGTGCGCATCCGCAGATGGGTGACGATGCATGGCTTTGCGGTGAATATTGCGCCGGATTTGAATCATTTCGGTGGCATCGTCCCGTGCGGGATATCCGAATATCCGGTCACAAGCCTCGCGGACCTTGGCATTGAAGCATCAATGCAGGACTTCGACGCAGCCTTGCGCGCCACCTTCCCCGACTTTCTCATTAACCTTGCCAAAGCGGGCGGAAATTGTACGGTCGCGCCGGAATAGAGAACTGAGGACGATATGCGTTTCACCATCATAGCACCTGCCTTTGCAGCCTTGCTGGCATTGTCCGCATGTGGCGGTGGCAAAGAAGACAATCAGGTCACCGAAACGCGGATGGACAATCTCGAAAGCCTAAAAGGCACGATCAGTGACGACATGATTAACACCGACGAATCCACCGATGAGGCACCTGTTGAAGCTATGCCCGTCAGTGCCGATACAGAAGCTGAAAAAGCAACGCCGGAAGAAAGCGATGAACCCAAAACCGATGGTTCAGATGAACCAAAAATTGAAGAGCCAAGCGAGCCAAAGTGATCTTAAGTAGCGCCATACAACTGCCCTGTGGGGCCGTACTCAACAACCGAATAGCAAAAGCCGCGATGACCGAGGGGCTAGCGGACACGCAAGGTGTGCCGACGCCCGAGTTGCAGCGCCTGTACGGCATCTGGTCTGATGGAGGCGCTGGCCTCCAGATTTCAGGCAACATCCATATTGACGCCGACCATCTGGAACGGGCCGGAAACGTCTTTTTCAGCGGACAGCCGGATGAGGCGATGATGGATGCGCTCAAATCATGGACCAAGGCCGCGACTCGCAATGGCAACCATTTTTGGGCGCAGATAAGCCATGCGGGCCGCCAGACCATGCGGGGCATCAATCCACGCCCCAAGGCGCCGTCAGCGGTCAAGCTGGGCCTGCCCGGCGGACAATTTGGAATGCCGGTTGCATTGACCGAGGATGAAATCCTAAACCTGATTGGCCGGTTCGGCCAAGCGGCACTGCATTGCCAAAATGCCGGCTTCACGGGCGTTCAAATCCATGCAGCGCACGGCTATCTGATCTCACAATTCCTCAGTCCAAAGTCAAACCAACGCACCGATCGCTGGGGTGGCAGCCTCGTCAACCGCGCCCGTTTCCTGATGTTCACCGTCAACACCGTCCGGACTTTGGTTGGCCCTAATTTCCCGATTTCGGTCAAGCTGAACAGTGCGGATTTCCAGCGCGGCGGCTTTGCTTTTGAAGACAGCCTTCAGGTGGCCCGCTGGCTGCAGGATGCTGGCGTGGATCTGATCGAGATATCGGGCGGCACGTATGAGCAGCCCAAGCTATTGGGTATCGAGGGGATGGAAGCCGAAGAGACGCAAGCCGTCGCGGAAACCACACTCGCACGTGAAGCCTATTTCGTTGATTTTGCCAAAGCGATGAAGAGCGAGTTGACCATTCCATTGATGGTCACGGGCGGTTTCCGCAGCGCATCGGCCATGGAACAGGCGCTTCGCAACAAGGCGGCCGATGTTATCGGATTGGCGCGGCCATTATGCGTGATGCCCGAAGCGCCAAAGCGGCTGCTCGGCGGCTTGGCCATGCTGCCCAAGGTTGAAAACCAGCTTAAGTTGTTGCCTGAGTGGTTATCCAGCCTACGCAAGATAAAGGCCGTGCGCGGGATTGAAGGTTTTGCGACCCAATATTGGTTTTACAGCCAGATATACGCGCTGGGGCGTACCGGCCGGACGAAGCCGACCGTCACGGTCTTTGAGGCTCTACGTGAAGTAGAATCCTATCAAAGAAGCTGGCTTAAAGAGCGGCGTGCCGCGAAGGCTTAATCGCCTTCGCCGGGCTCAGCGCTGAAATATTTGTCGAACTTGCCTTCTTCGCCCTTGTGCTCGTCTGCGTCTGCAGGCGGCTCGCGGCTTGAAGTAATATTCGGCCATTCTGCGCTGTAGGTTGCGTTCAGTTCAAGCCATTGTTCCAAACCGCTTTCGGTGTCTGGCAAAATCGCTTCTGCAGGGCATTCGGGTTCGCACACGCCGCAATCGATGCACTCATTTGGGTTGATGACGAGCATATTGTCGCCTTCATAGAAGCAATCCACCGGACATACTTCAACGCAGTCCATATATTTGCAGCGGATGCAGGCATCGGTAACGACATAAGTCATTGGCGGAACTCTCCCATACACAACGGCGGATTAGCCGTTTCATTTCCTCTGCCTATTGCGTGGCGCAGGGGGAAGTCAACGCCGGATTGCACCGAGTCGCCAATTTTTTAGTCGATACGTTGATAGAAAAGCTGCGCCTCTGATGCAGGACCACGCCGAACAGGGACAGACAGCAGCTTTAAAGTCAAAACAGCCTCGCCCAATGGCATGGTGATAATATCGCCAACGCGAACCGCGGCGCTGCCCTTTTCGATCCGGCGGCCATTCAACCTTATATGGCCAGCCTCTGCCCAACTCAACGCGAGCGAACGGCTTTTGGCCAATCGCAGAAAGAACAGCAGCTTGTCGATCCGCAAGACTTGCCCGACCTTTTAGAGCTTGAGGCCTTTGAGCGCAGCCAATTGCAAAGCCAATGCAGACGGCGGCGCACTTGGCTTTGGTGCTGGCGGCGCGCGATCGGGCTTAGCCTTCGGCTTTGCCGACGCGTGCGGCTTTCGTTCTGCAGAAGCATGCGGCCTGCGCTGTTCGGGCGGGCGGGGTTTGGGCAAGCCCACCCAGCGCCAATGCGTCAGCACGACGGGCGCGGTTTCTTTTGGCGCGGTTTGCTCTGGTCCAACGGCGTCGGCGACTATTGCTTCAACTGCGGCCTCAGGCTCGGGCGCTGGCGTTGCTTCGACTGGCGTGCTTTCGTCGACCATGGGCGTTTCTTCAGCCGCAGTCTCCGCTACAACCACTGCCTCAGCGGGGCGGAAACCGGCGTCGCGCATCAGCGCTTTCAAACCGGCCTCGCTAATACCCAGCGAGGTTGCAAAGGCCATGTCCATGCCAAAAACATTGTTCTGCCCGCGCGCTTCATGCGCTTTTTTGATCACGCGTTCCGCCAAATCGATACGCACATATTCATCACCGATCCGGCGATAGCCCGCATTTCTGGCCTCCGACGGGTTCGCAAAATTCCATGTTTTCAAATGCACCGCGCTTTCGGGTGGCAGCACAGGCATGGCACGGCTGTCGCGTGCGGCAAACAAGGCAGCGCGCCATTTGGCGGCAGCGGGTTTCAACGCGGCGTGGTGATAAATATCGAGCGCGCCGAAAACGATACCGCCCTTGCGTGCAGCACCGCGGGCTTCCTTGGGAAGCGCGGCGATGGCGTCTGCAAGATAATGCCGACCCGCAATCCCGCCTTCATCGGCAAGCCGAACAGCGAGCGCACGGACATTGCCGTCGACATCGGCTTGCTGGGCCAAGTCGAGCAATCCGACAATCCCGCCCATCGCCTTTGCCAGCTGGCTTTCAATCCAGCTTTCGGCGCGCGTGACAATCTCGCGCAGGGCATCGCCCTCCAATCCGGCGACGGCCTTCATTGGCGTAAATGCAGGTTGCAGCAGCGTACGCCCCTTGGTCAATGTGCCCAGAAGGTCATCCTTCCAGAAGATCGAAGGTTTACCCTCCCCATCGGCTGCGAGCGAGAATTCGCTATCCTCTGCCATAGATACGTCCTTTGCCTTTTGTCTCAAATGCGCTGCCAGATGTCGTTCTGCGGCAGCCAATAATAATTTACGGTCACCCGCTTTTGCCGCCGGGTCAACCCGAAAGGCAAATCCTTGTAAAGTCCCAATGTCCTCGCCATCGACAAGAACGCGATTATCCTGCTGGATTTCAACGGGTAACAGCCCGACATCGCCAGCACCTTTGCGCAGCAACATCGATGTGCGTTTGTCGACAAACCGCTGACGCAGGGCATCGTGCAATGCGTCCGATAATTTTTCTTCGAGCGCCCGCGCGCGTTCGGCCATTGCCGGGGGGTTGGCCAGCCAATCGTTCCGGTGCGCGATATAGGTCCAAGTCCGCACCGCTGCGATTCGGGCGGACAGCGTGTCGACATCGCCTTGGATATTATCCAGCCGTGCCAGCTCATTTGCGTAGATGCCGTGCGGAATGACGCGCTCGCCCTGCCCCAGATATTGCCACAAGGACGCGACAAAGCGGCTATGATGTTCCTCACCCATTTGCCGGAAATCGGGCAAGCAGGCCACTTCCCACAACCGCGCCACATCAACCGGGTGCCGGATGAGCGATTTCACATCGGGCATTTCGGCCAAGCGCTTGAGTACCAACAGGTCGATGACCTTGGGCGCGGGTAACAGGCCCGGACGGCCCGGTTTTTTCTCAAGATCGGCGATCAGCGTCCCGATGTCGTTAAATCTTGGCTTTGCTTCGCGCCAAAATAGCCAGTCCAGCCGCGGGAAGCTGTGCCCCTCAATCGCCAGCACTTCTTCGGGGGTAAACTCGCTGCCTTCGCCCGCGAGCGTGCCAAAGCTTCCGTCCCGTTGGTGCCGTCCAGCCCGGCCCGCAATTTGCGCCATTTCGGCCACGGTCAACCTGCGCCGGCGCGAACCGTCGAATTTCGACAGGCTGACAAAGGCGACATGCGCGACATCAAGGTTCAGCCCCATGCCAATCGCATCGGTGGCCACGAGATAATCAACCTCGCCCGATTGAAACATCGCCACTTGCGCATTGCGGGTGCGCGGCGACAAAGCGCCCATGACCACCGCAGCGCCGCCGCGCATCCGGCGCAAAGTTTCGGCGACCGCATACACCTGCTCAATCGAAAACGCGACGATGGCAGAGCGTTTGGGAAGGCGAGACAGCTTCTTTGCGCCGGCATAGCTTAACGTGGAAAAGCGCGGGCGAGAGATGATCTCCGCATCGGGCAGCAGCGACCGGATGATCGGGCGCAGGCTTTCCGAACCCAAAATCATCGTTTCCTCACGCCCGCGGGCATGCAAAATGCGGTCTGTAAAAATATGCCCGCGTTCGGGGTCTGCCCCCAGTTGCGCTTCGTCAATCGCGACGAAGGCAAATTCTTTGTGGATCGGCATGCTTTCGACCGTACAGCAATACCAGCGCGCCTGCGGTGGCTCGATCCGTTCCTCGCCCGTAATCAGCGCGACATTTTGCGCGCCCTTAATCGCCACCAACCGGTCATAGATTTCCCGCGCCAGCAACCGCAAAGGAAAGCCGATCATCCCGCTCGAATGGGCACACATCCGCTCAACAGCGAGATGGGTCTTGCCGGTGTTCGTTGGACCTAAAATGGCCGTGAGGGCTGAACGGACTGGAGGCAAAAGTTTAGGTGGCTGTCAATTCGGCGGCGAGTTCTTTCAAGGGAACTTCGGTGTTTGCCAATTGCTCAGGCGTAGGCGACAAGCCCTCTGTCACAAAGGCGCGGCCCTGCACATAATCCTTGGTCGCGTTCACACAATCGAGGGCAATGACACGGCCCGATTTCAAATAGATGAGCGAAAAGCTGCGTGCGTCCAGTTCGCCGCGCAACACCGTTGTGTCATAGCCAGCGCTGATGCCAACGGTTTGCAGCCTTAAGTCATATTGGTTTGACCAGAACCACGGCACCGCATGATATTCGGTCAGCGCACCCATTACGCTTTTTGCCACAGCATTGGCCATGTCATTGGCATTCTGCACCGATTCCACGCGCATGACATTGCCGCCGGCAAAGCTGTTGGCATGGGCAGCGCAGTCCCCAATGGCAAAGATATCTGGCAAGGATGTCCGGCAATAAGCGTCAACATCAACACCAGCGCCGCCAGCGGCACCCGCCGTCAATAAAGGCGCAACCGACGGGATGATGCCAATGCCAACGATAACCATTTGCGCGGGGATAACTTCGTCATCGGCCAAACGCACGCCCGTGGCGACTTCGTCGCCTTCAATCGCCGCAATGCCGACGTTCAGACGCAGATCGACGCCATGGCTGCGATGTTCGGATTCATAAAAGCGCGACAGCGGCTCGCCAGCAACCCGCGCAAGCACGCGATCCATCGCCTCCAGCACGGTCACCTTCTTACCCATTTTGCGCAGCACCGCTGCGGCTTCAAGCCCGATATAGCCGCCGCCGACAATCACAACGTCCGCGACATCATCCAGGCCTTCGACCATGTGATCCACATCGGCCCGGGTCCTGACAACATGCACGCCGCGCAGATTACCGCCCGTGACCGGCAATTGCCGCGGGTCGCCGCCTGTGGCCCAGATCATATGGCCATAGGTGATGACTGTGCCGTCAGACGTCGTGACGGAATGCGCGGCAGCATCCACCGTCTCCACGCGCTGGCCGAGCAGCATATCCACCGAACGCTCCGCCCAAAACGCAGCAGGCCGGATCATGATGCGTTCAAACGCCTTGTCGCCCGCAAAATAGTCCTTGGACAATGGTGGGCGCTCATAAGGATATTCAGGTTCGGCATTGACGATAGCGATGCTGCCTTCGAATTTTGCCTGCCGCAATGCGATGGCCGCTTGCGCACCGCCATGGCCGCCACCGACGATGAGAATGTCATAATGCATCGTTAAAGATTCGCTCATTCAGAAAATATCAAAACTGCGGTAAGCAAAAGGTCAGCAACTGGCTAGTCCCATGCTTGCGGCACTATCAAATAAATGGCAGAGGATGGCGATGACTTTAGACTTTGCTCTCGGCGAAAATGCCGACATGATCCGCGATACCACCAAGCGCTTTGCGACGGATAAAATCGCGCCCTTGGCCACCAAAATTGATGCCGATGACTGGTTTCCGCGGGAAGAATTATGGCCAGCCATGGGTGCGCTTGGGCTTCACGGCATGACGGTTGCGCAAGAAGATGGCGGCCTTGGCCTTGGCTATTTGGAACACGTTGTCGCCGTTGAGGAAGTCAGCCGGGCGTCTGCATCCATTGGACTGTCTTATGGCGCGCACTCCAATCTGTGCGTCAACCAGATCGCGCGTTGGGCCTCGCCCGAGCAAAAGGCGAAATATCTGCCCAAGCTGATTTCGGGCGAACATGTCGGCAGTTTGGCGATGTCCGAAACCGGCGCCGGTTCGGACGTTGTGTCGATGAAGCTGAAGGCCGAAGCGGTTCAGGGCGGTTACATCCTGAACGGCACGAAATTCTGGATCACCAACGCGCCTTATGCAGACACATTGGTTGTTTATGCCAAGACCGCGCCTGAGGCTGCATCGCGCGGCATCACCGCCTTTTTGATTGAGAAAGGCATGGAGGGTTTTTCCATCGGCCAGAAAATCGACAAGGTCGGGATGCGCGGATCGCCGACGGCGGAACTGGTGTTCAACGACTGTTTTGTATCCGAAGAACAAATGATGGGCCCACTGCATGGCGGCGTGGGCGTGTTGATGTCGGGTCTTGATTATGAACGTGTTGTGCTCGCCGGGCTTCAGCTTGGCGTAATGCAGGCCTGCCTCGACGTCGTCTTGCCCTATGTGCGCGAACGCAAGCAATTCGGCAAACCCATCGGCAGTTTCCAACTGATGCAGGCGAAGATTGCGGACATGTATGTCGCGCTCAATTCTGCCCGCAGCTATGTCTATAATGTGGCGCGCGCATGTGACGCCGGGCAGACCACCCGCTTTGACGCAGCAGGCGCAATATTGTTGGCGAGCGAAAACGCCGTGAAGGTGGCGGGCGAAGCCATTCAGGCATTGGGCGGCGCTGGCTATACCAAGGATTGGCCCGTCGAGCGTTACTGGCGCGATGCCAAATTGCTCGACATTGGTGCAGGAACAAATGAAATCCGCCGGATGTTGATTGGCCGGGAGCTGATCGGAGCGGCGTGAGCAAGAGATGACGCAGGAGTCAGCAGAATGAGCCGTCCGGTATTGGGTGTCATCGCGTGTAACCGCATGGTCGGCAGCGAAGTCGCTCAAGCCGTGATGAACCGATATATCCGCGCGGCCATGACCTATGCCGATGTGGCGGCGTTAATCATCCCCTCACTGCCCGACCTGATGACCGCCTCTGAAGTCGCACCGCGCATAGACGGCATATTGTTGACCGGCAGCCCCTCAAATGTCGCAACGCGGCTTTATGGCGACGAAGGCGGCGACGGTCCTTTCGACGACAGCCGCGACGAGATTGCGATGTCCATGGTCGACCGCATGATTGACGCGCGCAAGCCGGTCTTTGGCATTTGCCGCGGCTTTCAGGAAATCAACGTTGCCTTGGGCGGAACATTGCGCCGTGACACGAGCGCCAACGATACGCTCATCCGTCACCATGCACCCGATGATGTCGATTTCGATGCCATGTTCGACCACCGCCACCCTGTTGAACTTGCGGACGGTGGCATGCTGTCCACTGCCTATGCCAAAGGCGCTTTGGACGTAAACTCGGTGCATTTTCAAGGTATTGGCACGCTCGCGGATGGGCTGACGGTTGAGGCGCGCGCACCCGATGGACTGATCGAGGCCTATAGCGCCCGACCCAATGGCGCCCCCTTGCTTGCGGTCCAGTGGCACCCCGAATGGGGCACGGAAAATGACGTGGATTCGCAAACCTATTTCCACCTTTTGGGAAAGGCGTTAAGAGGTAATCTGTGAACAGAACCGTGACCCGTTATAACCGCTATCAAGCACGGATAGGCTTTTCGCCCTGAATTGAATTCGGGCGCTGCCCTATTGCTCCCCTCCCGCAAGCGGGAGGGGCTGGGGGTGGGCCTGCAACGGCTAGATCAGATAGATCGCCTGCGGCTCCCACCCTCCCCTAACCCCTCCCGCTTGCGGGAGGGGAATATTAAGGAGATCTTTTCATGCCTCGCAATTACGACATCGCCGAACTTCGCCGTTTAGACATCGCCCACCATTTGCCCGCGCAAGCCGACTGGCAGGAAATCGAAGACCTGGGCGGCAGCCGCATCATCACCCATGCCGAAGGCTGCTATATCCATGATGGCGACGGCAATCGCATATTGGACGGGATGGCCGGCCTGTGGTGTGTCAACGCGGGCTATGGCCGCGATGAGCTTGCTGAGGTTGCGCGCGAACAAATGCTTGAGCTGCCATATTATAACAGCTTCTTCAAAACCGCGAACGCACCTGCCATCTTGCTTGCCGAAAAGATTGCGAGCCTAACAGGTGGCCGCTTGCCGCATGTATTTTTCAACAGCTCCGGTTCCGAAGCCAACGACACCATATTGCGGATGGTACGCCATTATTGGCAGGTGAAGGGCGAACATAGCCGCACCATCGTTATCAGCCGCCACAATGCCTATCATGGTTCCACCGTGGCGGGCGTCAGCATGGGCGGAATGAAGGTCATGCACGGCCAAGGCTTCCCTGCCCCCGGCGTCTTGCCGATGGCGGGTATCGAACATGTCCGCCAGCCTTATTGGTACAATGAAGGCCGCGACATGACGCCCGAAGATTTCGGCACAGCATGCGCGCAAGCCATTGAGGAAAAGATATTAGAAGTAGGCCCGGAAAATGTCGCCGCCTTCATTGGTGAGCCTGTCCAGGGCGCAGGCGGCGTCATCATTCCGCCAGCCAATTACTGGCCGCAGGTGGAAGCAATCTGCCGTAAATATGGCATATTGTTGGTCTGTGATGAGGTTATCTGCGGCTTTGGCCGGACGGGCAATATTTGGGGCCACGAAACCGTTGGCGTAAAGCCAGACATCATCGCCATGGCTAAGGGGCTGTCGTCGGGTTACCTGCCGATTTCCGCTGTCGCCGTAAGCGCGGAGATCGTCAAGGTCATCAAAAGCGGTGGCGATTTCGTCCATGGCTACACCTATTCGGGCCACCCTGTCGCATCCGCCGTCGCCTTGCGCAATATCGAGATCATGGAGCGCGAGGGACTGTTTGAGAAAGTCCGGAACGAAACCGGCCCCTATCTTGCCGAAAAGCTGGCGACATTGAGCGACCACCCTCTGGTCGGTGAAGCCCGCTCGGTTGGCTTGCTGGGCGCGGTGGAGGTTGTTGCCGACAAGGCCATAGGCGCGCGTTTCGGCGGCGCTGAAGGCACGGCAGGGCCAATGGTGCGCGATATCTGCATCCGCAACGGCCTGATGGTCCGCGGCATCCGCGACAGCATCGTGATGTGCCCGCCACTGATTATCACGCCATCGCAGATCGATGATTTGATTGGCATCATTCGCACGTCACTGGATGAAGCCGAACCGAAGTTGCGCGCAATCGGGTAGGATATTTAGTCCTTCTATTTCCGTCATGCTGAACTTGTTTCAGCATCTTACTTGCGGCGGCCGATAAGTAAGACCCTGAAGCCGAAGGCGTGCAGCGCACAAACAAGTTCAGGGTGACGGGTCTGGATGATCAGCACTACGGTAAGGTGTTCACGCTAGACAAACCACATCCAATGCTTACCTTGGCCCCATGACATCCAAAATGCTCCAGCGCGCCCTCACGGCGGCCCTCACCCCTGCCCTGCTTCTTCAATTTGCGCCTGCACACGCCGCGGCCCCTGTTGCGGCGAAGCTGAAGCCACCCGTTCTCACATGCACAACCACGACACCAGAAGGCCTGTCCTATACCGTGATTAAGGCCGGCAAAGGCGAGCGCCCGAACGCTGAATCGCGCGTGATGGTCAATTATAAGGGCATGTTGACCGCTGACGGCACCGAGTTTGATTCCGGGCAGAATGCACAGTTCCCCGTTGGCGGCGTCATCCCCGGCTTTGCGCAAGGTCTGCAATTGATGCAGGCTGGCGGCAGCTACCGTCTCTGCATCCCGTCGAAGCTTGGCTATGGCGAAGCGGGCACCGGCCCCATCCCGGCCAATGCAGATCTGGTGTTCGAAGTCGACTTGCTGTCCTTCAAAAATCCAGCGCCAAAGCCAGTCATTCCCGTGGCAGAACGCAGTTGTTCGCAAACCACGGCAAGCGGACTTGGCTTTGACCTTATCAAGGCCGGCGCGGGCAAGAGCGCGACCGATAGCGACATCGCGCTTGTTGACTTCACTGTTTTTGATGCTGGCACCGGCGTCGTGCAGCAGCAGCGCGAATGGGAAAAAATTCCGTTGAGCCAAGCATCGCCCGTGTTCGGCGAGGGCCTGAAAATGATGCAGGCAGGGTCAACCTATCGCTTTTGCATGCCCAAGTCCGCCGATTCCGGTCCCGAAAGCAACATCATCGTGACATTGTTGGATGTCCGGCCTGCGCCAACCGCTGACAATTAAGGTAGTTCGCGGCGGACGGGCGTCGTGTCTAGCTTAATAGGACCACGGGGCTGTCCGCACGCCAGTGCATGCTGACCTTGTCATCCCATGTGAAATCCTCTTGATCATGGCGTGACAGATTCGGACGGCTGACGCGGATCATCTGTCCGCCCTCCAGCAGGATTTCATACAGCGTGATATCGCCAAGATAGCTCATGCCCTTAATCGTGCCGCGCGCGAGGTTGTGGCCATCGGGCGCGTCTTGGGCGGCTGCGCGAACGGCTTTGCCTTCGCCGGGCACATGCAGGTAAATCTTTTCCGGACGCAGCGCGACCCAGACGTCGGCGCCATGCGGTCCGGTGACACCATGATTGAGGTAAATTTTGCCAAGGCCGGGGCAATCGACGGCTGCCTTGTCTGGCTCGTCCAGCGTCAACTTGCCCTCAAAAATGTTCACGGAGCCCACGAAATCGGCCACGAAGCGATTGGCGGGATATTCATACAGATCAGCTGGCGGCGCGAGCTGCGCAACTTCGCCTTTGTTGATGACGGCAACCCGGCTTGCCATCGACAATGCCTCATCCTGATCATGCGTGACCGTGACAAAGGTAATGCCGACCTTGTCCTGCAGATCAGCCAATTCAAACTGCATCTGCGCACGCAATTTGGCGTCGAGCGCCGACAAAGGCTCATCGAGCAACAGCACCTTTGGCCGCATCACCAGGCTACGCGCGAGTGCAACACGCTGACGCTGCCCGCCCGACATCTGGTCCGGCATCCGGTCTTCAAATCCGCCCAGTTTCACCAGCTCAAGCGCCTCGGCAACGCGGTCGCGCATTTCGCCTTTTGATACGCCGGATATGCGCAGGCCATAGCCGACATTGTCGGTGACGTTCATGTGCGGAAAAACGGCGTAGCTTTGGAATACCATGTTCACGGGCCGCTTGTTCGGCGGCACAAGGCTCATATCCTGCCCGTCGATAATGATCTGCCCCTCGGTCGGCATTTCAAAGCCGGCGATCATCCGCAGCAACGTGGTTTTGCCGCAGCCGGACGGTCCCAACAAAACGAAGAATTCGCCTGCGAGAATATCTAGACTGATATTGTCGACAGCGGTCACCTTGCCAAAGCGTTTGGACACATTGCGGATTTGAATGATGGGCTGTTTGGCTTGGGTCATAAGCATGATCTCTAATGGGTTTCCGCAATGCCCTTCACGCCCTGCAATTTCAGCGCGATGAAGGTCAGGATGACAGTAAGGAGGATGAGGATTGTCGACGCGGCATTCACCTCTGGCGTGACCGAGAAACGGACCATCGAATATACCTTCACCGGGAAGGTAATCGTGTCCGGACCGCTGGTGAAAAAGGTGATGACGAAATCATCAAGACTGAGCGTGAAAGCCAAAAGCGCGCCCGCCACCAACGCCGGCCGTATGTGCGGCAGCAGGACATCGCGAAACGCCTGCCATTCCGTCGCGCCAAGGTCTTTTGCGGCCTCTTCCTCTTCTTTGTTAAAACTCGCCAAGCGCGCACGCACAACCATGGCGACGAATGGGAAGCAGAATGTGATATGCGCAATCGTGATCGCGGAAAGATTGAGCGGCCATGGCAAATCGGTGGGCCAGTCGACTTTCGCAAAAAAGATCAGAAATGCGACGCCCAAACAAATCTCAGGAACGATAATCGGCAGGGACATGGTCCCTTCAACCAGCCCCTTGAACGGAAACCGGAACCGCCAGAGCGCAACCGCCGCAAGCGCGCCAATCACAAGGCTGATGATCGTCGCAAGCGCAGCGATGGTGAGCGAGTTGAGCAACGCCTCCACCAGACTGTCGTTGTTCAGCGCTTTCTCATAATATTTGAGGGTAAAGCCCTTCCACACGACATTGCGCTTACTGTCGTTAAAACTGAAGACCATCAATATGATGAGCGGCGCGTATAGAAACAGCATGGTCAATCCGACCCAACTGCGCATCCACAGCTTTCTGGTATATTCCAATGGCGCGATGGGGGTGCGATTGAACATCATCACGCCTCCTTCACTTTGTTCGAACGCATCGATTGGAAGGCGATCAGAATGAACATTGCATAGATAAGCAGGAACGAGAGCGCCGCGCCAAATGGCCAGTCATTCGCGCGCTTGAATTGCCGTTCGATAACATTGGCGATCATCTGGCTGTCTGTCCCGCCCATCAAGTCAGGGGTGAGATAGGCGCCAAGTGCAGGGATCAAGGTAATCATCACACCCGCGACTATGCCCGGCGTGGCCAGCGGAACCACGATCTGCATGAAGGTTTTGAAATGCCCTGCCCCCAAGTCGAGGCTGGCTTCAATCAGGCTTTTGTCGAGCCGGTCGAGCGCAGAATAGAGCGGCAATACCATGAAAGGCAGATGGACATAGACCAGCCCAAGCACGACCGCGAAATTGTTGTAGAGCAACTGCACGGGCGTCCACGCGTCGAGCGGCTGCATGCCGACAATCGTGCGCAGCCAACTTGCGCCTTCCCACAATCCGGCCAAGCCCTTGTTCATATATCCGTTGGTGCCCATCAGCGCCATCAACGCATAAGTGCGGATTAACAGGTTGGTCCAAAAGGGCAGCATGATGCCAAGCAACAGCCATGGCCGCCATTTTGGCGCGGCGAAGGTAATTGCCATCGCAACCGGAAAGCCGATGATGAGGCACAAGAGCGTGGTGAGCGCCGCGACCGCAAAGCTTTTCAGGAAAATTGATACATACAGCCACTCGGTCGCGCGCTTGTAATTGTCCAGCGTGCCCGAAATTTCAATGTCGGCAGGCCCGGCATTCTGCCCAAAGCTGTACAGCCAAACAATGGCCATGGGCGCCACAAAAAACAGGGCGAGCCAGAATACCGGCGCCGTCACAACGGCGGCAAATGGTTTCTTCTGGCTTTTCCAGTCTTGCAGCGCCCCCGACATATTTTAGGCGGCCCGCACGCGGGTGAACGCCTCCTCATATTTTGGCTGAAGCTCTGGATTAAACTTTGCATATTCGCATTTCGCCAAAACATTTGCTGGCGGGAAAATGACCGGATTGTTCTTGTACGCGTCAGGCATCAGCGCCTTTGCGGCGTCATTTGGCGTTGGGTACAAAATCGTTTCGGTGATCTTCTTGCCGGCTTCGGCATCAAGCAAATAATTGATGAATGCGTGGGCATTTTTCGGATGCGGCGCGCCCTTGGGAATGCAAAGATTGTCGGAGTTCAGCTGGCTGCCCTCTTTGGGGATGACAAAGCCAATGTCGGAATCTTCGACCATCGCCTGCGCAATGTCGCCATTATATTCGAGCACCACATCGACTTCGCCCTTAAGCAACAAGTCCTGACCATTGTCTTCGTGGAAGGCTTTGATGTTCGGCTTTTGCTTGATCATCATGGCTTCGATGGCCTTCAAATCGGCATCGGTAAGGGCATTCACTGACTTGCCCATATATTTCCCGTAAAGCCGGAACATGTCGCCCGCCTCGGACAGTACCGCGATGCGGCCTTTATATTCATCGCTGTCGAACAGCACTTTCCAGCTGTCCGGTACCGCCTTTACCTTGGACTTGCGATAGCCAATGCCAAGCGCCAGCCAGGTGTATGGCATCGAATATTTGCGGGCCGGATCATAGGGAACATCCTGATAATCTTTGGCAACATTTTTGAAGTTCGGAATTTGCGCCTGATCAAGCGGCATCAGCATATCGGCCGCGGCCATACGCTCCACAAAATCGTTGGATGGGACGATAACGTCATAGCCCGGGTTTCCGGCGCGCAGCTTAGCGAACAGTTCGTCATTGCTGGCGAACAGCGTCATGTTGACGTCTACGCCAGCGCTGTCCTTATAATCCTCCAACGTGGTTTCACCGATATAGGTGTCCCAATTGTAGAAGTTCAGCTTCGCCTCTTCGCCATTGGCAAGCTTCTTCGCTTCCTTCTCACCGCAGCCTGCAAGCGCGCCGGTCAGCGAAAAACCAACAGCGGCAACGCCCATCCCTTTCAACATGGCCCGGCGGTTGCTGCCCGCGTGTAAAAACGTCTTAAAGTCCATGATTTTTCTCCAGCAGAAGCATATCGTAACATGCACATGCTGGACTATTAATGGGACTTAGAAAAGACACTTTTTTCCGCATGTTGCGGCGCAATTTTATTACGATTTAACGCAATTATTGTGCACCGCAACATGGTTCGGAATTCAGGGCTTTTTCGCGTCGGCGTCGACCGCAGCTTGGACCGCCTTGTAGAACGCTTCGCGCCCTTCGCCCACGGTTTCGGGATCCGTCGCCTTTGGCCAATTGCTGTTGGACGCGATGATCAAATTCCGTTTGGGATCGATGAAGATGCCCTGCCCGAAAATGCCTTGGGCGGCATAGCTGCCGTCATCATAGGTCCACCATTGATAGCCATAGCCCCTGCCAGCCATACCGATGTCGGCATGTTTGACTGTTGCAGATGCCAACCAGTTATCCGGCCATATGCTCTGCCCGTTTATCTTGGCACCGCCCATAACGAATAAGCCAAAACGGGCATAGTCACGGGTCGATGCCTGAATGCAGCAGCCGCTGATTTCATGCCCGGTTGAACCCAAAAGCCAGCTTGCGTCTTGTTCCATGCCATAAGGTGCCCAGACTTTTTCCGACAGGTAATCCGACAGCTTTTTCTTGGTGGCGGAGCTGACCAACACGCCGATCAGGTTGGTTTCGCCGGTCTTATACACCCACTTCGTTCCGGCGGGCGCTTCACGCGGCAAATTGCGCATATAGCTGACGGTAACGTCCATGCCCTTTTCGGGCTTGTGCAGGTTGAACAATGCGACGTCAGATTTGGGATCGGCATAATCCTCGTTCCATCGCACGCCCGACGTCATCGTCAGCAGCTGTGCAATCGTCACGTCGTCATACGCTGAACCCTTTAGGTCGGGAATATAGGCCGAGACCATGTCGTCGACGCTTTTGATATAGCCATCCTTGATGGCCGCGCCGACCAATGTCGAGGTGAAGGACTTGGCAACAGAGAAGCTTGTCCACTTGCCCTGTGCGTCAAAATCGAGACCGTATTTTTCAACACGGATCTTGCCATCTTGGACAATGACGAGGCCAGCCGTACGCTGCGCCTTCATATAAGCATCAACATCCATATCAATGGTCAGCGGTTCGCCCTTGGGCATGGGATAGACCGTATCACCCGCTTTGATGATGTTTGATTTCGCCAATATGGGAATGCGGTCCAATGCGCGGAAACCGGCGTCGCGCTGCTCAACGCTCCAGAACAGCACGTTAGCGTCCGTCGGCAGGTTGGCGATGAGCGCTTTCATATCCTTGTCCGCGCTCGCCCAGAAACCGCCAGCCGCAGCCGCGATCACAATAATTATACCGAGTATCCATTTTTTCATCTTGCTCCCCCAGTGGTTATTTTTTGAGCAACGTTATTTCCGCCGCCCCTGAATCTACCTTCGCAATACATCAGATAATGACGCGAAAGCGAAATGAATTTATCGTCACATTCATTGGGCAGCGCATCTCTTTACAATGCCCGACAGCAAAACATGGCATATTGCCGATAGCAGACATTGCGAAAGCCATAGCTGCGCCTTATGTATGTAATACACGCCGGTTAAACGGCTGAAATCTGGGCGACAGCCCGTTGGAGGAGCTCTTTCGATGCGTAACCAAGTTGTAAAATCTTTGCTATTAACCGCTGCGGCCCTCTCTCTTGCAAGCTGCGGTATCAACAGCGTTCCGACCGCTGAGGAAAATGCCAAGGCAAAATGGGCCGATGTTCAGGCCGCGTTTCAAGAGCGCGCCAACCTTATTCCCAACCTGGCAAATGTCGTCAAAGGCGCAGCTGCGCAGGAAAACAAAACCTTGACCGAAGTTATCGAGGCCCGTGCGCGCGCGACATCGCCAAATATTCAGGTCAATCCTGATGATCTGGCCAACCCGGCCAAGATGGCCGCTTTTCAGGCTGCGCAAAACCAATTGTCGGGCAGCCTCTCGCGCCTTCTCGTATCGGTTGAACAATATCCGCAGTTGAAGAGCCAAGAAGGCTATCTGAAGCTACAGGATCAGCTTGAAGGCCAGGAAAACCGCGTGCGCATCACCTTGCGCGATTATAACGAGGCTGTGCGTGCGTATAACACCACCATCCGCACTTTCCCCGATATCATCGGCGCGAAGATCATTCACGGCGCGCAACCGATGGTCCCATATCAAGCCACCACGCAAGGTGCCGAAACTGCACCGACGCTTGATATGGCCCCCGCAAACTAACCCCTTGTTGGGATTACACACATGAAAAAGGCCCTTGGCCTGCTGACAGCGCTGCTTTTGGCCGTAACCGGTCAGGCAGCGCTTGCGCAAAACTTCCCCGCGCTTTCGGGCCGCGTTGTCGATCAGGCGGACTTGCTCGATCCGCAGCAAGAAGCAGTGTTGACCGCCAAGTTGCAGGGGCTGGAAACGCGCACCAAGCGACAATTGGTGGTGGCCACATTGATCAGCCTCGAAGGCTATGAAATATCGGATTATGGATATCGGCTTGGCCGCCAATGGGCGCTTGGGCAAGATGGCAAAGGCGAGACCGAAAAGGACAATGGCGCCATCCTGATAGTCGCGCCCAATGAACGCAAAATGCGTATCGAGGTTGGCTATGGTCTTGAACCCGTCCTGACCGACGGCCTGTCATCGACCATCATTCGCAACGACATCACCCCACTTTTCAAGGCTGGCGATTTTGCGGGCGGTATCAACGCAGGGGTCGACCGCATCGTCACACAGCTTGAGTTACCAGCCGACGAAGCCGCCAAAATTGCGCAAGCGGCGCAGCAACGTCAGGGCAAGGATGAAGGCATACCGTTTGGCGCGATCATCTTCATCCTGTTCATGATCTTCTTTGTATTTCTGCCCATGATCCGATCGACGAACGGCGGCGGACGCAAGCATCGGCGCGGCGGCATGGCTCCGGTCATCATCTGGGGCGGTGGCGGATCATCCTGGGGCGGCGGTGGAGGCGGCTTTGGTGGTGGCTTCGGCGGCGGTTTTGGCGGAGGCGGCGGCAGCTTCGGCGGCGGCGGTGCTTCGGGTGGTTGGTAGAAAGTATCGTTATGGCCTTAACTAAAATTAGCCGGATGACCGAAGCCGACCACGCGTTGGTAACGGCGGCAGTCGCGGATGCCGAGCATCACACAAGCGGCGAAATCGTGACCATCGTCACCGATCTGTCCGACCATTATGAAGACATCGGCATTGCATGGGCAAGCGGCGTCGCCTTTGTGGCGCTTGCAACCTATGCGACCTTCCCGGACATCTACATCGGTCTCATCAACCGCCTGACCGGTGGTTGGGGCCATGAATATACGACCAACGAATATGTCGCATTGTTGTTGACCGCGGTTGCGCTGAAATGGGTTGGGACGTGGCTGATCCTGAAATGGATGCCTTTGCGTCTTTGGCTAACACCCAAAGCGACCAAATTGGCGCGGGTGCGTAACCATGCGATCAGCCTGTTTAAGGTCGGAACCGAATCCAAGACCGTCGGCCGCACCGGCGTATTATTATATTTGTCGATGCTGGAACATCGGGCCGAAATCGTTGCGGACGAAGCCATTGCATCAAAGGTCGCGCCAGAGGTGTGGGGCGATGCGATGGTCGCGCTGCTTGACCATGTGAAGGCGGGCAACCCCGGACAGGGTGTTGCCGCCGCCGTTGCGCAAATGGGTGTTGTTTTGGCGGAGCATTTCCCCAAAGGCAGCGAAAACCCCAACGAACTACCCGACAGGCTCATCCAGTTATGAATGCAGACGAAGACGTCGAAAACGTGATGTGGCAAGGCAGCTTCATCACGGCGAAGACACGCGGCAAATGGGAATATGTCAGTCGCGCGCGCGGTATTAAGGCCGGCGTCATCCTAGCGGTCGAAGATGACCATGTCTTGCTCGTCGAACAATATCGCGTACCACTTGGCGCTAATTGCATCGAGCTTCCCGCTGGTCTTATTGGCGACCATGAGGAAGGCGAGGACACGCTTACGTCGGCCGCACGCGAGCTTGAGGAAGAAACCGGCTATCGGGCAGACAGGCTTGAAATCGTCGGCGAGTTTTTCTCATCCCCCGGCATGGTCAGCGAAAGCTTTTCACTCGTGCGCGCACATGGCCTTACGAAAGTAAGCGAAGGCGGCGGTGTTGATGGCGAGAATATCATCGTGCATCGCGTCGCCCTGCACGATTTGCCACGCTTCGTTCAATCGAAGCGCGACGAGGGCTGCGTTGTCGACGTCAAGCTGCTGATGCTGCCCGGGATGCTGTTTTAACGGAAATTATCCGCATAAGCCTGAAGCTTCAGGGTCTTGGGCGGTGTGGGAATGTAGGTCGCGGCGATGCCTTTTTTGTCGGCATAAGCGCGCGCGGCATCCAGCGTTGGAAAGGTCAACTGGACCTGCGATTGCGTGTCGCCTGAACCTGCCCAGCCCATCAACGGGTCGGCCTTGCGCGGTTCATTCGACTGAAATTCAAGCACCCATTCGTTCGTGCGGCCACGGCCCGATTGCATGGCATTTTTGGGACGCTGAAAAATACGGGCAGACATGGATATTTCCTGAAAATTATGTTCGCGGTTGCCTTGCCCGAACGGCAATGGATTCGTCAAGCGTTGCGGGGCACATCGTGCGCTTGGGCCTTTTTCGTCTTCAGGCTGGCCACACTCTCCCACGGCGCATCGGGCCAGTTATGCCGCGGATATCTGCCCCGCATTTCCTTGGCCACGTCCCGCCAGCTACCCCGCCAAAACTCTGGCAGATTGCGGGTGGTCTGGATGGGACGACCAGCAGGCGACGTCAGGCTCAACACCAACGCAATGCGCTCCGCGCCAACCGTGGGATGGCTATCAAGGCCAAACAAGCCCTGTACGCGCAGCTCAACCGTTGGCCCGGCCTCTGCTGCATAATCGATGGCATGTGTCGTTCCTGCGGGACTGACAAAGGATGCTGGCGCGATTTGGTCAATGCGCGTGCGCTGATCCCAGCCCAGCATATTGTCGAGCGCTGTTGATAATGCCGAGGGTGACACATCGCGCAGCCGGTTCACGCCCATCAGCAGCGGCAAAAGCCATTGCTCCGCCGCTTCCAATAATGCCTCGTCGCTGACCGCCGCTATGCCTGCAAATTGTGCGCGCTCCCGAAGCGCGAGCGCCGCTTTTGACCATGGCAGCGCGCCCACACCCATTTCGCGCACTGCGGCCATGAGGGCACGCGCCACGGCCGTCTGGTCGGGCTTTTCCACGCGACCTTCGCTTAAGACGATCGCACCAATCCGCCGCTGCGCCCGCGCATCCACACGGTCGGCGTTCTTATCGTAAGATAGGGTCTCTTCCTGCGTTATCCGCTCGGCGAAATGGCTAAATATCTCCGCTTCCGTCAGTGGCGCGGCGGACAATATGCGTGCGCCCGATGCAGCGCCTTGAACATCGGCCACCGCGAGCCATTCTTCGCGTGCCAGAAGCGACGCGGTGTCCAACTGCAACCCGCGCCCCATCGCGCTAATCCATTTTTCGCCTTTGTTATCGCGGCGCTTGGCAATGCGATCCGGATAGGCGGTGGCGATGAGGCCGCCGATGCTGAGCGGTTCTTGTCCGCCAGCACCGCTG
>NZ_JBILAF010000161.1:0-3223 GCF_044354325.1 Sphingorhabdus sp. | reverse complement strand
AATTCGCGCGGCGAAAATGGTGGCTGCAATGGGCGGCGCAAAGAAGCTGCTCGCGGTGGCCAAAAAGGCGATGAAGGCGGGTGACTATCGCTGGTCCTCGGACCTGTTGAACCAATTGGTCTTTGCCGATCCCAAAAATGTTGAAGGCCGGGCTTTGCTAGCCGACAGCTATGAACAGCAAGGTTTTCAGGCTGAGTCCGCGATTTGGCGTAATATGTTCCTGACCGGTGCGGCCGAGCTACGGCAAGGCATGAAGGCGGGCGTAAGTACGCAAAGCATCGACATGATTTCAGCGATACCAACCGGCCTGTTGCTCGATTCTGTCGCCACACGACTGGATCCGACAATTATTGGCAATACGTCGCTGAACCTGAACTTTGTGATTTCGGACCGGAAAGAGACCGCGAAAATCACAGTCGGCAACGCTGTGATGATCAGCGAAATGGGAACAGGCCATGCTGCACCCGCAGTAACCATATCCGGACCGCGTCAGTTGTTCCTTGCTTTGTTGTTCCTGAAAATGCCGGCAGCGCAATTGCAAATGGCTGGGCTGAAGATTGAAGGCGACCGGTCTGTCGTTGATAAGTTGCAGGCGGCGCTTGACCCGATGCCGGGCCCATTCAAGATCGCCGAACCTTAAGGCATTACATTTCCCCGCGTTCGCGGCGGATTGCGTACCATTTTTTGACGTTGGCGTTGTGTTGTTGCAGCGTGTCGGCAAACACATGTCCGCCCTTGCCATCGGCGACGAAGAACAAGGCGCTGGTCGCTTGCGGGTTCAGCACGGCAGCAATCGCCGCGCGTGACGGATTGGCAATGGGGCCCTTTGGCAGACCCGTCATCGCGTATGTGTTATAGTCGTTGACGTCGCCTATTTCGGATTTGCGGATGCGGCGACCAAGCGGTTTGCCTTTGGTAATCGGGTAAATGATGGTCGGATCAGCCTGAAGCATCATGCCCTTGCGCAGGCGATTGGAATATACCCCAGCCACAATCCGCAGTTCGGATTTTAGCGCGGTTTCCTTTTCGACAATCGACGCCAGCGTCAACGCCTCGAGCCGTGTTTTAACGACCGTGTTCGGGCTACGCTCTGGCCAAAGCTCGTCCATTGTCTTTGTCATCGCGTCTTGCATGCGTTTGAGCACGGCAGCGCGCGGCTCGCCTACGCCAAAGGCATAGCTGTCGGGAAGCACGGAGCCTTCGGCCGGCATTGCGATAGTGCCGCTGAGGCGGTCATTCGCCATCAACCGTTCGTAGACCATGATCGAGGGCATCCCCTCGGGGATCGTGACCATCCGCTGGACGGTTTTGCCGCCGGTGAGGATGGACAATATCTCGGAATTCGACGCCTGCGGTTGGATGATGAACTCGCCAGCCTTAATCGTGCTGGTGCCGCCAAAGATCCGCGCGCGGTTCACGAACGCATCGGCGGACTTGATGACGCCGTCTTTTTCAAGCTGCTGTGCGGCCAGGGTAATGCTTGAGCCGGGCTTGATAACGACAGTCACTTCGCGCTCCAGCGGACCGGGTGCGGTCCAGCCGTAGATGAAGTTGCCCGCAATGATAGCAAGCAGCAGCGCCGCTGCTAATATCGCCCATCTGGCGAGGCGGCGCATATCGTCAGATAGCCTTCATGATCAAGCTGGCATTGGTACCGCCAAAGCCAAAGCTGTTGTTCAAAACAGCCTTCACTTCGCGCTTTTTCGCCACATGCGGCACCAAGTCGACGCCTTCTGTGCCTTCATCCGGATTGTCCAGATTGAGCGTTGGCGGAACGATTTGGTCGCGGAGCGCGAGGATGCAGAAAATGCTTTCGACCGCGCCAGCGCCGCCCAAAAGATGGCCAATGGCGGACTTGGTCGAGCTCATGGAGACGTTGGCAATCGCATCACCAAATAGGCGCTTCACAGCGCCAAGTTCGATGGTGTCGGCCATCGTCGATGTGCCATGGGCGTTGATATAATCAATATCGCTTGGCGTCATGCCCGCCTTTTTCAACGCCATCTGCATCGAACGATAGGCGCCGTCGCCATCGGGGTGCGGCGCGGTGACGTGATAGGCATCGCCCGAGAGGCCATAGCCAACAACTTCGGCGTAGATTTTTGCACCGCGCGCCTTTGCGTGCTCATATTCTTCCAGAACGATAACGCCTGCGCCTTCACCCATAACAAAACCGTCACGGTCCTTGTCATACGGGCGGCTTGCGGCTTCGGGGCGATCGTTAAAGCTCATGTTCAGCGCGCGTGCTTGCGCAAAGCCCGCAATACCAAGTGGGTTGATCGTGCCCTCTGCGCCGCCAGCCAACATAATGTCGGCGTCATCGTCGCGGATCATGCGGGCTGCATCACCAATGGAGTGCGCGCCGGTGGAACAGGCGGTCACCACGGCGTGATTGGGGCCTTTTAGGCCATATTTAATGCTGACCTGACCAGAGATCAGGTTGATGAGCCGGCCATGCACAAAATGCGGGCTGACGCGGCCGGGGCCTTTTTCCGCGAGCAACAATGCTTCGCTTTCAATGCCGGGCAGACCGCCAATGCCGGATCCGATGGAGCAGCCAGCGCGTACCTTTTGTTCTTCGGTCAATTCGGTGAGACCGGCATCTTCTAATGCCTGACCTGCGGCATCGATGCCGTAAATGATAAAGGGATCCACCTGCCGCTGAACTTTGTGGTCAACGCGCTTGTCGGGGTCAAAGCCCCAAGCGTGGTCCTTTGGCTTCACCTCGCAGGCAATATGACATTTATGGTCGCTGGCGTCAAAACGCGTAATCATGCCTGCGCCGGATTTCCCAGCAATCAGATTGGACCATGTCGTTTCGACATCAGCCCCCAAAGGTGTGACCAGACCCAGTCCAGTGACCACGACACGACGCATTGCGTTATCTCCAAAATGCTAATCTTCGCAGCCCAATACCGCGAACAAGTGCCAAAATGCAAACGGCTTTCCGACGGTAGCGCTGTTGACGCCGGTCGGAAAGCCGCTGGAATTTATAACTGCCCGCGCGACACAGCGCGCGAGACGGTTCAGCCGTTGCTGTTGATGAAGTCGATTGCGTCCTTGACGGTAGCGATCTTTTCAGCCGCATCGTCAGGGATTTCAACGTTGAATTCTTCTTCGAACGCCATGACGAGTTCGACGATGTCGAGGCTGTCTGCGCCAAGATCGTCGATGAAGCTTGCAGCTTCCGTGACCTTGTCAGCTTCAACGCCGAGATGCTCAA
>NZ_JBILAF010000064.1:0-11856 GCF_044354325.1 Sphingorhabdus sp. | reverse complement strand
GAACAGCAGGCTTAACGCGGCCGCCCGAAGAGATGTAACCAAGCACATCGTTCGAGAAGGTCGAAAGGCTACGTGCGATTGTCTTGTTACGTGCCTGAAGCCAGTTGTACGCAAGAACAGCAGGAACAGCAACGAACAGACCAATTGCGGTCATGATCAGTGCTTCACCAACTGGACCAGCGATCTTGCCGATGTCAGCCTGACCAGCGATACCGATTTTGATCAGCGCCGAGTAGATGCCGATAACCGTACCAAGCAGACCAACGAAAGGAGCCGTTGCACCAACCGTTGCGAGGAACGGAAGACCGCCCGCTAGCTTGTTGTTGATGGATTCCTCCGAACGGGCCATTGCGCCGTGCAGCCAATCATGTGCTTCGATAGGGTCGGTCAAAAGGGTGTGCTGCTTTTGAGCGGCGATGCCATCATCAACGACTTGACGATATGCACTGTTCTTATCGAGCTTTGCAGCGCCTTCTTCAAGCGTTGCAGCGCGCCAGAATTGTGCACGGACGTCCTTGTACTGGTTCAAAACCTTCTGCTGTTCAAAAAGCTTCGTGAACATGATGTAGAAAGAGAAGACGGACATGATGACCATGACGATGAAAATCGACCATGAAATCGGGCCACCTTCGTTAAGCGCAGGGATAAGACCGAATTGTGCGGCCACATCTGGGTTTGCGGCGCCGGCCGCAGTCAGAAACAAAATCGACATTTTAACTACCTCTCAAAAAATAGAACTATCTAGCAAAAAAGACCCGGAACCAAGGCTCCCCCTTTTACCGGGCCAGAAAATTATTTCGGTATCTGCCACCGGACGCGGTTTGAATACGAGCCTTGAACTTTTTCGCCATTACGAACGGCGGGTTCAAAGCGCGCACGACGCTTCACGTTGGTGCAGGTTGCCGCATCAAGATCCGCATGGCCGCTTGACTGCGTAACCTGGCAATCAATGACACGGCCATCAACGCCAATCGTAACGCGGAAGCCAGTGGTTCCTTCACGCTCCTGTTGCAAAGCACGCGACGGATAGTCGTTCGTGTTTGCCCAGTTACCTGGGTTGCCCCGTGGCTTAGCTTCAGCAGTAGGACCTGCTGGCGGCGGCGGGGGCGATGGTGGCGCGGCTGTCGGTACAATTGGAGCCGCAGGTGGCGGCGTATCAACTGTGCGAACCGTTGGCGGTGGTGTCACCGTAACAACCATTGGCGGAGGCGAAACGACCGGAGGCTCGATTTGCTTCTCTGGCTCTGGTGGTGGTTCTTCTTCTTCGGGTGGTTCTTCTTCTTTCACGTCGACCACGGTCATCTTTTCCTTGATCGAGACGACCGCATCATATGCGAGGCCAGTCACCAAGGCATAACCGAGGAAAGCGTGAAGAAGGAGTACAATGACGACAGAAACCAAACGGTTTGTGCTCATCCCATCTTGATCAGCATATGCCATGCGGAAACAACTCTCCTACCTTCAAAACAAAATAATACATTAAGGAAGCATGCTTTAATATGCCTCCCACGTACCCTCGCGATATCGAAAACTATCTTTTTTTTTTGCTCGATTCATCGACGCATTAGCCAACCCTAACAGGCCAAGCAATCCGGATTCTGCGATTCATACGCAATTCATGGACAGGTTCACATTATGCTACGATGTGATATACGTAAAACCGGCGACGGGTGTCGGTTTCAGGAAGGGTTTTTTAATGCGAATTTCGCAAGCGAAAGTGATTTTATGCTTGGTTTTGATGGGTTTGAGCAATGCCGCATCTGCCCAACCCGTGGCCACTCTGCCCCCTGCACTTGCCATTGAAGCAGAATCGGCAAGTTATTCGGATATTGCCGATTTGGTCGTCATATCGCCTCTGATCATTGATGTTACGGTCCGCAAAGTTGCTAAAGTTGCTCCTGAACAAGCCATAGGCGTCCCCGTATCGCTTCAGCGTATGCTGATCGAAGCGGATGTTATGGCGTTGATTCGGGGCGAAGGCGGCATCGCCGACCGCGTCCGCTTTGTGCTGGATGTGCCCAAGGATGCGAAGGGCAAAGTGCCCAAATTGAAAAAACAGCGGTTGTTTCTATTTGGTAGCCCCGTTGCGGGCCGAACGGGCGAAATCCGTTTGTCTCGCCCCAACGCGCTCGCAAATTTCAGTCCGACCAATGATGCTTTGGTCCGCCGCATCACACAAGAGGCTGTCCTGCGTGATGCTCCGCAACGCATCATAGGTGTTGCCAGTGCTTTCCATAGCCCCGGAACGATGCTCGGTGAAGGCGAAACACAGATTTTCCTAAAGACCGAAAAGGACCAGCCAGTGTCCCTTACGGTTCTTAGCCGGCCGAATCAGCAAAAGCAGTGGGCGGTCTCGACCGCTGAAGTCATTGATTCATCCGCGACAGCGCCGGAACGATTCACATTGCTATGGTATCGGCTAGCCTGTGGCCTGCCGCGCAGCCTTCCCACCGACCGTATTGAAACAACGGGCGGTCAAGACGCAGCGCGCGCGCAAGCTGACTATAAATTTATCATCGATGCGCTTGGGCCATGTGGCCGTAAGCGTTAGCGGCTGCAAATCAGGGGCGACAACCCCGCACTCACCGCGATGCGCCCGGCACCCACATGATATCACCACCGCGCGTCGAATTAATCAGGCGACACAGCACGAACAGATAGTCCGACAGACGGTTGATGTAGTTCAACGCCTGCGGATTTATCGAAACGTCCAGAGATGCCGCGACCAGCGCCCGTTCGGCACGGCGCGAAATGGCCCGCGCCATATGCATATGCGCTGCTGGCAAGCTGCCGCCCGGCAAAATGAAACTGGTCAACGGTGGAAGTTGCTCATTGGCTTTATCAATAGCCGCCTCAAGCCATTCGACTTGGGATGACACAATCCGCAATTCCATCGGCGATGGTTCAAAACTGTCGCCGGGTGTTGCGATATCGGCACCCAGATCAAACAGGTCGTTCTGAATACGCCGCAACTCAGCGACCAAAGGCGTTTCCCCCTCATCCGCTGCCAGCGTCTGAAGCGCTACGCCAAGCGCGCTGTTGGTCTCATCGACTTCGCCAATCGCGTGCAAGCGCGCATTGGTCTTTGACACGCGCGAGCCGTCGACGAGGCCAGTGGTCCCGTCATCACCGGTGCGTGTGTAAATCTTGTTGAGCTTGACCATGTCTGATGCCGCCCGCTTATTGCGAGCCGGCGACCACGACGAGCACAGCAAGCAAACCGATAGTAATGGCCTGCCATTTGACGCGGGCAAACATCATCTTGTTCTGCACGGTGAGCGATTTGGGTAGCCCTGCTTCGTCAACATCTGCTGGTCGCAAATTGGCGAACGCATGAAGGCCACGGATAAGTGCAAATGCCACGGCACCAGCCGCGCCAATGGTGAGGAGAACCAACAAAATAGTCATCGGGAGAAATCCTTGTCCGGGGCCCATACCCCGCTGCGCCTATTTAGGCGTGAGATAGCGAGATTCCAAGCGGTAGCGTTCCCTGACGCAAATTATTAATAAGTCCATCGCCGCATTCGCCCGCCAATCGCCGGTCCGAGAGCGCAGGTGAGGATTTGCTCTTCGCCAGTTTTTCGCCGCTCGCGTCCAACAACAGCGGATGGTGCCAATATATGGGTTCAGGCAAATCCAACAGTTTCTGCAACAGCCGATGGATGGCGGTATATCCGAAAAGGTCTTGGCCCCGCACAACATGCGACACGCCGTCGGCAGCATCATCAATCGTAGCGGCCAGATGATATGATGCCGGCGCATCTTTGCGCCACAGAACGACATCGCCAAATGCCATTGGGTCCGCAAATTGCGGTCCAGCCGCCAAATCGATCCACCCCAACAGCCCCGACCGCGCAACCGCTTTGTCCATATCAATCCGCCAGCAATGGGGAACGGAAGAGTCAATGTCGCTGTCCCGGCACGTTCCGGGATAATGGGGGCCATCTGGACCATGCGGCACTGGCTTATGTTTCAGCGCATCGGCAATATCGCTTCGCGTACAGACGCAGCGGTATAGCAGCCCGTCCGCGATCAACTGGTCACGCGCCGCTTCATATCTGGCAATGTTTTGCGATTGAAATTGCACTGGGCCGTCATGATGAAGCCCAAGCCAGTCCATATCCGACAGTATCGCCGCAACATGCTCCGCACGGCTGCGTGTTCCGTCAATATCTTCAATCCGCAGATGGAACTGGCCATCCAAAGCCCGCGCAAAATCATGCGCGCATAATGCCGAAAAGGCATGCCCCAGATGCAGTCGTCCATTGGGACTCGGCGCGAACCGCGTCACCACTGCGCCATCACATTGCGGCAGCGCAGGCAGATATTGCTTCAAAAAGTCATCCGCACGCAAAAAACATATCCCCAAAAAATACCATATCCGGTGCCTTTGCCCTCTTGACGTCACCATATGTACAAATAGGTTGATGACTGTCAGATTGCTGTAACGTTGATACGCTTAAAGCATGTATGACATAAAGGGAGTAGGGTTCGACTTATGTTGCATACCGGAACTTTCGAAGCAGCGGGCCGGGCAAGGCACCCGGAGAACTGCCCGGCATTGGTACTCAACGCCGATTACACGCCGTTGAGCTATTATCCATTGAGCCTATGGCCATGGCAAGCCGCCATTAAGGCGGTGTTCCTCGACAAGGTCGACATCGTTTCCAACTATGACCGGCATGTCCATAGCCCAAGACTGGACATGAAAATCCCGTCGGTTATCGCGCTGCGCCAATATGTGAAGCCATCGGAATATCCGGCATTCACCCGCTTCAACCTATTCCTGCGTGACAAGTTTGAGTGCCAATATTGCGGATCGGGCGACAATCTTACTTTTGACCATATCGTTCCACGCCGTTTGGGTGGCATCACCAGCTGGGAAAATGTCACCACGGCTTGCCTGCACTGCAACCTGAAAAAAGGTGGCCGCACACCAAAGCAAGCGCATATGCAGCTAAACATGGCCGCGATCCGCCCCACCAGCTGGCAATTGCAAGACAGGGGCCGTGCTTTTCCGCCGAACCATCTGCACGAAACATGGCATGACTGGTTATATTGGGATATTGAGCTGCAGGGTTAAGCTTAATCGGTTACCGTCAGCGCAGGAACCGCCCGCGCGGCATCTTCAGGCGTAATTCCCGGCGGCGGGGCGGCCGCAATACGCTCTTCGCCGCGCATAACGCGTCCGGCCCGTTTAATAGCGTCGCGCAGGCGTGGATACACGCCGCAACGGCACAAGTTCGTGATTGCCGCGTCGATTTCTTCATCGGTTGGGTTGCTGCTTTTCTTAAGCAACACTGCGCCCGCCATGATGATACCCGGAATGCAAAAGCCGCATTGCGGCACGTTGCTGGCGACAAACGCCTGTTGCAGGGGATGGCTACGATCACGGCTCAGGCCTTCGATCGTCGTGACAAAGCGCCCTTCAGCTTCGGCAATCGTGACCAGGCAGGACCGTATCGCCTCCCCGTCGACTTCCACAATGCACGCGCCGCAATCGCCATTGCCGCAACCATATTTGGTCCCGGTCAAGTTCGACGCATCGCGCAAAGCCCACAAAAGCGGCGTTTGCGGATCCATTTTATACTGGACCGGGCGATCATTGACGGTGAATTTGGTCATGCAGCCCCATTATACGCGCGCTGAACGTGTTGCAGCGGAGTTTTAATCCCGCCAGCTTTTATCGATCTGGTCAACCTTGCGCACCATTGCGTCAAATTCAACGCGGCCCGAACCGCCGGGGGGCGATGCCATATACAGGTCGCGCTGGTGCACCGCGATGACTTCAGGCGGCACCATGATGGGCTTGCCCATTTGCATTGTCGCAATTTGTTGCTCGCACGCCCGCTGCAAAGCCCAATACCGCACAAATGCATCCGGCAATGTCTTGCCCATCACGACGGGCCCGTGATTTTTCAGCATCAATATCCGCTTATCGCCGAGATTTTGGACCAATCGCGTGCCTTCTTCCTCACGCACGGTCACGCCTTCGAAATCATGGTAAGCAAGTTGCCCCGCAAAGTTGCAGGCATAAAAATTGATTGGCTGAAGACCACCCTCAAGGCTGCACACAGCAACCGTGGCGGTTGTGTGGGTATGGATGATGGCATGGGCATCAGGCAAAGTGCGATGGAACAGGCTATGCTGGACAAAGCCCGCCTTGTTGACGTGCCATGGGTTATCGGCATCGATCTTGTTGCCATCAATGTCGATCTTAATCAGGCTGGAAGCGGTGATTTCACCAAAGTGCATGCCATAAGGGTTGATCAGAAAAGCGCCGTCTTCGTCGGGCACCTTCACCGTAATGTGGTTAAACACCAGTTCGTCCCAACCGAACATCGAAAATATCCGATAGCAGGCAGCAAGCTCCTGACGCGCTGTCCATTCGGCTTCACTATACTTGCTGTTCGACTTCAATTGGGTTGCCATGCGCGCTCTCCTGCTCATTCGTTGCGTTGCTTTATGAAACGAACATTGCACAAGGGCAAGTGGCTGGAGATCGCAAAATGGCCGACGGGTTTCTCTGTCCTCGTGCTTAAAAGCGCCATTTTCGCTTGATATTTAAGGGCGACCTAGTTAGGGGCCACCTCAACACGCCGCCTGTGAACGCGGCGATTTTCGTTTTTAGCCTTTCAAAGTGGCCGTTTTAAGCCATTTTGCCGATTCGATCCGGAGTTGAGTTTTTTATGCAGATCATGGTTCGCGACAATAATGTTGATCAAGCCCTACGCGCGCTTAAGAAGAAGCTGCAGCGTGAAGGCGTGTATCGCGAAATGAAGCTGCGTCGTCACTTCGAAAAGCCATCGGAAAAGCGCGCGCGTGAAAAGGCCGCTGCTGTTCGTCGTGCCCGCAAGATGGAGCGCAAGCAGCAGGAACGTGACGGCGCGAAATAAGCGTCTGCGACCTGCAACAAGGAAGGCGCCTTTTACGGCGCTTTTTTTGTGTCTGGAATCCCTGCTAGTTTCTGCTAGTCACCGCGCAACTTAGCCAACAGGAAATGTGTATGTCCGTAACTGCCGTCCCGATTCTTCCGCTCAAAAAAGGCACGATGACCAAATATTGGGCCGCGATTGCGCTCGTGCTCGCTGCCGGTGGCGGTTTGGCATATTGGGGCACAAGCGACGTGCGGCAGGAATATGGCGATATCGTCACCACGCCGTCAGGATTGCGTTACAAGATTATCCAAACCGGCGAAGGCAAATCGCCGACGGACAATGATGTCGTGCTCGTCAGCTACACAGGCATGTTGAAAGACGGCACGGTTTTCGACCAAAATCCTCAGGCTGGATTCCCAGTTACCGGCGTTGTCCCCGGTTTTTCCGAAGGCCTTAAAATCATGCAGCGCGGCGGCAAATATCGCCTGTGGATCCCGGCCGAGCTTGGCTATGGCCCCGAAGATCAGCGTAATCCGCAAACCGGCCAAGTCGCAATCCCCGGCGGTAGCGAGCTGACCTTTGATGTAGAACTGTTAGAGTTCAAATCACGCGCAGAAATCGAAGCCATGCAAAAGCAAATGCAGGAAATGCAACAGCAGCAAGGTGGACAGGCCAGCGGCGCACCGCAGGGCCTACCTCCCGAAATTCAGGCCCAAATTGATGCACAGATGCGGGCCCAACAGGGGCAATAATGCCGTCCCGAAAGCACCCAATACCGACGGATGCTATCGGGATTTGCTTAATATAGCTCGCGATTACGCGTGAACGGAAATCCTTGAAAGGCAGTTGTCAGCTTAGCAGCCAGCCCTTAGGATATCGTTTGCAAACGGTTATGACCGGAAAGTTCCAACGTTGAGCATCACCAGTATTATCGCGATCGCCCTTTTATCGGGGACCCCGCCGCTTCCGCCTGTGGTAGAGCCAGTTATTGCGTTGGAAACTGCTGGCGCACCCACAGCAGCGCCCGAGCAGGGTACCCAAGCCACTGTGCCGCCATCCACAGACGGAGCTGAGGTTCCGTCGCAATCTCCGAATACACAAACGACCGTCGGACCGACCGTCGGACCCGTTACACCGGCTGCGGCCGAAAAGGCCATAATCGTTGTTACCGCAAATCAGGGACCCCCGAAAGGCGACCCGATTGCGGTCGTGAACGAAGTCTCGTTCGGCGCGGTACAGTCGGTCGATAAAGCCATTATCGCACCGATCGCGTATGGGTATCGAGATGGATTACCTGCCCCGATCCGCGACGGCTTGCATAATGTTCTGAATAACTTGGATGAGCCTATCGTCTTTCTGAATTTTCTGCTGCAGCTCAAGATCGGCAAAGCGGCCGAAACCGTTGGTCGATTTGCTATCAACTCAACCATTGGCGTTGCCGGGCTTTTTGATTTCGCTAAAAAGCATCCAATCAACCTGCCCCGCCGTTCTAATGGCCTCGCCGACACATTGGGATATTATGGCGTCGGTCCGGGACCCTATTTATTTTTGCCCGTATTCGGATCCACGACGGTTCGTGATCTCCTCGGGCGCGTCGTTGATCTTTCGCTTTTACCAGCAACCGTCGGTAAGCCGTTTACCAATCCCATTGTCTCGGGAACCAAAGGCGTGCTTTCCTCGATTGACGATCGTGTCGAAAATGATGTGATTTTGACCCGGGTACAGGAAAGCGGGAACCCGTACGCGGCGATGCGCGAATATTATCTCATGAAACGCCGGGCAGAGATTGATGTTCTGAAAGGCAAAAGGTCCGATGCCAATATAGACCTCAACGAACTAGAGTTTCTGGATTCTTTGCCAGCACCCACGAATGAGACCCCCAAACAGCCGCCCGCATCCAAACCCCAATAATCAACCCCGCGGCACCGCTACTCTAAAGCGTGGCGAAAAAGACGATCGTTGCAACTGCCATAACTCCCGTCGCGATCCATCCGGTGATGGTCGCGCGGGGCCCCAATGTCAGCCGCCCCATCGCGCGCGGATTGCGCACGATAAGCATCATCATGACCATTAACGGCGCGGCAAGCACACCATTGACGACAGCAGCCCAATAGAGCGCACGCGCGGGGTCAATGCCGACATATTGCAACGACACGCCCAGCAAGGTTATCACGGCTATTGTTCCGTAAAACAGACGTGCCTTCGTTGGCTTGGCATCAAGGCTTCCTGCCATGCCGAACATTTCCGTCACCGCATAAGCCGCCGACCCTGCAAGCACGGGCACCGCGAGCAAGCCCGTTCCGATGATACCCAGTGCGAATAATGCAAAGGCGAAATTTCCCGCAATGGGCCGCAGTGCTTCGGCCGCCTGCGCCGACGTTTCGATATCGCGGATGCCATTGGCATGCAGCGTCGCGGCGGTTGCAAATACGATGGCCAGCGACACGATCGAGCTGAACGCCATGCCTGTCAGCGTGTCGATCCGGATGCGTTTTAATTCAGGTCCTGCCTCCTTGGGCGTAATGCACAGCGGCTTCACCTTATGCCGCTTCTGCTCCTCAATCTCTTGTCCCGCCTGCCAGAAAAACAAATAAGGGCTGATGGTGGTCCCCAGTATGGCGACGACGGCAGTGGCGTACGCGCCGGTCCATTCAATGCGCGGAACAACCAGCGAGGTCAGCGCCTCTCCCCAAGGAACCTGCGCCACAATGACAACGGCAACATAGGCAAAGAGCGATAGCGTCGCCCATTTGAGCACTGAGGAATAGCGCTCATAAGAAAGCGCCACTTCAACGATGATGCAGAAGAGCCCGAACAATAACGTATACAACCCTATTGGCCCACCGATCAGCAGCCCCACAGCAGCCCCCATCGCGGCCAAATCGGCTCCCAGATTAACGATATTGGCAATGAGCAACAGGCCGACCATGAGCACCAGCAAGGGCCGGGGGTAATGTCGACGCATATTGCGCGCGATGCCTGCACCGGTAACGCGCCCGATTTCAGCGGCGACTTCTTGAATGGCGACCATCAATGGGAAGCTGAACAAAAACGTCCAGCTCAACCCATAGCCAAATTGCGCGCCAACTTGGCTGTGCGTGCCGATACCCGACGGATCGTCATCCGCAGCGCCAGTGACTAGGCCGGGACCGAGGCGCGAGAGGAAGCTTGTGCTCGGTTTTTTATCGGTTCGCATTGCAGGCGATAACAGGCCCACATGAGGTCAATGTCAACAACGCTATATGATGCGGAAAGTTGAAGGCGGCTGAAAAGCTAGCCCGCGTTTTCCAGCAATCCCTCGTCCTTGATCCGCTTTTGCCAATAAGCAGGGGCCAGTTGATGGACATTGTTGCCATCGCTGTCGACCGCGACGGTGACGGGGAAGTCCTGCACTTCAAATTCGTAGATTGCTTCCATGCCCAGATCTTCGAAACCGACGACCTTGCTGCCCTTGATCGCGCGCGCCACCAAATAGGCGGCACCGCCAACGGCCATAAGATATGCGCTCTTATGTTTGGCGATGGCTTGTGTTGCCGCCGGACCGCGCTCCGCCTTACCGACGCATGCCAGCAAGCCCTGCTCAAGCATCATGTCCATGAACTTGTCCATGCGCGTAGCCGTCGTCGGGCCAGCGGGGCCAACAATCTCCTCGCCCACCGGATCGACTGGGCCAACATAATAAATCATCCGCCCTTTAAAGCTGACGGGCAGCTCTTCGCCTTTCGCCAGCATGTCGGCAATGCGCTTATGCGCGGCATCTCGTCCGGTCAGCATCTTGCCGTTTAACAACAAACGGTCGCCCTGTTTCCAGCTGGCAACCGTTTCGGGCGTCAGCGCGTCCAAATCCACGCGGATCGCGGCTGTGTCGGGTTTCCAGTCTACCTTTGGCCATTCGTCCAGCTTCGGCGCCTCCAGATAGGCAGTGCCCGACCCGTTCAGCGTGAAATGTGCATGACGCGTCGCCGCACAGTTGGGAATCATCGCAACCGGCTTGCCCGCAGCATGACATGGCGCATCCATGATCTTCACATCAAGGATGGTCGAAAGCCCGCCAAGCCCCTGCGCGCCGATGCCCAACGCATTGACCTTGTCAAAAATCTCAATGCGCATCGCCTCAATATCATTTTGTGGACCGCGTGCTTTTAGTGGCCCCATATCGATAGGCTCCATCAACGCTTGCTTGGCCAGCAAGACGCAATGCTCCGCGGTCCCGCCAATGCCAATGCCCAGCATTCCGGGCGGGCACCAGCCAGCACCCATTTGCGGTAACATTTCAACGACCCAGTCGACGATATTGTCTGACGGGTTCATCATCTTGAATTTCGACTTATTCTCGCTGCCGCCACCCTTTGCCGCGACATCAACCGAAACTTTTGAACCAGCGACCATTTCGACATGCAGGACACAGGGCGTGTTGTCTTTGGTGTTACGCCGCGTGAAAGCAGGGTCGGCCAGTACTGAAGCCCGCAATTTGTTTTCAGGGTGCAGATATGCACGGCGCACGCCTTCGTCGATCACCTCCTGCAGCGACGCAGACGTGTCCTCCAGCCGACAATCCATCCCCCATTTGACGAAGACATTGACGATCCCCGTGTCCTGACAAATGGGTCGATGGCCCTCTGCGCACATCCGGCTGTTGGTCAGAATTTGCGCGATCGCATCCTTTGCCGCTGGTGACTGTTCGGCGGTATATGCATCACCCAACGCCCGGATATAATCCATCGGGTGAAAATAGCTGATATATTGCAGCGCGTCGGCGACGCTGTCGATCAAATCGGAATTGCGGATGGTGACGGTCATATAGGGCCCCAGACTGGATAGAACCCCCTCGCCATTAACGTCCCGCGGGACCGATACAAGCATCATTCTGACCGGCTGAATCAATATTAGCGAACGACCGATGCGTCGGTCACATTTGTGCCGTCCGGATGATGCGGTGACCCAGTTTCTGTTTACAAAATGCAGCGCGCAAGATTGG
>NZ_JBILAF010000160.1:0-3266 GCF_044354325.1 Sphingorhabdus sp. | reverse complement strand
GCAGCATCAACGTGCCGACCTTGCGGATCGACGGCATGATGATCGCAGGTGCCTGAGCGCCAGCTTGATAGAGACGCCGTAATCGCAGCCACGCAGGAAGCTGCGGCGTTGGCGTTTGCCAGCTGGCGCGATGGCGCAGTGCCCGATGCCAAGGTGTGGGAAAAGAGCCGCGATAATTTTGTGAGCGAAATCGACATGGCCGTCGACGCGTTGCTGACAACGCGTTTGCAGGCGATTTTGCCGGAGGCGGCGTGGCTGTCCGAAGAGACGCTGGATGATCCAAAGCGGCTGGATGCGCGGCTGTTGTGGCTGGTCGACCCTATCGACGGCACACGCGATTATGTGCGCGGACGCAGTGGTTGGTGTGTGTCGGTCGCCTTGGTCGCCGATGGTATTCCGATCTTTGCGGTGATGGCCGCGCCGGCGGAGGACAAAATCTGGGTGGCGGCACGCGGTGAAGGCGTGACGTGCAACAATGCGCCTCTGTCGGGCAGCACGCGATTGGATTTCACCGGATCACGCGTGCCCGCCGATGAATTGCCACGGCTGGATGCGGACCTTGTGACGGTGACCAAGCCCAACAGCATTGCGATGCGGATGACGATGGTCGCCTGCGACCGCGCTGACTTGGTGGCGACGCTGCGCTGGGGCAATGAATGGGACATCGCCGCTGCGCACCTCGTCGCGCAGGAAGCAGGCGCAGTCGTGACCGATGCGCTTGGCGGACCGATATTATATAATAAGCGCAAGCCATTGGATTTCGGTCTAATTTGCTGCGCGCCGGGGATACATGACGCCGTGGTCGAGCGCCTGTCGGGGCGCGCTGCGCGGATTTTGTCGGCGTCTTGAATTCGCTTCAGGCAACGTCCACATGTCCATCACCGTCACCCTGAACTTGTTTGTGCTCTGCACGCCTCCGGCTCCAGGGTCTTACTACCCACGTCGAAAAAGTAAGATCCTGAAACAAGTTCAGGATGACGAATGCGGGGGGCGTTAGGCTAATTCAGCGAGCCCGCGCTGTTAAACCCGCGTCCGCGTCCACAAAGCGTCGCGGTCCATGGCACGCGGGTTGTTGGCAACAGCATCAACAAATGCTTTGCGTACCCAGCGAAACTTTTCGGGGCGGCTGGTGAAAATACGTTGGTCCCACGCGTGGCTATCGGCGGCGCGGACTTTGCGGGCGATCTCGCCATAAATGCCAGCGGCGGACAGCACCGCCCAGCGTGCACGCAGCGGCAGATGCGCCGCGCCGACGCGGGCCGACGCTTCATATTGTTCGGCTTCATCCGCCAGCCAGCGGCCCATCAGCGCCAGTTTTTTGCGGTTATGCGGCTTCATATGCTCACCCGGCCCGATATCGAGCGTCGCCAGCCAGTCGTCGGGCAAATAGCAGCGTCCGGCGGCGTCATCTTCGGCAATATCCCGCGCGATATTGGCAAGTTGAAAGGCGAGACCAAGGTCGCAGGCCCGGTCGAGCGTGGCATCATCATCCGCCGGAACGCCCATCACCACGGCCATCATCACGCCCACGGCACCAGCAACATGATAGCAATATTGATACAGATCGCTTTCGCGGCGGGGGTGCCAGTCTGCGGCATCCAATGCGAAGCCTTCGATGACATCCTCCGCCATGCGGGCCGTAATGCCACATTCCCGCGCGACAACGCCGAGGCAGTCAAACGCAGGCTCACCGGTGGGCGTGCCCGCCAGCGCTTTTGCGGTCAGCGTTCGAATGGCGGCAAGGCTTTCCTGAGGATCGGTGACCGCTGCCATCGCGCCGCCATGGTCTTGACCATCGGCCATATCATCGCATTTGCGGCACCACGCATACAACAGCCACACGCGTTCGCGCGTGGTGCGGTCAAACAACCGGCTGGCGAAACGGAAGGACTTTGAACCGCGCGATATGCTGTCCTGCGCAAATTGAACAAGGGCAGGGCGATCAAATTCAGACACGGCAAAAATCTGTGCAAGGGCTGATGGCGGCTTGGTTCACAAATCGTCTGCTTTCATCTGGAAGATGGTCTTGTGCGGCACATAGACAGCCATTTTGTCCAGCAAGCCGTCCAGCGTGTCATCGACGATCATGATACCCGCATGTTGCGGCCGGATAAAGCCGACATCGATCATATTCTGGTTGAACGCGATAAGCTGATCATAGAAACCCGCAATGTTCAAAACGCCGACGGGTTTTTGATGATAGCCAAGCTGTGACCAGCTGATGGCTTCCCACAATTCGTCCATCGTCCCGACGCCGCCGGGAATGGTGATGAAGCCATCGGACAGGTCGGTAAAGCGCGCTTTGCGTTCGTGCATGCCCGAAACGACGTGCAGTTCGGTGCAGCCCTTGTGCGCGACTTCAGCGCCGACCAGTGCTTCGGGGATGATACCAATGACTTCACCACCTGCCGCAAGCGCGCTGTCGGCCACCGCGCCCATCAGCCCCAATCGGCCGCCGCCATAGACGACGCCAATGCCGCGTTCCGCCAGCATCTTACCGACGCTGCGCGCCGCTTCGATATAGACGGGGTTATCGGGCGTGGCAGAACCGCAATAGACCGCGAGCCGTTTCACCTATTTGCATCCTCCAGCATCAATGCGGCGGTTGCCTTTGCGCTGCCGACGACGCCGGGGATGCCAGCGCCCGGGTGCGTGCCTGCGCCGACGAAATACAGATTGTGTATCGCATCATCGCGGTTGTGCGCACGCATATAGGCCGACTGCCACAAAACGGGTTCAAGGCTGAACGCGCTGCCCAAATGCGCCGAAAGGTCGCGGCCAAAATCGGCCGGTGTGTAATGGAACTGCGTCATGATCCGGCTGCGGATGTCGGGGATCAGGCGGCGCTCAAGCTCATCCAAAATCCGTTCCTTCAACGCTTCACCAACATCGCCATCCCAATCGAGCGGCGCTTTGCCCATATGTGCGACAGGCGCGAGGACATAAAATGTCGAGCAACCTTCGGGCGCTAGGCTTGGGTCAGTGACGGTTGGATGATGCAAATATAGCGAGAAATCCTGCGGCAGGACGCCGTTTTTATAAATGTCGTCCAGCAGGCCTTTGTAGCGCGGGCCAAAGAGGATCATATGGTGCGGAATGCCCGGCCATGTGCCTTTGATGCCAAGGTGCAGAACGAAAAGTGATGGCGACCAGCTTTTGCGCCGCAGCGATTTGGTTGCGCGTTCGCCGCGTTTGTTGCTGGTCAACAAATCCTTGTACGTGTGCATCAAATCGCCATTGGACGCCGCCATGTCGCAGTCCATACG
>NZ_JBILAF010000012.1:0-32399 GCF_044354325.1 Sphingorhabdus sp. | reverse complement strand
TCGCTTAAGACGATCGCACCAAGCCGCCGCTGCGCGCGCGCATCCACACGGTCGATATTCTTATCGTACGACAGGGCCTCTTCCTGCGTTATCCGGTGGGCGAAATGGCTGAGTATCTCGGCTTCCGTCAGTGGCGCCGCGGACAAGATGCGCGCGCCCGATGCAGCGCCTTGGACATCGGCCACCGCAATCCATTCTTCGCGTGCCAGAAGCGACGCGGTGTCCAACTGCAACCCGCGTCCCATCGCGCTAATCCATTTTTCGCCTTTGTTATCGCGGCGTTTGGCAATGCGATCCGGATAGGCTGTGGCGATGAGGCCGCCGATGCTGAGCGGTTCTTGTTTGCCGGCGCCGCTGCGGCACATCCGCGATATGCGCTGTGCGAGCTTGCGTGCGGCATCCGCCTTGGGGCTGCGTTCGCCGACAAAGCGTTCAAACCGCGTTTCGATATTCTCGCCTTGCCCGCCAAGCCCGCGTTCCTGCAACAGCAGGGCGAGCATCGCCGCATCTTCGCTTTGTCCGCTCTTTGACGCTTCAACGACCATATGTGCGAGCGGTGGCGGTAATGGGAGGTCTGCAAGCTGAACGCCATGCGGCGTAATATGCCCCGCCGCATCGAGCGCGTTGATGGACAGCAAAAGCTTGAGCGCTTGCTGAAGCGCGGGCGCTGGCGGGCCATCAAGCCAGCGCAATTTGGTCGGGTCATTCTCTCCCCAACGCGCGCAGTCGAGCAGCAACGGCGCGAGGTCGCTTTCCAATATTTCAGGTGGGTCAAATGGGGGCAGCCCGCCATTGCCGGCTTCCTGCCACAGCCGGTACGCAACACCCGCCTGCTGCCGCGCGGCCCGCCCTGCCCGCTGGGTTACCGCAGACAGGCTCGCGCGCTCGGTCACCAGACGCGTAACGCCGGCCGCTTGGTCGAACCGCGCGCGCCGCGCCAAGCCACTGTCGATGACGATGCTAACGCCATCAATGGTCAGACTGGTCTCGGCAATGTTGGTCGCAAATATGATTTTCCGGCGCTGCTCCGCGTCACGGCGCACGGCCAGCCTTTGCGCCGCCGGGTCGATTTGGCCATGCAATTTATGCACGACGATGTCTTCGCCAATACTGCCCAGACTGTCCACGGCGCGATCAATTTCGCGCACGCCGGGTAAGAAAACCAGAATATCGCCCTCTTCCTCGGACAGCGCCTGCCGGACCGCGCGCACGATATCGGTTTCGATTGCCTGTTCGGCGCGCCGGCCAACATAGCGGAAATCCAGCGGCCATCTTTTGCCGTCGCTCTCGACCACTGGCGCATCGCCCATCAACTGCGAAAATCTGGAACCATCCAAGGTTGCCGACATGGCAAGCACACGCAGATCGGGCCGGAATGCGGCTTGTGCCTCAAGCGCAAGCGCAAGGCCAAAGTCGCTGTCGATGCTGCGTTCATGAACTTCGTCAAACAAGACCGCAGAAACGCCGACAAGCTCTGGATCGCTGATGATACGGTTTCGAAAAATGCCCTCGGTCATGACCAATATACGGCTATTAGGGCCTTGTTTGCTATCCAGCCGTGTCGTGTAGCCAACCCGTCCCCCGACGGCTTCGCCCAGCCCCTCCGAAATGCGCTCTGCCGCCATACGCGCGGCAAGGCGGCGTGGGGACAGCAGCAAAATCTGGCCATTACAATAAGGTTCGTCCAACAATGCAGGCGCAACCATCGTGGTCTTACCCGCCCCTGGCGGCGCAATCAGGACGGCATTGGGTGATGCACGCAACGATGCCAGCAGGTCGGGCATAACGGCCATGACGGGCAGCATATGGTCCGATGTTTTTTCAGCCATGATGGTTTCCGGCTGTCATCATGAATTGCGCCTGTGCCCGTGCTGCATCGGCACTGACCGTGCGATCAATATGCGCGTGCTATGGCGAATTCGACCGCCTCAGTCAGCGCAGATTTGGCTTCACCATTGGGGAAATGCGCAATCGCATCAATTGCGCGTTGGCCATAATGCCGCGCGCGATCCAGCGTATCGGCAATCGCGTTATGCGCCTGCAGCAACATGCGCGCATGCTGCAGATCTGCGTCCGAAATCCGGTTGCCAAGCATCGCGTCGCGCCAGAATTTCTGTTCATCGGCATCACCGCGGCAATGGGCCAAAATGACGGGCAATGTGACCTTGCCATCGCGGAAATCGTCGCCGCTGTCCTTGCCCATGGTTGCGCCATCGGACACGTAATCAATGGCGTCGTCAACCAATTGAAATGCGATCCCCAGATTGCGGCCATAAGCGTCCAGCGACATTTCTTGCGCATCGCCGCTTTCGGCGACGACTGCAGCGATGCGGCAGGCTGCTGCAAACAACGCCGCAGTCTTCGATCCAATGATTTCGAGATATTTCTCTTCGGTCGTCGAAATCTGCCGCTGGGCGGTCAATTGATTAACCTCGCCCTCTGCAATAACCGCAGACGCGTTCGACAAGATTTTGAGAACCTTAAGCGATCCATCCTCGACCATCAGTTCAAACGAGCGGCTGAACAGGAAGTCCCCGACCAACACCGCGGCAGGGTTTCCGAAAATAAGGTTGGCGGCGGTTTTGCCACGGCGCATGTCGCTTCCGTCGACAACATCATCGTGCAGCAAGGTTGCGGTGTGAATAAATTCAACGGCCGCCGCCAGCTTGTGATGACGCTCACCGGGATAATCGAGAAGCTGCGCACAGGCCAATGTCAGCATCGGGCGCATCCGCTTTCCACCGCCAGCGATAAGATGCCCGGCCAGCTCAGGAATCAGCGGGATTTCGGACTGCATACGGTCCAAAATGACCGCGTTCACCTTGTTCATTCCGGGTGCGACCAGCTTGAACATGGGTTCCAACGATGGCGCACGATTTCCGCCGATTTTATGTATGGTTGCAGTCATAATCGTTTCGCTCTGACGACAGCCGCGTCGCAAGGCAAGTGCAAATGGCGTATTTCCTCTTGTCCGTTGCAGTCATTATCGGCACAGGATGCAGTCATGGACGATCAAGAAACCCTCACCCGTTTTCGTGAAAGCATCGACAATATCGATGCCGCGCTTGTATTCATGCTGGCGGAGCGGTTTAAAATAACGCAGGCGGTGGGCGAGTTTAAGGCGAAATCGGCGCTACCGCCAGCCGACCCTGCCCGCGAAGAACGGCAGATTGAACGGCTTCGTCAACTGGCCCGCGATGCAAAGCTTGATCCCGATTTTACCGAAAAATTCCTGCGCTTCATCATTGATGAAGTCATCCGCCACCATCAGCAGATCCGCGACGCAAGCTGATTAACTGGTTGCTTTGGGCAACCGGAGGCGCACGAGCAACCCGCCCAGATCTTCGCTTTCTTCGAGCCGGACGGTCCCGCCGTAAATTTCGACAACATCGCGAACAATCGCCAAGCCAAGTCCAGTGCCCGGTTTACCGGTGTCTAGACGCGCGCCGCGGTCGAACAAACGTTCACGCTCGCCCTCGGGTATGCCTTTTCCATCGTCCTCAATAAGCATTTCAACAAAATCGCCGGCGTCTTCGACCGTAACAAACACGCTGCCGCCGCCATATTTGGCTGCATTCTCGATCAGGTTGCCGAGCATTTCATCCAGATCCTGCCGTTCGACACGGGCGGAAATTTCCTTGTCGCCCGCCATGTCGAGCCGGACGTGCGAATATAGGCGGCTGACGGCGCGTTCGACGGACTCAAGGCTATCCCATATTTGTGCGCGGCTGTGGCTATGCCCGCGCCGCCCGACGGCACGCGCACGTGCCAAATGATGGTCGACCTGACGCCGCATCGTCGTGGCTTCGCGAATAATGGTGTCGGCGAGGTCGGGTGATTGCGCGGTGGCGCTGTTCATGATGACCGTGAGCGGCGTTTTTAGCGCATGGGCCAAATTCCCGGCATGACGCCGCGATTCTTCGGCCTGCTTCTCATTATGATCGAGCAAGGCGTTCAGTTCATTGACCATGGGCATGACTTCGTCCGGCAAGGCGTCGGTCACCCGGCTTTCACGGCCACTGCGCATCTGCGCAATCGCTTTGCGCACCGCACGCAGCGGCCATAGGCCATAAAATGTCTGGAGCGCGGCCAAGATAATGAGGCCAAGACCGAGCAAAAGAAAACTCGTTACCAGAACGGACCGTAGCTCGATAATTTGCCGGTCAAGGCTGTCACGGCTTTGCGCGACCATGAAGGTCCACGCGATGTCGGAATCGGGTAGCCTGATCGCGCGTTCGGCAATGCGCAGCGGTTCGTCGACAAATTCGTTGCTGTTCCGGAAATGAACCACTTGGTCGTTATGACTGGCCGGCGCGCTCAATGCGCGGTCCCATAATGACCGGGACGGAAAAGGCATCGCGCCCTTCCCGGTGATTTGCCAATATAGACCGCTGTTGGGTTCCAGAAAGCGCTGATCGCCCAACGGGCGGTTCATCCGGATTTCACCATCGGGACCGATTTCCGCAGAAGCAATCATCGCGGTCAGGACATATTCCAGCTGATTGTCGAAATTCTGCTCGACCGAATTGACCAACACGCGGTCAAGCGCGGCGCCGCCGCCGATCAACAATATCGTAATCCACGCCGCAGCGGTCAGAATCATCCGGCGGGTCAGCGAACCCGTGCTCTGAAACTGGCTTCGCCACGTCGGTGCTTGATTGGCCGTTTTCATGGCGACCGGCGGGTTCAGCTCACCGGTTCCTCAAGGCTATAGCCAAGGCCGCGGATCGTCGAGATCACATCTTGGCCAAGCTTTTTGCGGATGCGCGTTACGAACACCTCAATCGTGTTGGAATCGCGGTCAAAATCCTGATCATAAATATGCTCGATCAACTCGGTCCGCGAAACAACCTTGCCCTTGTGGTGCATCAGGTAGGACAGCAGTTTATATTCCTGCGCGGTCAGCTTCACGGGTTGCCCAGCCAGCGTGACGCGGCCTGAACGTGTATCAAGGCGAACCTCGCCAACGGTCAGCTCAGACGAAGCATTGCCCGATGCGCGGCGGATCAGCGCACGAAGGCGCGCGATCAGCTCTTCGGTCTGGAATGGCTTGGCCAGATAATCATCGGCACCCGCATCAAGACCAGCCACCTTGTCGGACCAGCTATCACGCGCTGTCAGAACCAGAACGGGGAATTTACGGCCTTCCTTGCGCCAGCGATCGAGAACCGTGAGGCCGTCAATTTCAGGCAGGCCAAGATCAAGAACGACCGCATCGTAATTTTCGGTTGAGCCCATATAATGGCCGTCTTCGCCGTCGGTGGACAAATCAACTGCGTAGCCAGCACCTTCAAGGGTGGACTTTAATTGCTTGCCCAATGTGGGTTCGTCTTCGACGATCAAGATGCGCATGCTGTCCCCTTTTATTGTCAATATTTGTATCGGAACGTGGCTAGCAGATTCACGTGCAGCCACAAAATCCTATCAGCGTTGGCGTAAAACGTTACCTGTTCGGGCATCTACGTCGACAAATATCACCCTGTCACGGTTGATGAATTTAAGTCGGTAGACTTGCGCAGTCGGGTCATATTCCGGTCCCAAATACTGCATCCCGCGCATTCGCGGCACAACGATCGCCTCAATTTCGGGAAGACGTTTGATCTTCCCGGCCGCCATATCCTGACGCGCATCATCCTGTTCCCCGCGACGCGCATCGGCGGGAAAGGCAGCGAGCAACGCAATTGCGGACAGCCCTGCAAAAATTGAAGTTCGGTTTAACATTCCTGCGCACTACCCCCATGGCATTGAACGTAAAATGAATGGGCCGATCATCACAACCGGCCCGATAAGATTATTTCACCATTTCAAAGGTGAATGAAAGCGTTGCCCCTACACTTAGCTCACCCGGCGCAATGGGTGTCGACTTTTCAGACGCATCCATAGCGCGCATGACCATGGGCCGTGGATAGCCACCGCCTTGGCTGTCGGTTTCTTCAACGCGCAAGACGCGGACATCATTGTATCCGGCCTTTCGTGCAAGGTTTTGTGCGCGGTTCATTGCCGTCGCCCAAACCTTGTCACGGGCAGCGGCACGAAACGCACTGTCATCATCAATGCTGAACGTCGGACCATTGAAGCTTGTCGCGCCATCGACCGCGAGCGCATCCAAAAACGCGCCCAGTTTTTTCAGGTCGCGCAGTTTCGATGTCACCATGTTCGAAGCTTGATAGCCTTTAAAAATTTGCTGCCCGTCGCGATAATCAAATTGCTGATTGAGGCTGATCTGCGTGGTTTGAATATCGCGCTCGGCAATGCCCAATTTCTTCAGCCGCGCGACGACAGAAGCCATTTGAACATTGTTTGCGCGGACCGCCTCGGTCGCCGTTGGTGCCATGGTTTGTACACCCGTTGAGAAGGTCGCGATATCTGGCTTGGCGTCTACAGATTCGGTGATCGTCAGGTCAATGACGGGGTTTGCGGCGGTAATATTGACCTGCGTCGCCATCGCTTCGCCCGACGCCAAAGCTGCGGTTGCCAGCAACGTGGCAAAAATAATTTTACGCATGAAATGCTCCTGTGTGATGCCACCTGCTTATATCGCGGTTTGGCGTGCCCAATCGATATAGGCTTGGCGAAGCTGAACGGTTGCCGAACCGGGCGTTCCATCGCCGATGGTTTTCCCGTTTATTTCCACCACGGGCATCACGAAACCTGACGCCGACGAAACGAAAGCCTCAGCGGCTTGTTCCGCCTCTGCGACCGAAAACGCCCGCTCTTCGATTGTTTGCGCGACCATTGGCAAAACGGCGGCACGGGTAATGCCATGCAGGATTTCGCGGTTCAGCGGGTGGGTCACCAGCACGCCATCTTGCGTAATGATATGCGCGTTTTGCGCGGTCCCCTCTGTCACGACGCCGCCACGTTCCATCCACGCGTCATCAACCCCGCGGGCAATCGCCTCGTTTTTCATCAGCGACGCATATAGCAATTGCGTCGTTTTGATATCGGCCCTGCCCCAGCGCAGATCGGGCAAAGTCACCACACGAATGCCGCGCTTTGCCAATGGCGTCTCTGCCAATGCACGGCTTTGGCTAAAGGCCAAAACGGTCGGCGTTGTGCCTTCGGGTGGGAAAACAAAATCGCGGTCAGTCGGCGCGCCGCGCGTGACTTGCCAATAGATCATGCCTTCCTCGACAGCATTGCGCGCGACAAGTTCGCGGCAAATTGTGAGCCATGCTGCGGCATCAGGCGCGCCTTTAATGCCCAGTTCGCCAAGCGAGCGGGCCAGTCGCTGCACATGGCCGTCAAAATCCACAAGCTTGCCGCCAAGCACCGAGACGACTTCATAGACCGAGTCAGAGAACAGAAATCCCCGGTCGAATACCGATACTTTGCCGTCGATTTCGGGAACATATTCCCCGTTGAGATAAATAGTGCGCATATGACGTCTGTGCTGGAAGCGCCGCTAATCGTCAACATCGACATTGTCATTCCCGTTGCGACCCCCTATCCGCCAGCGCATATGTCTCAACCCCCAATCTTCGCATTCGAAAATCTCGCGCTACAGCAAGGTGGCGGCTGGCTGTTTCAGGATATCGACCTGTTTATTGGCGCACGCGACCGGCTCGCGCTGATTGGCCGCAATGGCGCGGGCAAAACAACGTTGATGAAATTGGTCGCTGGCTCGGTCGAGGCGGACAAAGGCAATCGCGTTGTCGTTCCCGGCACAAATATCGTGATGCTGGAACAAGACCCCGACGTGACATCGTTCGAACGGCTCGTCGATTTTGCCATTCATGGCGAAAAAGGTCCGCCCGAATATGCGGTGCGCGCCATTGCGGACCAGTTAGGCATTAACCTGGACCGCGAAGCCAAGACCGCAAGCGGCGGTGAGAAACGGCGCGCCGCGATTTGCCGCGCATTGGCCAGTGAACCCGATTTGCTGTTGCTGGACGAGCCGACCAACCATTTGGACCTCGCCGCGATTGAATGGCTTGAGGATTGGCTGACGCGGTATCGCGGCGCTTTCATGGTTATCAGCCATGACCGGACGTTTTTGACCCGTCTGACGCGGCAGACATTCTGGCTGGACCGTGGCCTTTTGCGCCGGAATGAGATTGGCTTTGGCGGTTATGATGCATGGACCGAGCGGGTCTATGCCGAAGATGCGCGCAATGCGGACCGGCTGGATGCCAAGCTGAAGATTGAAGCACATTGGCTTGAGCGCGGCGTCACGGCGCGGCGTAAGCGCAATCAGGGACGGCTCGCGAAGTTGTGGGAAATGCGCGCCGCACGCGCCGCAATGATCGGCCCGCAAGGCACCGCCAAACTTGCCGCCGCAAGCGACGACAGCAAAACCAAAACCGTCATCAGCGCAGAAGGCATCGGCAAAAGCTTTGGCGACCGCACGATTATCAAAGATTTCACGCTGCGTATCCAGCGCGGGGACCGTATCGGCATTGTCGGCGCGAACGGCACCGGCAAAACGACTTTAATCCGGATTCTGACCGGTGAAACACAACCCGACAGCGGCAGCATCACGCTATCGCCAACGTTGACCGGTATCGTCATCGATCAGCAGCGCAAATTGCTGACCCCCGAAAAGCGCGTGCGCGATGTACTCGCCGATGGCAGCGACTGGATTGATGTGCGCGGCGTGCGCAAACATGTTCAGGGCTATTTGAAAGAGTTTCTGTTTGACCCGGCATTGATTGAGGCGCGGATCGGCTCGCTATCGGGTGGCGAACAATCGCGCATTTTGCTGGCGCGCGAATTCGCGCGTGAAGCCAATTTGCTGGTGCTGGACGAACCCACAAATGACCTCGACCTTGAAACGTTGGATCTGCTGCAGGAAGTCATTGCCGATTATGACGGCACCGTGCTGATCGTCAGCCACGACCGTGATTTCCTTGACCGAACGGTAACGCTCACCCTTGGCCTTGATGGATCAGGGCATGTCGATATCATTGCGGGCGGTTATGCCGACTGGGAAGCCAAGCGGGACAAGCGCGACAAACCCGCAGCGAAAAAGGCAGACAAACCCGCCCCGCGGCCAGAGGCAAGCAGCGACACCGCGCCCGCCAAAAGGGTTAAGCTGACCTACAAAGACCAGCGCGATTATGATCTGCTGCCCAGCCGCATTGCCGAAATCGATGCCAAGGTTGCGGCAGCCGGAAAGGAAATGGGTGAGCCGACGCTCTACATGAAAAACCCGGCGCGATTTGCCGAACTGACGGCCAAGACCGAAAAACTGCGCGCCGAAAAGGACGCGGCGGAGGAGCGTTGGTTAGAGTTGGCGATGATGGTTGAAGAAGCCGCGACCTAACCCGCTATCCTGTAGAAGGTCACAAGCCGGTCGAGCGCAATTTTCAACACAAGCTTTCCAGACCGCACTGGCCACGACATCTCACGTTCTGCCGCAGGCATGCTCTCGCCCACGCAAATCACGCGCCACGCAATGTCGGATAGGTCAGGGCCAAGCGCGGACAAGGCGTCGTCAAAACGCGCCTTCGCGCTCATCATCCGCTCTGTCCGGTTCAAGCCAGACGGTGCCGCGCGTTTTTGGCGGCCGATCGGAATATTTTCCCACGACATGGTGACATGCGGGCCAAGCGCCGCAGATTCATAATCGCGGCGCAACGTTTCCCCGGCCAACATCTGCCGGTCCGACAAGTGGCCGCGCGCATGCAACCATGAAAGCGGCGATTCCGCGAGGTTGACGGTCACCGTGCGGCGGGCTTTCGCATCACGCGGCACTGGCCCGCTTTCGCGCAAGCCCCGCTCGGCCAATAGCCGTGGATCAGGCAGGTTACGTTTTGCATGGGACTTTGAGGGCATATTTATTCTCCGCTTAATCAGCGAATCACCCTTGCCATGTGGTAAATATTGTAGGAAAGAAAAAACCTATCTGGTGATGGAGTATTTTATGCAAAGCCGAATTCGTGATGTGCGCAGGGCCAAGGGGATGACGCTTGCCGATGTGGCGGAACGGTGCAAACCCGCAACGACGGCGCAGACCATTGGACGACTGGAAACCGGTACGCGGGTGCTGTCGCTGATTTGGATTAACCGCATTGCAGACGCCTTGGGCGTTGAATCGAGCGATTTGGTGGCCCTGCCCGACCAGCAGTTTTTGCCTGTGGCAGCCATCTTAGGCGAAGACGGCACACATGCGCCGACCAAGGAAGAGCGCATCATGGTGCCGAACGTCGGCGGAACGATGGTCGGCCTGCGTATTGCCGTCGCAACGGGCGAATATCGCCGTGGTGACGAATTATGGCTTGAACAGATTCAGCCTGATGCTTTTGGATCGGCGCTCAATCTCGACGTTTTGGTTCCACGTCCCGGCGGCCGCTTCCTCTTTGGGCGATTATTGGGCCGCGAGGCGGGCAAGCTGCATCTGCTGCCGCTGGAAGCTGGAGCACGGCAACAGGTGGTTGCAGACCCGGCATGGATTGCGAAAGCCGTACGGCTCGTTCGCAAGCTGTAGAGCGCTTGGTGCGGATATCACCGCGAACGGGCAGGCATTCTCCTAAAAAGAAAATGCCCGCCCGTTAGCCGAATTTCACGGACGTCCGGATTAAGATTCAAAACCTTCGATGATGCGCTCGGCCTTTGAACCGGCTTCATCGGTTGGCACAAAGCTGTGCGAACCGACCTTGAGCCAGATCAGGATTGGCGCAGCCTGGTAAATCGAAGAATATGTTCCGACGACAATACCGAACGCCATCGCAGCGCTGAATCCGAAAATAACGTCTGGTCCAAACAGCACCAGAACGATCAACGGCAGCGAGATCGACACGCTGGTCATAACGGTGCGCGACAATGTTTCGTTCACCGAAAGGTTCAAGAGCGATGCCATTTCCATCTTGCGGAATTTCATCAGATTCTCGCGAATACGGTCATAGACAACCACGGTATCGTTCAACGAATAACCGATGATCGTCAGCAGGGCCGCAATGATATTCAGGTCGAACTCCCAACCCGTCAGCGCGAACAGGCCGAAGGTAAGCGTCACGTCGTGAACAAGCGACCAGATGGCGCCCACGCCGAATTGCCATTCGAACCGGAACCAAATGTAGATCGATACGCCAGCCATAGCTGCAAGCAGCGCGAGAATGCCCTTGCTGAACAATTCTTCCGATACCTTACCTGACACCGAATCCACGCCGTCAATGCGGACATCGGGGTGACCCGCTTTCAAGGTGTCGGTAATCTTTGTCGCCATGGCATTGGCAAGCTCAGGATTCTTGTCCGCGCCTTCTGGCAATTTCATGCGGATCGAGACCTGATTTTCTGCGCCAAAACGCTGAATGGTCGGATCGCCATAGCCGAGCTTCGCGACGGTTTCGCGCAATTCAGTAACGGGTGCGGCCGCGCTTTGCGTGAATGTCGCGCGGATCATTTGGCCGCCGATAAAATCGACACCAAAGTTCAGGCCCTTTGTGGCCACCAAGCCAACCGACGCGACCATGAGCAACAGGCTGATGCCAAAGGCCCATGTCCGCCATTTCAGAAAATCGATATTGGTATCGTCAGGAACGAGTTTGAGCAGTTTCATGTCTATATCCTCAAATCGTCAGTTCATGGGGACGCGTGCGTTTCACCCAGCGTGAGACCCACATGCGCGTGATGGTAACTGCGGTGAACACCGATGTGACGATCCCGATCATCAAAACCACTGCGAAACCGCGAATGGGTCCGGAACCAAAGATGAACAGCAATACCGCGGCAATGACGTTGGTGCTGTTCGCGTCAAAAATGGCGCGGCTGGCTTCTTTATAGCCAAATTCAATCGCCTGCACGACACGGCGGCCACGTTTCAATTCTTCGCGAATACGTTCGTTGATAAGCACGTTTGCGTCAACCGCAGCACCAATGGTCAGAACAAAGCCGGCAATACCCGGTAGGGTCAGCGTTGCATTGGCAAATGCCATCACGCCAAGGATCATGGCGACGTTGATGACCAACGCGAAGTTGGCATACATGCCGAAGCGGCCATAAACGAGGAACATCAGGACCAGAATTGCAGTGGTACCGATGACCGCAGCCAAAATGCCGCGGCGAATGGAGTCAGCACCCAAATCCGGGCCAACCGAACGTTCCTCAACAATCTTCAGGTCAACCGGCAATGCGCCTGACCGAAGCGAGATGGACAGCGCGTTGGCACTTTCCGTCGTGAAGCTTCCGGAAATCTGCGAGACGCCACCAAAAATCGGTTCGCGAATTTGCGGCGCGGAAATCACTTGTCCGTCCAACACGATGGCGAACAGCTTGTTGACATTCTGCTGCGTCATGCGGGCAAATTTCTGCCCGCCTTCGCTATCAAACTGGATGGTGACCGCTGGCTCATTTGTCTGCGAGTCAAATGTCGGGTCAGCTTTAACCAGCTTGTCGCCGGAAATGCCGCCCAACCGGCGCACGGCAATGTACGGCAAACCGGAGGGGTTATCGGGATAGGGCAGAACTTGGCTGCCAACGCGGGCCTTGCCCTGCGCGGTCTGATCGGGATCGGCTTGTTCGTCGACAAGTTTGAATTCAAGCTTGGCCGTCTTACCAATCAATGCCTTCAACGCCTCTGGATCATCCAATCCGGGGACCTGAACAACGATGCGATTTTCACCCTGACGGATGATCGTAGGCTCAAGCGTGCCCAAGGCGTTGATGCGGCGATCGATAACGTCCTTTGCCGTATCCATCGCTTGGTCGAGTGCAGTTTCATCGCCTGTGCCCGCTGGTGTCAGGATCATGCGGTTGCCGTCATTCACGCCGATGTTCCAGTCGCGGCCGCCGGTTGCATTGCTGGTCAGCGGCAACAACGCCTCGCGGGCTGCGTCGACTTGAGCGGGGCTGTCGACCGTAAAGCTCAATTGTCCGTTGGCACGCGACACATCCGAAATCGCAATCCGCGGATCGGCGCGGCGCATTGTCGTTCTGACGCTATCTTCCAAAGCTTCCAACCGGGTTTCGGCAAGCTGCGAGGTGTCGGCCTCAAGCAGAATGTGGCTACCACCCGCAAGGTCGAGACCAAGGTTGATGGTCGGCGTCGGCACAAATTGCGCGAGCTGCGCCCTGATGTGGGTAGGCAACACGCTTGGTATGGCAAAAAGCACACCCAGAATAATCAGGGTGTTGAGCATCCATACGCGCCAACGGGGAAAATCAAGCATAGGCTGGGTCCGAACGAACTGGGAAAACGGAATTTGGGGTCGACAGAACTTCTGTTCAACCCCAGCGATTAATCGTTAGCAGCTTTGGCGCCGCGCGGCTGTACATTGGCGATGGTGGATTTAACCGCCTTCACCCGCACATTTGGCGCGATTTCGACTTCGACATAGTCATCGGCAACTTTCGTTACCTTGCCCATCAAGCCACCCGCAGTGATGACGTCATCATTCTTCTGCACCGCGTTGATTTTCGCCTCATGCTCCTTGGCGCGCTTTTGCTGCGGGCGAATGAGAAACATGTAGAAAACGACGAAGATCAAAAGCAGTGGGAACAGCTGCACAAAAAATGCCGAACCACCCGCGCCACCAGCTGCAGCGCTCAAGATAACAAACTCCATCGGAAACCTCACATTTTAAAAAAGGCGCCCAATGCAGGCGCGGTCCTGAACAATCGGGCGCGATTATCACCTGCACCCAGCTGACGCAACGTCAAAGCGTCCAAACCGCGCTTGCTTTTAGGAAACCAGCGCCATATAGGCGCGCTTCCACTGGCCTCGGCGAGGTCTTTGGCGGTCGGGACGTAGCGCAGCCTGGTAGCGCATCACACTGGGGGTGTGGGGGTCGCAGGTTCGAATCCTGTCGTCCCGACCAATTATTCCAAGGCTTACCGCACAATTCCTTAGAATGTCATTGTCGATAAGCCCGCCGTGACATCACGCGCAGCAATTTCTTGCGCGGTTCAGCGCCATGTGGACATGAGGAGCCTTCTCATACCAGGGCGTCTAAATAGCGCTCAATTCAATCGTTAGAACATCGCTATACATACCAGCTCTTTCCGCTGAAACTGCACCAATTGTTAGGTCCAGGGGCAGGGACGTTCCGGCAAGCGACCGGGGTGGTTCGAATATCCATTCCCAGTACTTGGTAAGATCGACCGGCGCTTCGGAAAGTTGCGCACTATAAGCAATACCGCCCTCGTCATTGGCGCCACCCTCTCGCATGAGCCGGCCGCTATTGGCAGAAACAATCGAAAGGCGGGCGGTTGTATTCGCGCGCACCTCAAGAAACACGCGCCTGGTTGAATTGGACGCGATTTCTCCAAAATCCACCTGCGCCACGCTGGGGCCTTGGCCAAATGTTCCGGCTGCGCCGACGATATTCATTTGCGCGCGCGGTTGGGCGAACAGGCTCACTCTGAGCGGCAGGCTGGAGACCGGGACTGACGCATTGCCATCACCGCGTATGCCGACGGTCAGGTCGGCTTCGTGCCGGCCTGCTGATGCGACTGCATCCTTTATGACCAGACCGCTTATAACAACGCCCGTGGACCGACCATGTGCAAGGTTCAGACGCCAGATGCCCGGAATGGCGCTCGGATTCAGTAAAGCGTCTCCGCTGCGCGCGGAAAATGCGACGAGAATTCCTGAATTTGCGATCTCGACTTCCGCGGTCGAAAGCTGCGCGGCATCCATTAGGACGATTTCTACCGCGCAATCTTGTTCACTCTTGTTCGTTACGGTGAACGCCAGCTGCCCCTCGCTGCGCGTAAACGCGAAAGGGTCGTATTCAATGTACATTGCCGAGCTGTCAGGCGTTATCTCGGTCTCACAAGCATGAGCGGCACCGGGTAATGCGGCGGCAAGCGCGCATCCCAATACGAAAAACAGCATATTGCTTTTACCGCGCCAAATGAATCGTGCCAACATCGCTCACTCCTTTCGTGTCTTTACCGATTTCAAATTCTGCGCTTCCACGTCCTGGCATAGTTAGGCGGTAACGTCCCGGTGCTAGCCGGTCTGCGACGAACCGTCCCGCGCGGTTGGTGAAGAATGATCGTTCAACCCAGCCATCCAATAGTTTGGCGTCTAACGGTGTGATGAAACCAGACGACAGCGCCACCGGCCCATCATCTCCATGCAGAAATCCAACGGCGATATGTGACGCGTCGCTGCCGATCATGATCCGATATCCCGATCCGTAGCCGGGGAAGAGATTGATGTTGCCTGCACCAAGATCATATCCAATCGGTAGCGGGTCGACTTTAACATCGTAACGGCTGACCCCGTAAGCTCGGCCAATGGGCACAAGCGCAGGACCGAAAAGGCCCGAACGGGCAATGACCCTATCCCCCGCACCGATCAGCGCCTGCGATCCTTTGAGCGACCGGTGGACCGGCACCACTACAAATCCTTCGTCAATGGCCCGCCCCACAGCAAAGCTGCCGCCGGCATATCCAATCGCTGTGCGCATGTTCCAGTCGGAAGCATTACGGGTCTTTCCGCCCGGCCCTGCGCTTTCAAGGCGGTTGTGGTTCACGACCAAGTCGAAACGGTTATTCACATACGCTATTCTGGCCGAAGCATCGGAGGCATCGTCTTCCTTGGTATAGCGCAGATACCCGCTGACTTCTTCCAGCCTGCCTTCCGGCGCACGGCTGGCTTCCAACTCTGTACGATGCGTGCCGCTATCGTAGCGGGCGTTCACATTATCGCGCCGACCAAGACGCACAGACAATCCAATAGCGACACGGCTTTCATTTCCTTGGCCATTGGAAAATACGGTTCGTGATCCGGTGATCGTGGCACCAATCCGTCCAAAACTTCGGCCAAGGGTAAGGTCATAGCGGTACGAATTGGGTAATCCGTCGCGTGATAGACCATAGCTCACGCCCGCGCCTGTGCTGATACCAAAAGGTGCCAGCCACTGAACTTGCAGCGCGGCGTCGAGCACGCGGCCATTGCGCGTGCTGCGAGAGAAAGCGTCTGAAAAATCTGCGCTGCGATAAACAGCCGAGCCCACCACGCGCAGGTCAGCCTCTGAACGGAGCGAGAATTCTCCACGATAGTCTGCGGATAGCGCGAGATCGACGCCGCCTTTGCCAAATCGGGTGCTGGTGGCGCCTTCAAGCTGGAACAGCCCTATCTGTGTGCCGATGGTGGCAACGCCTCCAAATTGGGCCCGGTTTGCGCTGGCTTGGCCATTTATACCCAGCGTCAATGTATCGGATATTCCACGATACCAATAGCCGGTTGCAGCTGGTAAAAAGCCATAGGACAAGGTCCCTTTTTGCCTGACGCCGACAGCACCGCCGAATTCCGAAACGCCGGCGGTTAGCAGGCTCGTCGTGTTGAACACGTCGAAGTTCACGATTTCTTGTCGCCCGCCGATATCTTCAACGACAAGTTTAATCTGATTGGGTCCGGCAGTGAACGGGAAATCGCTAATATTATAGCGTCCTGCCTGCAACTGGATGGTCTGGACGCGTACTTGGTTCACGAAAACATCGACACTGGAATCGCGTTGTAGCGTGAATTCCTGACGCCCTGTGGGCCGTGTGTTCTGGAATGGCCGGATAGTAGAATAGGCCCGCTCGACGCCCACACCCAATATACCGCCAGAGCCTTGAAAAGAGGTCGAACTGGGCGTGAATTCTCCAGCCGTGGCGCGAATGCCTTGATCAAACAGATCGTGCGTCAGCCGCGTTTCCTGCCTTTGCCAATGCTGTCCGTCATAAATCGCGCCACTGGTCAACGTGACCCCTTCAAAACCGCCGATATTTGCAATCAGATCCAAATTGGCACGCAGCCGTTCGAAACCGCCCTCTTCAAACGCGTAACGCTGTCCCAAACCAATATTTAATCCGGCGGCAAAACCGCTTGGCTGATCGAATGATGACGGGATCGGTGTTGCTTGCTCGGCGGACAGCCGCAGGTCGCTGGGCAGCGAAGCGTCGGCGGCCAGAGTGGCTTTTACCACCAGCGCCAGACTGTCAAAAGCAATGGAAAATGCCCCGGTATCGAGATCCGAAAAATCGACTTTGGTTTTACCAGCGATGCGCGCATTTATGTCTGAAAGGAGCGGCGCATCGACAATCGGGCGAAGCAAATCGATCAACCTGACTGCGTCGATCTCACCGTCGCCTTTCGCATCGACCGCGACACTGATGGTGCCCAGAAATTTACCGTTGACGACAAGCGATACTTCAAGCGGAACCCGCACTGCGATCTTACCTGCCACCGCAGGTCCGCTGTCCTGCTGGCCTGCCCCATAAACATCAGCTGTATCAGAACCGGCGGCAACTGCCCCGTCGCCCGCAGAATATCCGACAGCCGAATAAGGGGCAATCATGGCAAGAATAGCCGTGCCACCGGTCGCGGCCCAGCGGATGGTAGGTCGCCGAACCATATTGGGATGCACGAGTTATTGAACCGTCAGCTTCGGCGTGATCATGCCGACCAGCCCTGCAAGTTTTTTTGCGCTGACCGTAGCCCGTCTGGTTTGATTGGGCATGAACGCTGAAAAGTCACCGAAGTGCAAATCATCGGCGGCAAGCGTCATGGTTTTCCCAGTGGAATCCGTCAGCGTAAATTCGGACGCATTCAGCACCGCAATACCATTGCCGGAATTCGTAATACGCAGAACCAAATCACCATTGGGCTCACGCGCCGTTTCTTGGATAGTTATTGCGGCTTTTGCAGCATTGGGAGAAACGATGATGTGGCTCAGAAAGTTGAAGCTAACTTTCACATCAGACGCTGTACTGCCTGCATTTGTGGTGCCCGTATATCCCGGCGCACTGACCGGCAATTGCGAAATCCGCACACCGTACATCCGCGCTTCGGTTAAGGCTGGCGCGCCAATATACCGGATCTGGACGGATTGCTCCTTTCCGGGCTCGATCGCTGACTGTGCAGGATAAACCAGGAAGTCGGCTTCTTCATCAATGCGCTTAGGTGTTCCGTTATCGTCAACTGTGGCGCGAAACGGAATGAGCTCAAGCGTTATGGTAACCGCTCCGGTGTTCTTAATCGACATGGTCAGATGCGAATCCGAACCGCTTGGCGCGATGGTCGCCAACATAGGTTGGACCTGATAACCTTGAGCCTGGGCAGCGCCAGGTACAATCGAGAAAAACAAACACGGGGCTATAGCCAATGAGCCTATTTTCATAACGGGTCCCTCCGCAAATCAAAATTGGGAAAAACAAGGGGTTGCTTTACCAGCAACCCCTTGTGTTGACGTACCTGTCAGACGGCACTGGCCGTAAAGGAGAATACCTCTGTATAGGTACCGGCAGGCGCTGCATTCGCCGGGAAGTTCTGCGAAGTAGGTGTATTGTTCGCATCCACCGCGACGTTCAGATTCATCGAAAGGACCAAGGGGATCCCGTTTGCTATCGGCTGCGTATAGCCAGCGTTCGACCGCGTAAACTTGTTCTGACCCTCGACGCCGCTTCCGGGATAGGTATCGGTTGCTGCGATGCCAAAAGCAGCGTCGCTCGGTGAATCAAGGATCATGTCATAGTTGATGCGGTTGGTAACCGGTCCGACCTGGTTCGTCAGATCGCCATTCTGCGACGTGACGACAAGCTTGGTGCCAGTCGCCGAATTACAGGACAATCGAAGATTTGCTACAGTCTGCGATGCAGCCATTGCAACCGAAGCGGTGCCACTGGAAACATTGGTGAGATTTACGTTGCAATAGGGAGCGACAATACCTTGAACAGTCAAGGTTTCAGCAAAAGCCGGTGCACTACCTGCCAATGCAGCAGAAGCAACGAAACCGAAGGCAAATAGTTTTGAAATTGACATTGCACTTTCCTTTTCATTTATCGTCGAAATTGACGATGAATATAAGTAGCAATGCAATAAATTTTGAATACATTCATATGAATAGATATGGTTATTAACTAATATTGACTAATTAATTTACACACATGAAATGACTGATATAAAGGCGTGTATTAATTTTTGAGCTTCAGCTGCATTCTTAACTTTAAGCTTCGCATATATTGATCGGATATGCGATCTAATGGTAAAGACAGAAAGCCCGAGGGAACGAGAAATTTCTTTGGGACACAGAGCTTTGGCGAGACCGTATAAAACGGGGGCCTCGGACCGGCTGATGCCGAAATGGTCAATAATCAATTGCATATCGCCATCCATTGTCGGGCGAATTTCACGTACATTTATCAGAAAACGATCCCGGCAAGCTTCGTTTATCATTGTTGCAGAAATGCCTATCCATTGATCCGGCGCGCTTTCACACAAGCATCGTTGGACCTCAGCGGTTTGGATCGCCCGCGACAACAAATCACGAACCGACTTGCAACGCCGTGACCATGCTAAACATCCCTCTCTGTCGATCCAGAGTTGGCCATCATCGAGCAACGCCCTAGCCGCTGCATTTGCATGCATGACCTTGCCATTATTATTGGTGATAAAGTGCGCGCTATTGTCCGCCTCGAACCATCCGGCGGAACTACTGTCGTTCGTAAATTCTGTACGTAGAGATATAGCATTTTGTAATTGCGGCGAGGTAAATGCGTGCATTGAACGATCTCCAAAAAAGGCTTTGCGGCTCCGGAGGAATTTAGCGATATTCTGGTCGTAACAACCGGTCGCCAGTTTATGTCCTGTCAGCATCAATGCACAGAGTTGACTACCCAAGGTCAAATGCAGCGTCGTTAGAGTGATTTAGCGCAAGCCAGCCCGGAAATATTGGGCCCACGAGCAGGCAGACGGCCAATAGCTTGCGCGCGACGACAGCTGGCACCTCAGCCACGGTGACTTAATCTGGCGGCTTGACCCGTAGAAATATCGAAGCATTTCGATCAGAAGCCTAGATTCACATCAAAGCGACTTGGTCTTGGAACAAACGCTCCGTTCACGCGTTTATCGGGCAGCGACTTGGTTTTGGAAACATCCATCACCCGGCGAAGAAAAGTGATATGGTCACTTTTGAGGGGGGATATGGTGGATAATGTTTTGGAATATGATGGCGCCAGCTGCAGAATGCGGTGGACCGAGCGTTTTCCCTTATTTGGGCAAAACCCCATTTTTGGATTGGCTTGTACCTTAGCGATTGTGGGCATGGCGTGGCTGTTTCGAATTGCCGCGGATACATGGCTTCCTTCGGGCTATCCTTACATCACATTTTTCCCGGCAGTCATCATAACAGCGTTTCTATTTGGGGTCAGACTTGGCAGCCTGTCCGCTGTACTGTGCGGACTAATTGCATGGTATTATTTCGTCGGCCCCGGCGAAACATTTAGTACCGATGGCGTGGAGGTTGCGCTCGCATTCTATGTGTTCGTCGTGGGGACGGATCTGTTGCTCGTTCATGGGATGCAATCAGCCAACAAACAGTTGATAAAAGAACGTGAAATTTCTTTGAATTTGGCAACGGCTAAAGCGCGGATACTCGATGAGCTGAAGCTGGGTATGGCCGAAAAGAAGCAGGCTATTGCTGACCTTGAAGACAGCGAAACAACAATGCATTTGGCGACGGAAACCGCAGGGATTGGACTTTGGCGATGGCATGTCCCATCCGGTAGAATCCATTGGGATCACGCGATGTTCGAAATCTACGGAATGTCGCCAACGGTAGACGGTTTCTTGAAATATAGTGACTACATTGGCCGCGTTCACCCCGATGATGCTGCTGAACAGGACGCGGTCCTTAAGGACACAATTACCCGATGTGGAACGAGCACCCGCGAATTTCGCATCCGGCGAACAGGCGACAACAAAATTCGACACATTCGCGCGGTGGAAATAGCGCGCGCCGATCTTGATGGACAAACCCAATGGGTCGTCGGCACAAACCTTGACGTCACGGAGCAGAAGGATCGTGACAGTCATGTCCAATTTCTGATGGGCGAGATAAACCATCGTGCGAAGAACCTGCTCGCCGTGGTTATGTCGGTAGCTCACCAGACCGGCGGCGGCGCCAATGCAGAGTTTGTTCGAAAATTTTCCGCGCGTATCCAGTCTTTATCGGCTAGTCAGAACATACTTGTTGCGAACAACTGGACGAGCGTTGCGCTGGAAAATCTGGTGCGTGCACAACTTGACCATTTTAAGGACCTGATTGGAAACCGGATCACGCTTGGAGGTAACACGGTGTACTTGTCACCCGCCGCGGTTCAAACCATCGGGATGGCGCTTCACGAATTGACAACAAACGCTAGCAAATATGGCGCTTTATCTAACGACTCTGGTCGTGTTGCTATTACTTGGCAGCACGAACCCGGTGAAGAGTCAGGCCGGTTCGTGATGAATTGGAATGAATTTGATGGCCCCTCGGTCGTTGCCCCGCAAAGAAAGGGCTTTGGATCAACGGTGACGGGTGAAGTTGTCAGGATGAGCCTTGGTGCCCGCATCACAACCGATTTTTCTTCCACCGGATTTTCGTGGCAGCTTGATTGCCCCATCGAAAACGTCATCGAAAGTGGCGAATGAATGGGCGATCAGTGCAACCCGAACACCGCATCAACGACGTTCGGTACCTTTTCGTTCGTAAACAGCACGATCCGGGAAAATGGATCTCGCTGGAATGTCCGTTCCTATCTCGCGGTTGTTAACGCAGCTTTATGCGGCAGGTTCGCGATCGAAACAACTGTCGTCAAACACTTCGAGTTGGTGCAGCTTCGGCAAAGTGTCGTCCCCATTCAGGCGCGCGAGGAGGTAGGCCACCGCGAGTAACATCTCCTCGGGATCATAAGGCTTAGGCATCGATCCGATCGCCACGGTTTTGGCTGAGCTCGCCCGGCTGACCTGTCCGCTGATAAGCAAAACCGGTATCCCCAAACCCTTGAGATGCTTCGAAAGTTCGATGCCATCGTCACCTTTGGCCAGCCGGATGTTGACCAACGCCAGATCCGGCTTTTCAGCTTTCGCGACTTCCATCGCCGCGTCGAGCCTATCCGTCAGGTCGAGTACCTTGTATCCCGCCTTCTGCAACTCGTCCCGGAGAAGTATCGAAACGAGCACCTCGTCCTCGACAATCATCAGGGTTTGAACCGTCTTGTTATCTTTTGCCGCCGTCATAATCGTTCCTCTACTCCTCAGGGTCTCATCGCGTGAGATGCGGGGCACGTGCCCTCGGGCGGATCAATCGCTGGTTCGGGTTCGTCTTCACCGGTGCGATGCGGCTATGCGTAATGGAAACCTAGGTGCCCAGGAGGTCGCGATCGTCAAAAGATGACGGTCGACAACCTTCGGGGCCACCATATGGATCAATAATGCACGGCAAGGGGTAAAGTTCCAGCCGTGGGAAATGCCGCACACGCGCCAGCGCTGCGGCTTTGCGTTTTTCACTTTCCTACAAATAACCATATTGGTTATTATTGTTGCGAAAGTGAGGGCTCGACGACAATGAAACATATTGACGCGCTGATTGATGACCTGATTGCCCGTGAAGGCGACTATGTAAATCATCCGGCGGACAGAGGCGGCCCGACCCGTTGGGGCATTACCGAGGCGGTGGCGCGTCGGCACGGCTATCATGACAAGATGACCCAGCTTCCCCGGACCGAAGCCGCAGCCATGTACAAACGCATATATTGGCATGCCCCCGGCTTTGCCGATGTCGCAGCGATTGCGCCAGATTTGGCGGCGGAATTGTTCGATACCGGCGTCAATATGGGCACGGGAACGGCAACGGGCTTTCTGCAACGCGCGTTGAACGCATTGAACCGGAATGGGCGCGACTATGCGGATATTGCGGCGGATCGCAAAATGGGTGCGACAACTTTGTCGGCGCTGTCTGCCTTTTTCGACAAGCGCGGACGCGCTGCAGAAAATGTTCTGCTGAAGGCAATGGATGCGCTGCAGGGTGCCCATTATGTCCGGTTGGCGGAGGCGCGGCCGTCACAGGAAGCCTTTCTGTATGGCTGGCTATCGAACCGTATTGGATAAATCAAAAAGGATTTCATTATGGCATTCGTTGACGGATTAATTGGGCCAATTGCCAGCATCATCGACAAAATCATTCCCGATCCGAAGGCGCGCGATACCGCCAAGCTTGAACTGCTTAAACTGCAGGGCAGTCAGGAGCTCGAGAATATAAAAACCCAGCTTTCGGGCATCTTGGCCGAAGCGCAATCGGCGGACCCATGGACAAGCAGAGCGCGGCCAAGCTTTTTATACATCATGTATGCAATGCTGCTCTGGGCTATTCCGATGGGGCTGATTTCCGCCGTCCAACCTGAAACCGCGGCGAACATTGCGGCGGGCATGAATGCCTATCTCAACGGCCTGCCAGAACCATTATATGCGCTATTTGGTACAGGCTATCTTGGTTACACCGTCGCGCGCCAATGGGGCATTTCCCGGGGCACGGAAAAATAGTTGCGTATGACGGCCTTCATCCGTTACGCCTGACTACCCAATTGTAATGCATGGGACTGAGGAGAACCAATATGAAGAAACTTGTCGCAACTGTTGCCGCTCTCGCGTTCACAATTTCGCTCGCTGCATGCGGCGAAGCTGGCGAAAAGGCAGCTGAAGAAACCGCCGAAGCAGCCGAAGCAACTGGCGAAGCTGTTGAAGCTGGCGCAGAAAATGCCATGACTGCTGCTGAAGGTGCCGCTGACGCCACTGCAGAAGCAGCAGGCGAAGCTGCCGACGCAACCGCTGATGCCGCTGACAATGCAATGAAGGAAGAAGAAGACAAGTAAGAGTCTTTTTCCCGAATACACATGAAGCCCGCCCTGCCCGGTGCAGCGGCGGGCTTTTTGTGACATTTTACCTTATGCGAAGTCAGGAAATAAGGACGCCAGGGTTCTTGCGGGGTCTAAACCATGTTGCCGCGCCAGCGCATCGCCGCGCATCGCGAACAGTTGCATCGCAAACGGCGTCGCCATACAGTCGGAAAAAGCAAATTCGGGCGGGGGGTATTGCGGGTGTCAGTCACACATGAAAACATGGGCCACGCCATAAGCACAAAACCGCGCTGGTGGTTGATCCTGATCGGATTGGCGATCGTTCTGGCGGGCGCGTTTCTCGCCCAAAGCGTTCGAACGGCAGATGGCACAATCGTGCGCGATATAAGGTTTAAAGGCACCAATGGGACAGTCATGAGCGCTTTGCTCTATGTCCCCAGAAACGCCACGCCAGCGACACCCGCGCCGGGCATAGTTACCGTCCACGGTTACATAAACTCGCGCGAGACGCAGGACGGTTTTGCGATTGAATTTGCGCGCAGGGGCTATGTGGTTTTGTCCCTCGATCAAACCGGCCATGGCTACAGTCAGGGGCCGGCATTCTCAAACGGCTTTGGCGGCCCTGATGGTTTGAAATATTTGCGGTCTTTGCCGATGGTCGATGTTGATCAAATCGGACTGGAAGGACACAGCATGGGCGGCTGGGCAGTGCTTGCCGCGGCCGCTGCCATGCCCAACGCTTATGCGTCAATGGTTCTGGAGGGGTCATCCACCGGCGCGCCTTTCGCGCAGGAAGGATCGCCCAACTGGCCACGCAATATTGCTGTGGTTTTCAGCCGCTACGACGAGTTTTCGAACTTGATGTGGGGCGTTGCCCGTGCGCAGGATGTCGCGAAAAGCAGCAAGCTGCAAACATTGTTTGGCACGAAGGCGCCTGTTGTCGGAAACCGGTTATATGGCAGCGTTGCGGACGGAACCGCGCGCAAGCTTTATCATCCGGCAACAACACATCCGGGTGACCATGCATCCACGGCAGCCATTGGACACGCGATTGATTGGTTTGGAACCACGCTGACCGGTGGCACGCCCAAACCGGCAAACGATCAAATATGGTATTGGAAAGAATTGGGTACGGGCATTGGCCTTGTCGGTTTTGTGATGATTATGCTCGGCGCGTTTGATGCGCTTGTCCGATTACCCCTATTCGCGTCGGTGAAGGGCGCGCCGGTCCCTCCGTCGGCAGAACGCGATCGCGCGTGGTGGAAAGACTTCGCGTTAAGCACCGGGCTTCCCGCTCTGTTATTCTTTCCGACATTCATTGCCGCCTATCTTCTTCTTCCGGCGTCGCAATGGCTCCCGCAAGCGGTCACCACGCAAATCACACTTTGGGCTGTAACCAGCGCTGGTGTGAGCCTTTTGATCGGTCGCATGATGGGACACCGCATTGCCACGCATCAATCCAACTGGCTTAAATCCATATTGTTAGCTCTGGCGACGGTGGCGGCTGGCTATGCCGCGCTCTTGCTCGTCGATATGCTGTTCCTGACCGACTTTCGGCTTTGGGTCGTCGCGGTCAAGTTGCCAAGTGCAAGGCAATGGGGGATTGCCGCGATCTACATCGTGCCGCTTACCCTCGCCTTTTTGGTGACAACCAAGTCACTGGCCAACGCAACAGTCCGCAGTGACAGCGCCGGGCAGCGTTATCTGGCGGCAATATGCAAGCTCACCACGGGCTTCATAATGTTGTTGGGCGTCATTTACGGCCTGCTGTTCATGACCGGTTCGCTGATTACGGCATTTGATCCGCTCAGCACCGTCATTGCGATCCAGTTTGTACCCGTCCTTATTGCGATCGCCATCATCGCAACATTCACGTGGCAACGCACGGGCAGCTATCGTTCGGGCGGGCTGATCGCCGGAATTTTGGTGACACTGTACGCCGTTGCCGGAACAGCGACGCAAATCTGATCTGATGCACGCAAACTGATAGCCATGGAACGTTAGGCAACCTCCAAATAAAGCCAAAATATGGTGCACCCAACTGGATTCGAACCAGTGGCCCCCAGATTAGGAATCTGATGCTCTATCCTGCTGAGCTATGGGTGCTGCGGCGCAAGCCATAGCTGCGCGCTATCGGGTGGTCAATTTTTAGCAGAAGGTGGCACGACTGGAAAAAGGAGCGGGGCAACCTGCACACCTTCCTCCATCAATGCCTTGGCTTCATCGGCGCTTGTTTCGCCGTGGATGATGCGATCTGCTTCTTCGCCATAATGGATCGCGCGGGCGGCTTCGGCAAACTGGCTGCCGACCCATTGCGATTGTTTCAGCATCTCGGTTTGCGCAACGGCAAGCTTTTGAACAAACTCAACAACTGCGGGCGGCAGCGCTTCGGTTTTCGAAGGTTCAGCTGCGGCGGTTGGCGCGGCTACATCGGCGATAGGAACCGGCACGCTGCGTTGATTGCCCTTTTTGGGCACATGCGGCACGGACAGCGCCTTTTGCACCGCTATGTCATTACACACCGGACAGGCCAGCAGCCCGGACGATTGCTGCTTGGAATAATCTTCGGATGACGCAAACCAGCCTTCGAAACGATGTCCGTTGCTGCAATTCAGGTCAAACGCGATCATTATGCCCCGCGCGGCCCTAGCAACGCGTCGAGCTTCCCTTGATTTTCCAATGCGCGCAAATCATCAGAGCCGCCTATTGGCGTATCATTGATCAGGATTTGCGGCACCGTCTGCGCACCGGGCACACGCGCCACCATTTCGTCGCGCTTTGCGCCACCCATGCTTATGTCATATTCGGTATATTGGACGCCCTTGCCGTCGAGCAATTGCTTGGCACGGACACAATAAGGGCATGCGAATTTGGTGTAGATTTCAACTTTTGCGGTCATAAAAGTGAAATGGTGCCCAGCCGCCATCAAGTCAAGCATCCAGAGCAGTTACTTTTGCTCTACGCTTTCTCCGCGCAAGGCACGTGCCCAGCAGAACAGCTGAATCCACGACGCACCACTTCGTTTCAAAACCGATATGCAGCCATCACTCGTCGCACCGGTGGTCAGGACATCGTCGATCAGAATGATGTGGCTGCCCTTTAATCGGCCCTTCCATTTGGGATGCACGGAAAATGCCTGCCCAACGGCTTTACGGCGGCCCTTGGCATTTAGGCCACGCATGCTCGGCGTGCGTTTGTGCCGGACGAGTATGTCAGGGACAAAAGCGATGCCGCTTTGCGCCGAGAGCGCGCGGCCGATCAACGCGGACTGATTGAAGCTGCGCGACCACATGCGCGTCCAATGCAAAGGAACAGGAGTGATGATGATATTGTCTCGATCCTCGGGCAAATGGCGAACCAGCTGCTGCGCAATCACGCGGGCCAATCCGATCTTTCCGCTATATTTTTGCCGGAGTGCGACCTTTGCAGACAGGTCGTCATATTTCACCGCGGCGCGAATGCCGTCATGCTTGGGTGGCTTGACCAGACATGCTGCGCAATAGCTATCCGCACCTCGGTCATATTCAAATGGCGTTGCGCATCCATGGCACCATGGCGGGGCAAGAAACTGCAATTGTTACCAGCAATCAACGCAAAATGGTCCGCCAGCGGGCGTTATCGTGCCGCAGCATGGGCAGCGTTCGGGCAGCGCCCAATTGAGCGCAGCACGGAAAATGTGGCGGGTGATGGCCATGAAGACTTGTCGGATAAAGCCAGTGTCTGCACAAGGCCGAAATGACCAGCGAGACCAACCCGCCTGAAATATTTGACCGTCAGCGCCGCCGCGCGCTGCGTGAGCGTGCATCACGGCGTCAGGGCGATCAATTTCTGTGGCGCCATATTGCGCAGGATCTTGGCGAACGGCTGAGATTTGTGACGCGCGCGTTCGAACATGCGTTGATTATTGGACCGATTGCGCAGTGGCAGAAGGACATTCTGCCTGCGGACATGCGTTGCACGCATATGCCGTTGATATCATTAGGCGGCGCTGAAGACACACAGAACGGATGTGAAGAGGACCGCCTGCGCTTTCCGCCTGCATCGTTCGATCTGGTTATCTCGGCTGGCACCTTGGACAGCGTTAACGATCTGCCCGGCGCGCTTATCCAAATCCGGCGGACACTCAAACCGGATGGATTGTTTCTCGGCCATATGTTTGGCGCAGGGACGCTGGCCACATTGAAATCAATGTTTCTGGAATCTGACGCCGATCAGGTTCGGCCACATATGCACCCGCAAATCGACTTGCGCAGCGCGGCCGATTTGATCGTGCGCGCCGGGTTTGCCTTGCCCGTTGCGGATCAGGACGTGACGGAGGTGCGGTATAGCAACTGGCGCGGCATAGTGTCTGATGTGCGCGATGCCGGGATAGGCAATGCCTTGGCCGGACCGCGGGCATATCTCGGCAAGAACGTCATCAATCGGCTGGACCGGCTTTTTGCGGCACGCGCAGACGCCCATGGCAAAGTGCCGGAATATTTCACGCATCTGTTCCTGAGCGGTTGGGCGCCGTCTGAAAATCAACCCCGCCCAGCCAAAAGGGGAAGTGCGCAAGTTTCGCTTGCCGATATACTGTCCAAAAATCCCGAAAATTAAATGCGTTTAAGCCGTTCAACGAGCGGATAATCCGCGGGCGGCATTGGCAGCGCAGCCATGTCGTTTGGATGCACCCATGCAATTTCAGACGCAAAATGCGGCGTGGGCGTGCCTTCCCACGTCACGCATCTATACAATAACAGCAGCAAATGTCGGCCGCCCAATGGCTCGCTTGCAAAGGTTTCGGGTAAAAGGTCTTGAGGGCTTACGGAGATCCCAAGCTCTTCAAACAGCTCCCGTGCAAGCGCAGCTTCGGGCGTTTCACCCGGTTCGACCTTGCCACCCGGGAACTCCCACAACCCACCCATAGAGGCATGGTCCGGACGCTTTTGCAGGAGAATCGCGCCGCTCTCGTTGGTTAATGCCGCGGCAACAACGAACAATGTTGTCAGATTTTTTTCCATAATCTCATCATGTTGCAAGCTTTTATTAACCCTTGTGTGGGATTTTCCGGATGCCCGCAACCAAGGATCGAAGGGGGACCAATAAAATGTTGGAACTCATTCGACTCATTCAAAAATGCGACCAAGGGGCGACGGCAGTGGAATATAGTTTGATCGTGGCGTTGATCATTATCGCAGTGATGGCTTCTCTCGGGACCGTTGCAAACGGAATACAGGATATTGGGAATAAAGTGTCCACTGAGCTATCAACCTCTTAGATTTAACATACATATAAACTAATTAGTAACCATTGATGATGTACACGCTGATGACGGTTAATATCTACAAAACCGCCCGGGTGAATAAATTAATAACAGGAGACCTAAGATGAAATTTATCAAGAAAATCTTTAAGCGTGAAAACGGCGCGACTGCAATTGAATATGGCTTGATCGCAGCCTTGGTTGCAGTTGCTGCAATGGTTGGAATGCGCAGCCTCGGTGCCGCCCTGAACACCCAATTTACCAACGTCGGCAATAAACTGAACGTCACTTAATATTCAGGCGCCAAGCCTGAACAATTAAAAAAGGGCGGGAACTTCACGGTTCCCGCCCTTTTTATTTAATATGTGACAATCTTCACCCTCTGCCCCGGACGCAACGCTGCATTGAAGGTCAGGCCATTCAGCGCAAGAAATCGATCGGTCTGCAGCGACGGGTAAGCCATACGCTTTGCCAGCGACGCCACAGTGTCTGTGCGCGCCACCGTCACGACGCGTAATGTGCGCGGTTTCACCTCTGCTGCTTGCGCATTGCTCAATCGGGACATGCTTTCAAACATGCCGTCAAACGGTCGTGCATTGGCGGCGGTAATTGTCACAAAATGAAATGCGGTTCCGGGCGACCATTCATAGGCATAGACAGACACGGCGCGCTGCCCCTGCTGCGTATTGACGACGCTGCGGGCGTAAAATGCCGGGATGCCATTAACCGTTGTCTTGCCGATATCGCGGACTGGAATGGTCATGTTCTTGCCGGCAACAGATTTAAACGCATTGCTGACATAAGCATCACGATTGCCGTCGAACGCTGCGGATGTGAACATCGCCTTGCCCGTGTTGCCGTTTATGGAGACGGCTTCATTTCCGTTTTGCATGCCAAAACCGGTTGGCGCGGTGAACCGCATTTTTAATTGCGGATGGATGAATGCCTGCCCCTCAATGACGCCTTGGTCCGGATCGTCACCATAGAGCATGCCGTCAATGGCGGCGAAGTGGGCGTCGGCGTTGCGCACATTGCTCGCCGGATAGGATTTTGATCGCGTGACCGCACGGACAACACGCCGCGCGGGATCGGGGTGCGTACTCGCCCATTCGGGCACCGCATTGTCACCAAGTCCAGCGACCCGCGAATCAAGGCTTGTCTGCAATGCCAACGCATTCAGCATCGATGATAATGCGCTTGGGTCATAGCCGGCCTTACTCAGATAGCGGATGCCGAAGTCATCAGCCTCTTCTTCCTGTGTCCGCGAATATTTTAGGCTGAAAACTTGTGCCAGCGGACCCGCATATTGCTTAAGCCCAGCGCCGACAGCGCCAAGCCATCCAGCGGAATCGCCAAGCACTGAACCCAAAATCGTGCCGCCTATGCCCAATATGTTGGCAAATGTAGCGTTACTCTGGCGCTTTTCGCTGTGGCGCGCGGCAGTGTGTCCGACTTCATGGCCCAATACGCCCGCCATCTCTGCCTCGCTATTGCACAAGGCAACCAGTTGGCGTGTGATGTAAACATAGCCGCCCGGAAGCGCGAAAGCGTTGTTCACGGACGAATTCAGCAAGGTGACGTTAAAATCATCCTGCGAATTGCCAAGGCCGGATTGCGCCGCAATGTTTTTGCCAACGCGCACAACATAGGCCGTCTGTGGGCTCTGCATCGGACTGCCAAATTCTTTCAGAATTTCGGTGTGATATTTCGCGCCCTCTGCCTTTTCTTGGGCGGTGAATGCGCGTGGCGCGGCGGGCTGCTTCGTTTTTGCATCTGCCGGAAGACTGCCAACCATTGCCGTCAATCCAAGGATTGCCGCGCCAGTAGCCATGATAATTTTCGAATTGCGCATCCATGTCCTCCTAAAATCAGGAAAACCTAATTTATCACATTATCTTGCGCACCGACGTAAATTCTTGTGCCGCTGCAAACCGTGCAACAACTAAATAGGCTTACGCACCCATCGCTAAGAATTTTGCCCGGCGTTGCTGTAGAAGCTCTTTCGACGAAAAGGCGGAGAGCGCAGCAATTTCCTCATCAATCGCCTTCGCAAGCGATGCAGCCGCAAGCGCATGGTCGCGATGCGCACCGCCCATGGGTTCTTTGACGATTCGGTCGATAATCCGAAGCGCTTTCAAATCATCGGCCGTCATTTTCATGGCCTGCGCAGCATCCGCCGCCTTGTCGCCGGTCCGCCATAGGATCGATGCGCAGCCTTCTGGGGAAATGACGGAGTATACGGCATATTCAAACATCAAGATGCGGTCTGCAGCCGCAAGTGCGACAGCGCCGCCCGAACCGCCCTCACCCACGATGCAGGCGATCATCGGCACGCCAAGCGCGAGGCATTTTTCTGTGGAGCGGGCGATGGCTTCGGCCTGTCCGCGCTCTTCGGCCTGAATACCCGGAAACGCACCCGATGTATCGACGAGGCTCACCACCGGAATACCGAACCGGTCGGCAAGTTCCATCAGCCTTATGGCTTTGCGATAGCCTTCTGGCTTCCCCATACCGAAATTATGGCGAAGACGGCTTTGCGTGTCATCACCCTTTTCATGGCCAATGACCATGACGCGCCGGCCGTTGAGTCGGGCGAGCCCGCCGATAATGGCCTGATCATCGCCAAAGGCGCGGTCGCCGGCCAAGGGCATGAAATCTTCAAAAATCGACGCGATGAAATCTTTAAAATGCGGCCGTTCAGGATGGCGCGCGACCTGCGTTTTCTGCCACGCGGTCAGGTTTGCGTAGGTGTCCTTAAGCTGCTTGTCCGCTTTGTCGCGCAGCTTGCCAATTTCGGCGCTGACGTCGACGTCGCTTTCGCGCGCTGCATCCTGCAGTTCAATAATACGTGCTTCCAAAGCGGCGACAGGTTTTTCGAATTCAAGATATACCATCATGATTGCCGGTTAGAGCCTGTCGCGCCACGGGTCAACGTGCGCATTGCCAGCGGGTGCCTGCGGTTGACCAACTCCACCAGACGGCTGCTGTCCACATGCGTGTAAATTTGCGTCGTGGCGATATCGACATGGCCCAACATCGCCTGAAGCGCCCGAAGGTTCGCACCGCCCGCCAAAAGATGCGTTGCAAAGGCATGCCGCAGGACATGGGGGCTCACCTTGGCCGGATCTAAACCGGCCTCAGCGGCGAGCGCCTTGATAATCTGGAACAGCCTTATGCGGCTGATATGCCCGGTACGCGACGGAAACAAAAAACGCGATTTTTCCGGTACGAACGCAAGCCATGCCCCCACCGCCTGCCGCGCACGATTTGAAATGGGCACCATCCGTTCCTTCGCGCCCTTACCCTTGACGATGATGAACGGCTTGTCCGACACGATTGCACTGCGCGGCAGCGCCACCAGCTCGGTCGCACGCAAACCGGAACCGTAAAGTAACTCAATCAAGGCGGAGAGCCGATAGTCGGTGGAGGCAGGCGCGGGCTGCGTAAGCTTCGCCTCGATTGCGGCGAACAAAAGATCGACCTCTTTTGTATCAAGGATTTTCGGTAGCGCGCGCACTTGCGACGGCTTGGGCAAAGCGGCGGACGGATTATCATCGCGAAAACCCTCCTCATGCAAAAAACCGAAAAAGCGCCGGAGCACCGAT
>NZ_JBILAF010000047.1:0-14761 GCF_044354325.1 Sphingorhabdus sp. | reverse complement strand
CGTCACCAAATTATCGGCATCGGCATGTGCGAGCTTTCCACCGGTCAGACTGGATGCCGCAAGCAAGTCGCTCGCATAAGCTGCGCTGGTATTTGCAGCAACGCCCTGCTCAGCCGCCATCATTTCGATGAAGCGCGCTATCAGATCGCGGTCCGTCGCGCTCATGTCCGTCGATCAGAGGGCGCTGCCTTGCTTATCACCCAAGGGTGACCGCTTCGGCCGCAATCATCCGCGCTTCCGCCTCAAGCCCCACCTGACGCAGCGAACGCACGATATAATATAGATGATGCGCAGGCACCGAAGCCCATGATGGCGCCTGCATTCCGGCAACCGCCATCAGTGCGACCGTGCCTTGTTCACCGCGATCTGCCGCGGCCGTAATCGCTTTTGACCAAGCCGTTTGCCGCGCAATATTTACCTTCAGATCGCCAGCGAAATCAGTGCGTGCGCCGGATTCAACGCGGCCAAGCCCGGCAAGTCCGGCCAGCAAAAGCACGGACTTATGACCATCATCGCTGTCGTCATTGCCGTAAAATTCATCGAGATCGCCATAATCCGCCAGAGTAACGCGGCCGGGTGCGCCCAAGGTGACGAGTGCCCAACCCAGCGATCCGCCGGAAACTATATTGCTCCATCGCGCCGCCGAACGATCAAGCCCCGCCGTCAACATTGATGCAATCAATCCATCGGCCTGCCCGGCATGGTCTGAACTTGGGGTTATCAGCGCTGCGGCCCGTGCCGTCATGACAAGCGCCGCCAGATAGTCCGCATCCGCCCGCTCTGCGCCCCAAATCGACGCCATCGCCGAAACTTTTCCGGAATCGTCCGATGCGGTATATGCGTTGCCCAGATTTTCAGCCTGCGTTTTCATCGCATCAGGGGCATCGGGATCGTCAAGAACCTGCGCATAAAGATCAACCATATCGCGGTTGGAAAATACGCCAAGCGCCGCGGCACCGGGTGCATATTTGGCGCGTATGGCGGGTGCAAACATGGGCAATTGCGCACGCCATCCATCAATCTGGCGACCACTATTGCTGAACAACTGCTCCGGTGGCTCAAGACCAACGGCGGCGGACAAACCAAAGCGCCATGGGTTCATCCCCTCAACGCCATCCCATTCGATTTTAACCGACCGGCGGCCATTGATGCCCGCCCCCACGGCCTTTTCGGTTAAGAGATAATCAACGCCCCGAACCCAGCCCTGATAGCGTCCCTGATTGATGAAGCCCGTTGCGCTGCCTTGTTCGCCGGCCAGCGATGCACAAATAGCCCGCGACATTTTCCAACGCCCGCTGTTCACAAGGCGAACGCCGCCTTCGGTCAACGGACAGATGCCCGCCAGATCGCCATTGGCGAGATAGATCTGCATCGCGACCTCATGAAGCCGTTTGGTGTAATTGCCAGCATCGACTTGCTGAACAAGCCCACGTGCGACAACCGAATCCCCCATGCGCAACAACAGCCACGCCCGTTCTGCGGTCCAATCCGCGCCGTTTACGCCCACTGGCGTATTGGTCCGGCTGGCGAGCAACCGCCGTGCCATGATCGTGCCCCAACGCGACGCAATTGGCCCCGATGTGCGTTCGACAACCTGTTTCAGGAAAGCGCCATTGGTCACGCCAAACGACGACGCTGGAAATCCACCCGATGTTTCGGAGATGATGCCAATCGCATTGAGCGAACGGCGCGCGGCAGGCGGAACGTCATACCGAACGACCATTTCCTGTGCGTCTTCTTCATCCTCTTCTGCGTCGTCAGCCGCAGCGTCCGCACTGACGTCACCCGATGCCGGATTGGCCGGTGATGTTCCGGCCTTAGTGGTTGACGGTGACGAAGACGAGGGACGCGCGGGATTATTCGGCGCTGACGGCGCGGGGTCGCCAAAGCCTTCGGGCAGAAGTGACTCCGGACCCTGCTGCCCCAATGCGGGCAACGCAAATGCGAGGACGACAGCGGCTGCCGCCAAAAGGCCGCCTTTTGTTATTTTATCAGTCAATGACGCGAACCTGTTTCAAATGTTTGGGGCTGCACTGCAATTTCTCTTATCTGCATGGTTGTTCACCGCCTAAATATGCAAGCCAGAGTAGCAAGCCAAATGCCACTGCCGCAACAATTAGAAAGCGCAAAAACCGGTTTTTACGTCCGCCGCTCTTGAACCATTGTGTAATATACTGCTTTTCCACAATTTTCCGGATAAGTGGCAAATTACTTTCGGGTTGGGGATAGCCGATATATAGGCAGTGTCGCAATGCCCGGAAACGATGAACAAAAAATCGGCAACGACCGAACAGTAACTGACCCGGTAATAGACCGGCCAGTCGTTCTTGTCGGGATGATGGGTGTGGGCAAAAGCAGCATTGGAAAGCGCCTCGCTGCGCGGTTAAATGTGCCTTTTGCTGATGCTGACGATGAAATTGAACGTGCCGCGGGACTTTCCATTTCCGAAATATTCGAAAAGTTCGGCGAAGGCTATTTTCGCGATGGCGAGCGACGGGTTATTGCGCGGCTTGTCGAGGGTGCGCCAAAGATCATCGCTACAGGCGGCGGCGCGTTCGTCAATGCGGACACCCGCGCACTGATATTGGAGCGCGCGATATCCATTTGGCTGGACGCAGACGTAAAGGTACTGGCCGATCGCGTTGGTCGGCGCAGCCACCGGCCTTTGCTAAAGGATAAGGACCCTATTGAAGTCCTGACGGAACTTGGCAAGATTCGAAACCCGCTATATGCGACGGCCAATATCCATATTCGCAGCGATACATCGCCGCATATGCGGACCGTTGAAAATATCGTGAAGGCCCTTGCCCAATGACCGTCATTTCCGTCGACCTGACCAACGCACCTTATGACATTCATGTCCTTGCGGGCTTAATGGCACAGGCGCCGGAATATCTGCTGCCCTATGCGCGCGATAACCGGTTGTTGGTGGTCACAGACGAAAATGTTGCCCGCGCTGTCTGGCCAGCGCTTGAAGGCGCGCTCTCCGCCGCTGGCGTGAAAACCGCAGTATATATTTTGCCGGCGGGCGAGGCTGGCAAAAGCTGGGCTGAGCTGGAAAAGCTAACCGACTGGATGCTCGCGCAGCATGTGGAACGTAGCGATCATGTCATCGCGCTGGGCGGCGGCGTTGTCGGCGACATCACGGGTTTTGCAACGCATATCGTGAAGCGCGGCTGTTCGTTCGTGCAAATCCCGACGACCTTGTTGGCGCAAGTGGACAGCAGCGTCGGCGGCAAGACCGCAATCAACAGCGCGGCAGGCAAAAACCTCGTCGGTGCATTTCATCAACCTGCATTGGTGCTTATCGACCCTGAATTGTTGTCGACTCTACCGCCGCGCCAATTGGCGGCGGGTTTTGCCGAAGTGGTCAAATATGGCCTGATCGATGATCCCGACTTCTTCGTATATTGCGAAGACAATCTGGACAGTTTCTTTGCCGGTGACCCCGCCATTCGCGCGCAGGCCATCATAACATCGGTGCAATCCAAAGCGCGCATCGTCGCCGCTGACGAGACCGAACGCACGGGCACGCGGGCATTGTTGAATCTGGGCCATACCTTTGGCCATGCGTTGGAAGCCGACACAGGCTTTTCAGACAGGCTGTTCCATGGCGAAGCCGTCGCCGCGGGCATGGCGCTGGCGTTTCGCTATTCCGTCCGGCTTGGCCTATGCGCCGCAGAGGATGCACAACGCGTATCGCGGCTGCTGAAAGCCGCGGGCTTGCCCACCACGCTTTCAGATGCGGGCGTTACCGCGAATGGCGCGTTGCTGGTGGATTATATGCGGCATGACAAAAAGATGAGCGGCGGCACTTTGCCTTTCTTGCTCGCAAGAGGCATTGGCAAAACCTTCCTGTCCAAGGACGTTATTCTGGATGACGTCGCGGCCTTCCTCGACGACGAAGCTCAATCCTGAGCGATCAGGAAATCATCCGAACCATCACCGCCAAAGCTATGCTGTTTACCGGCGTGCAAATCACCACTGGTAAATTGCGCTTTTAGACGGCTTCGGTCGCGGCGGCGGAATTCAGCGATGATTTCATGAATAGCCTCGCGTTCCGTTCCGAAGAACTTAAGCGCATCAACCGACATGCGGATCGACGATTCAAACAGCTCGCGGATGATACTGATGCCATCATCTTCCATCAATGCCAGCGCCTGTTGCCGGTCATAAGCGCGCACAAACAACTTGGTACGTGGAAATGTCTCACGCACGGGCATGAGCGACTCTGCGGTCATATGCCGGTCGTCGATGCAGAAGAATATCGCCTGCGCGTCCTCGCCCCCTGCCCGCTGCAACAAATCCACGCGCGTCCCATCGCCGTAGAAGACTTTGAAACCAAATTCGCCGCTTATGTCGATTGTCCGCGGGTTGATATCGATGAGCGTAACCGACCGGCCCGCGGCCTGCATGATCTGCGACACTTGTTGCCCGAACCGGCCGTGGCCGACGATGATGACATTGGCTTGCGCGGCCAACGCGGGGTCATCAAGCTGGGCCGCAATGTTGGGCTTATGTGCCGCCAGCTTGCCGGCAATAATCATCAGGAAAGGCGTCGACGCCATCGACAGCGTTACCACTGCGCCAAATAGGCTCGCAGCCTCCGGCTCAATCAACAACGCCTGTTGCGCCGCCGTGAACAACACAAATGCGAATTCCCCGCCCTGGCTCAACAGCATGGCCATGATGATGGACGGCTTGCTCTTCAATCCAAAGAACCGGCCAAGCGCAAAGATGATGGCAATTTTGACGGCGACCAATGCCAGCGCAAGCCCCGCAACAAACAAAGGCTGGGCGATAATGACGTCAACATCCAGCAACATGCCAACCGCAAGGAAAAACAGACCCAGCAGGATCGACCGAAACGGATCAATATCCGCCTCAAGCTCATGCCGGTACGGCGATTCTGCGAGCATGACGCCTGCAACAAACGCCCCCAATGCAGGCGACACGCCAATCGACTGCATGACCGCAGCGCTGACGCAAACCGTGAACAACCCTGTGACGATGAACAATTCACGTTCGGAAATCTTGCCGACGAGCCGCAACAATGGCGACAGCAAATAGCGCCCGGCAAGCACCAAGCCCAATATGGCGAGGATAGCATATAGAACCAGCCGCCAGCCCGTAATGGCGCCTTCATCTGCCGGCGCACGCGACAATGCGGCGACAATCGTCAGCAATGGGACAATCGAAATGTCCTGAAACAACAAGATGGAGAAGCTTTTTTCGCCATAGTCGGTTTTCATGCGGCCACGCGATTGCAGCAAAGGCAGGACCTGCGCGGTGGATGATAAAGCAAGCGGCAGGCCAAGGACCAACGCCGCTTCCCAGCTAAAGGTCGGCATGGCGAAGCGAATGATCGCAAACATACCAAGGCCGCAGAGCGTTACCTGCAGCGGACCAAATAACAAAATATCCCTGCGCAACAGCCACAATCGGCTAGGCGATAGTTCCAGCCCGACGAGGAAAAGCAGCAATATGATGCCGATTTCCGAATAGGCCAATATAGTCTCTGGTGCGCCAATTAGGCCAAGTCCGTCCGGACCGATGGCGATACCGGCAACCAAATACCCAAGCACGGCACCAAGCCCCAGACGGCGGAAAATAAGCACGGCAATCAAAGCTGCACCCAGCAGCACAACCCCGCCAAGCATCACGTCCGCAACAAGATTATGCGGCGCATCCTCCATCAGCTTTTCTCTTTGATATTCTGCGCCGCAGCCAGAACCGCATCATAGGGCAGCAAGATGGCCGCATGCCGTGACGGATAATCGCTGGCTGCCGAAAGCAAATCGAGCTCAGGCCAAATATCGGGCATCACTCCCTCGCGCTTTAATGCTTGGGCAATGCCGCCGCGCAGTTCATTCAGCATCGATAGGCTCAACCCGTCGGCGTTTTGCCGTAAAATGGCGGCCGAGGCCTGACCCAAGGCGCAGGCATTTGCGCGCAAGGCCAGCCCGCATATATGCCCGCTTGCGTCGGTCATGACATCTGCCTGCATCCGGCTTCCGCAAACGGGGGAGCGGACCTCTGCCGACCCGTCGGGATTTTCAAGGCGGTCATTTGCGACCAACGCGGTCGCGAGGCGGAGTATGTCGCGATTGTAGAGAGCGGAACCGCTCACTCGTTTGTTCCCGCGGCTTCATCGTCGGCCCCGCGGTTCTCCCGAACGAAATCAGACATGGCTGTCCCGCTGGCGTTCAGCAGTGGATAGGTGCGTGATTGTGTCATCCATTCGGGCCGCGCCTCATCCGCGCCAAAGAACATGCCATAACCCATGACGAGCAAAAGGAATATGAGGGTCGCCATCATCAGTCCCTTCAACATGCCGAAACCAAAGCCCAAAACACGGTCAAATGGCCCCAAAAGCGATTTTCGCGATCGCGCGCCAAGCGATTTGGCGATCCATCTACCAAGTGCATAGATGACGATGACAATCGCCAGAAACGCCGCAATGGCCGCGCTTGTTTCCGACCCAATGGTTTCCGCAAGCGCAGACGTGGCAGGGGCATGCAGCACGCGGACGGCAGCGATAACCAATATCCATGCAATCATCGACAGCGTCTCTTGCACAAAACCGCGCAATAAGCCGAAAACGGCGCCGCTGCCGATTAGGAAAAACACAATGATATCAAACGCGGTCATGTGAAGCTGCTGCCCAATCTATAATCCGGCGCACCTCGTCCGCAGTGCGCTAATATCGCCACTCAAGCCGCAAAGCCGCTTGATTTATGTCGCATATGACATGGCCTAAAAACGGATTTAGTGACGTCCCAGCATATGGTCAACGAGATTGGCCAGCGTGCGGAACTCTTGCGTGGAAATTCCCGACTGTCCCTTCACCGATGGCGAAACAAGTGCTCGGCTGAAACCAAGCTTGGCCGATTCCTTCAAGCGCAATGCGCCATGCGCGACGGGCCGAATCTCGCCGGACAAGGCGACTTCCCCAAACAGGACAGCATCCGACGGCAAGGGCCGCTCGGCAAGGGCAGATACCAGCGCCGCCGCGACCGCAAGGTCCGCCGCAGGGTCCGAAATGCGATAGCCGCCAGCGATGTTCAGATATACTTCAGCAGTCGAAAAGCTAAGGCCACAGCGCGCCTCCAACACCGCCAATATCATCGCGAGCCGTCCGCTGTCCCATCCGACCACGGCGCGGCGCGGCGTAGCACCGCTCGATAAGCGCACGGTAAGCGCCTGAATTTCAACGAGCACTGGCCGCGTCCCTTCCAACGCCGGAAACACCGTTGCGCCAGTCACTTGCTCTGCACGGTCCGTCAGGAACAATGCGCTTGGGTTGCCAACCTCGGTCAGGCCCTCTTCCGCCATGGCGAAAACGCCAATCTCATCGGTGCCGCCAAAGCGGTTCTTCGATGCGCGCAATATGCGATATTGATGGCTTCGTTCACCTTCAAACGCCAGCACCGTATCGACCATATGTTCAAGCACGCGCGGTCCGGCGATCGTTCCGTCTTTGGTGACATGGCCAACCAGCATCAATGCAGAGCCACGCTCTTTGGCAAAACGGATCAGCTCTTGTGCCGATGCCCGCACTTGGCTGACGGTGCCAGGCGCGCCTTCAATCAAATCGCTGTGCATCGTCTGGATGGAGTCGATCACCAGCAAGGCGGGTGGCGCGCCCTTCCCCATGGTGGTCAATATGTCGCGGACCGAGGTTGCGGCCGCCAATTGCACGGGCGCATCGCCGAGCCCAAGCCGCCGCGCGCGCAAACGCACTTGGTCGACAGCCTCTTCGCCCGAAATATACGCAACGCTCAGCCCACGCCGCGCCAGATTGGCCGCCGCCTGCAACAGCAAAGTCGACTTACCAATGCCCGGATCACCGCCCAGCAACGTCGCTGAACCCGGCACAAGGCCGCCACCCAGCGCACGGTCGAACTCAGCGATGCCGGTCGAGGCGCGATCAGGAAGCTTGATGTCGGTGTTCAGCCCCGACAGTTCGACGGAACGTCCGCCCGAATGCAAATGATGCTTCAACTCAAAGACCGTCGCGCTCGCTTCTTCCGCCAGCGTATTCCATTCGCCGCAATCGTCACATTGCCCCTGCCAACGGTTCGCTTCGGAACCGCATGCCTGACACACATATTTGCGCTTTGCCTTTGCCATAGACGGAAACTATCAGAACATATCAAGAACTCAAGCTGTAAAAAGCATGCACAGGTGCTTGCGCACGAACGTTGGCGCTGTCACACCATCGGCATGCGTGAAAAAGAACTTCGACTGGCGCTCATTTGTTATGGCGGGGTTAGCCTTGCCATCTACATGCATGGCGTCACGCGCGAGATTTGGCATATGGTCCGCGCCAGCCGCGCGTTCCATGATGCAGTGCCCGCAACGGGCGGCAGCGAGTCCGTCTATCACGACCTCCTCGCCGAAATATCACAAGTCAGCGGAACGAAGCTGCGCGTGCTGACCGATATTATCGCCGGGTCCAGCGCGGGCGGCATCAACGGCATATTTCTATCCCAAGCCATTGTCACAGGGCAGTCGCTGGAGCCGCTGACCGATATGTGGCTTGAAATGGCTGATGTGGACGTCCTGCTGGACCCCGATGCGCGTCCGCTGTCGCGCTTCTCCAAATTTTGGGCAACACCGATAGCGTGGTTAATCTTGCGGCGGCGCGGCGGCGCGGTTGAACAGACGGTCGCGAAGGAAGCACAGGACGAGGTGGCAACCAAGCTGTCGCGCTTCGTTCGTGCCCGCTGGTTCGCGCCACCCTTTGGCGGCAATGTGTTTTCCAAGCTATTGCTGGATGCGTTGAAGGCCATGGCGGCGAGCAAAGCGGGATCGCCGCTTTTGCCCATCAACCAACCGCTCGACCTGTTTGTGACGGTCACCGATTTTAACGGGCATGATCAAATCTTGCGGTTGAACAGCCCGCCCGAGGTAACGGAGTCTGAACACCGGATCACCGTCGACTTTTCGACACGCGGGCGGACGGACCTTGCCGATATGGCAGAACTCATCTTTGCGGCGCGCGCAACCGCTAGTTTTCCCGGTGCCTTCCCGCCCTTTTCGGTGCGTGAACTTGACCGATTGCTTGCGCGCGAAAATGTGCCGTGGTTGGGGCGGAACGCATTTCTGAAACGCATATTGCCGCAGCAATTTGCCGCCAATGCCGCGGAAGACACGATGCTGATTGACGGTTCCGTGCTCGCCAACGCGCCATTTAATCAGGCGATTGCCGCCCTGCGCAACCGCCCGGCGCGCCGCGAAGTCGACCGCCGCTTTGTCTATATTGACCCAAAGCCCGGCCGCCCAAGTTTCCGCTTCGGTCGGCGCAATGCAGATGGCAGCGCGGAAAAGCCGCGCAAACCGCCCGGCTTTTTCGCAACGATTTTTGGCGCGACATCGAACATCCCGCGGGAGCAACCGATCCGCGATAGCTTGGAAAAAATCTCGGGCCGATCGGAACGGATCGAACGCATGCGACAGGTGATCGACAGCCTACGGGACGAAGTCGAAACCACTGTCGAGGCAATGCTGGGCAAGACCTGGTTCCTGAGCCAGCCGACTGCCGTCCGTATGCAGAAATGGCGTCAATCTGCGCAGGAAAAGGCGATACTTGCCGCCGGATTCAGCTATCGGGCTTATGGCCATCTGAAGCTTGCGGGCGTCGTCGACGATATTGTGGCGACCGCGCGGCGTAGCCTGCCCGATGCTAACAACGGGTTTTTCCGCGACTTGAGAGCCGCTTTGTGGTCGGAAATCAGAACACGGGGATTGGACAGCATGCCGCAAGACGGCGGCAAGCAAGCGACCAAACAGTCCATCGCCTTTTTTGGCACGCACGATCTACGGTTCAGAATTCGCCGGCTACGCTTCCTTGCGCGGCATCTGACGGAAGAGGTCGAAAATGTCATCGACGTACCCGAAAAGGACATCACGCAGATCCGTGATGCTATTTATCGCTGTCTGGCGATGTATCTGGATCTGGAAACGGCCGAATTTCTCGGCGTAGATTTTGCCATTGCCGCAAAAGCGGGCGTCACCAATCCGGCCGGGCTCATAGACCATTTGGCGGCACAGCGCGACCTCGTCCAAACGGACCTGCGTGTTGATGCAATATTGTGCGCGGCGCTCTTGGCACTGCCGGTGGAGGCGCGCCGGGCCATGCTGCTCGGCTATCTGGGTTATGCCCTTTACGACATCGCGACCTTGCCATTGTTGCAGGACGAAGGGTTCGATGAATTTGACCCCGTCAAAGTGGACCGCATTTCCCCCGAAGACTGCAGCTCCATCCGCAAAGGCGGCGCTGCTGCCACGTTGAAAGGCATAGAGTTCAACAATTTCGGCGCGTTTTTCAGCCGGTCCTATCGCGAGAATGATTATCTGTGGGGGCGGCTGCACGGGGCAGAACGGCTTATCGACATTTTGGTGTCGTCCCTTCCCGCAGGTCATGACTTCGCCGAAAACAGGGTGCGGGCTTACAAAAGGCTCGCCTTCCACGCGATATTGGATGAGGAGCAGGATCGGCTGAAATATGTCCAGCCGCTGATCGCATCATTGCGGAACGAGATTGATCAGATCGAAACCTGACCGATCACTTCACCACACCGCAATCACGTCGCGATGCCGTCCCAAATCCCTTTGAGCTTATCAAAAAAGCCACTCGATTGCGGGCATTCCTCACCGGTTTCGGTTTCACGGAACTCGCGCAATATTTCTTTCTGGCGCGCTGACAGCTTGGACGGCGTCTCAACATCGATTTGGATGACCATGTCGCCGCGTCCGCGTCCTTGCAGGACGGGCATCCCTGCCCCGCGCTGGCGCAGCTGCTTACCCGACTGGATGCCCTCTGGAACGATGATGAGGTGTTCAGCACCGTCGAGGCCCGGAATACGGATTTCGCCGCCCAGCGCGGCTGTGGTAAAGCTTACGGGCACACGGCAGAACAACGTCGTGCCGTCGCGCTCAAACACCTTATGCCGCGACAGATGGATGAAGATGTACAGGTCACCGGCGGCCGCGCCATAAGGCCCAGCTTCGCCTTTGCCCGCAACCCGAATGCGGGTGCCTTCATCGACGCCCGGCGGAATGTTTACGGATATGGTCTTGCGTTCGTCCTTGCGGCCTTCGCCGGCACAGACACGGCAGGGGTCTTCGATAACCTCGCCGCGGCCATGACAGGTCGGACATGTCCGTTCGACAACGAAGAAACCTTGCTGCGCGCGCACCTTGCCGTGACCGGCGCACAGGTTGCAACGGCGCTTGCCCGAACCCGGGGTTGCGCCTGTCCCTTCACAGGTGCCGCAAGCCGTCGCCACATCGATGGTAATTTCGGCATCCTTGCCATGGAAGGCTTCGTCGAGTGAAATCTCGAGATCATAGCGCAAGTCTGCACCGCGTGCGGGGCCACGCTGACGTCCGCCAAAGGCATCGCCGAAAAAGCTTTCAAATATGTCGGAAAAGTCACCAAAGCCACCGCCGCCCTGGCCGCCGCCACCCATGCCGCCATTTTCAAACGCGGCTTTGCCAAGACGGTCGTAAGCCGAGCGTTTTTGCGGATCTTTCAGGACATCATAGGCCTGGCTAACCGCTTTAAATCTGGCTTCGGATTTGTCGCAGCCGGGATTGCGGTCGGGATGGCATTCCATCGCGATCCGGCGATAAGCGGATTTCAGCGTCTTTTCATCCGCTGTCCGCTCGACTTCCAACAATTCGTAATAATCGATGTCAAGATTCATGACTGACTACCCCCCGGCTTCCCGACCGTCGCTGTGTTTCGGTGGCGACAGTCGGGAACTTTCAACATCAGTCTTTCTTGTCGTCTTCGACTTCGGAGAATTCTGCATCAACAACATTGTCGTCCGCAGGAGCTTCTTCGGTCGCAGCACCCGGCGATGCCGCGGCTTGCTCTTCCTTGTAGATGGCTTCACCAAGCTTCATCGCGATTTGCGCCAAGGCCGTTGCCTTTTCCTTCATCGCTTCTGCATCACCACCTTCGATGGCAGTCTTGGTTTCCGCAACAGCCGCTTCGATTTCGCCCTTCAGCGCAGCGTCAATCTTGTCGCCATGCTCTTCGAGCTGCTTTTCCGTGCTGTGCACAAGGCTTTCGGCATTGTTCTTGGCTTCCGCAGCTTCACGACGTTTCTTGTCTTCTTCAGCGAATGCCTCGGCATCACGGACCATCTGATCAATGTCGGCGTCGGACAAACCGCCCGAAGCCTGGATCTTGATCTGCTGTTCCTTGCCCGTGCCCTTGTCCTTTGCAGTTACGCTGACGAGGCCGTTGGCATCAATGTCGAATGTCACTTCAACCTGCGGCACGCCGCGCGGTGCGGGTGGAATTCCGACGAGGTCGAAATTGCCGAGCAGCTTGTTATCCGCCGCCATTTCCCGCTCGCCCTGGAACACGCGGATGGTAACCGCATTCTGGTTATCTTCGGCAGTCGAGTAAACTTGGCTCTTCTTGGTCGGGATCGTCGTGTTACGGTCGATCATGCGGGTGAACACACCGCCCAAGGTTTCGATGCCAAGCGACAGCGGCGTTACGTCCAGCAACAACACGTCCTTAACGTCGCCCTGCAACACGCCCGCCTGAATGGCTGCGCCCATGGCAACAACTTCGTCAGGGTTCACGCCAGTGTGCGGTTCCTTGCCGAAGAACGCCTTAACAACGTCACGTACCTTTGGCATGCGGGTCATACCGCCAACCATGACGACTTCGTCAATGGCATCCGCCTTCAGACCGGCGTCAGCCAAAGCCTTTTTGCAAGGCTCCAACGTGCGCTTGATGAGGTCATCGACCAGCTTTTCAAGGTCTGCGCGGGTGATCGTCTTCACAAGGTGCTTTGGACCATTTTGGTCGGCAGTGATGAACGGCAAGTTGACTTCCGTCGTCTGTGTCGATGACAGTTCAATCTTCGCCTTTTCAGCCGCTTCCTTCAAACGCTGAAGCGCGAGCTTGTCCTTAGTAAGGTCAATACCTTCGGCCTTGTTGAAATCGGCTGCCAAATGCTCAACGAGCACGCTGTCGAAATCTTCACCGCCCAAGAACGTGTCGCCATTGGTCGATTTCACTTCGAAAACGCCGTCGCCGACTTCGAGGATCGAAATGTCGAACGTACCGCCGCCAAGGTCATAGACCGCGATGGTTTTGTTCTCATCCTTGTCCATGCCATATGCAAGCGCAGCGGCGGTTGGCTCGTTGATGATGCGCAGGACTTCAAGACCCGCAATCTGGCCAGCATCCTTCGTGGCCTGACGCTGGGCGTCGTTGAAATAAGCGGGAACCGTGATAACGGCCTGCGTTACGGTTTCGCCCAAATAGGCTTCTGCCGTTTCCTTCATTTTTTGAAGGATGAATGCGGAAATCTGCGATGGCGAATATTCTTCGCCGCCTGCCTTAACCCATGCATCGCCGGTCTTACCCTTGACGATGCTGTAGGGGACGAGGCCCATGTCCTTCTTGGTCATTGGGTCGTCAAAGCGGCGGCCGATAAGGCGCTTCACCGCGTAAATTGTGCTTTCCGGATTGGTAACGGCCTGACGCTTTGCCGGTTGCCCGATCAGACGCTCACCGTCCTTAGCAAAGGCCACGATCGATGGCGTCGTACGTGCGCCTTCAGCATTTTCGATGACCTTGGGCTTGCCGCCGTCCATTACCGCAACGCAGCTGTTTGTCGTGCCCAAGTCGATACCAATAACTTTAGCCATAAAAACTTTACCCCGAAATTTTAAAATTGAACGCTTACTGGCCACTTACGGTCCGGCCCTATCAGGCACCGGTGTTTTCCCGTAATGCAACCTTGTAGCGGCGATATAGGTGCCAAATCTCTTGGCACAAGACTTCGGCAACCCTAGATAGGGAAAAAGTAGTCACAGTCCCGGCTTTGAACAACAAAGCCAATGCCGAAACGAGGATCATATGAACCGACGGATATTCACAGTTGTAGCCGCAGCAAGTGCACTATTGCTGGGCTCGTGCGGCCCGACACCGCAGCTAAAGGTCAAAGAGGCGGTTCTCACGCTATCGCCGGTCGACAGCAATCCGTCGGCATTTCATTTCAACGTCTATGGCGGCCCCGAAGATGTCTATTTGCTGCGCGTCAGTTCGCCGTCCGCCATCCGCGTTGAAATGCACGATGTGACGGTGGATCCAAAAACGGGGGCCGTGTCCATGATGCCCCTGCAACGCGTCCGCATTCCCGCAGACGAAACCGTCGCTTTCAAAAAAGGCGGCAAGCATGTGATGATGTGGGGCGTCAACCTCATCCCCCGCCGGCTTGGCGTGATCGAAGCGGAATTTCTGTTCTCCAACAATGCCCGCATATTGGTGAAAGCCCGCGTGCAGGAAGTCGACGGCACTGACCCTGACGAGAAAAAGGCAATCGACGGCTAAGGCATGCCCTTTTCCAATATGTAGGTGCCAAGGTTACAGGCGCGCCCGCAATATGACGGCATATTAAGCTTCTGAAGGCAGCAGTCCGAGCCGCGCGCGCAGCGACCAGCGGACGAGCATGAGTATGGCAACAATGCCCAGCCCGCTCGCCAAGCCGACCCAGATGCCAACGCCGTTCCACCCTTGCGAAAATGCCAACCACGCACCAACGCCAATGCCGACCACCCAATAGCCAAAGGCCGCGAACAACATGGGCACGCTGGTGTCATGTAATCCCCGCAGCATGCCCGCGCCGACGACTTGCGCGCCATCAACAATCTGGAACAAAGCGGCGATGGCAAGGAAGCTGACGGCGAGCCGCACAACCTCTGCATTGACCGCGGCGTCGCG
>NZ_JBILAF010000159.1:0-3323 GCF_044354325.1 Sphingorhabdus sp. | reverse complement strand
TGCAGCGATGGCCAGTTGTGCGATGCATATGAACAGCGTGGCAAGCACGGTTTCCATGCGTTCCGGATCGGTTTTCTTGAGCGCCCACGGCGCCTGCACATCGACATAGGCGTTGCAGGCAAATACCGCCTGCATCCAGCTTTCTAGCCCCTGTGACATCGCCAAATCTTCGTAATGCGCAGGAATATGCTGGGAAACTGTCGCGCCCACCAAATCCAACAGGGCTTTGTCATCATCATTATGGCCGCGAATGGCTGGCAGATAGCCTTCGCAATTTTTGAAGATGAGCGACAATGTCCGCTGCGCCAAATTGCCGAAGCTGTTGGCGAGATCAGCATTCACGCGGGTGACAATCGCTTCGGGGCTATAGCTGCCATCCTGACCGAAGCTGACTTCGCGCAGCAGGAAATAGCGCAGCGCATCGACGCCAAACAGCTCCGCAAGCTGCATCGGGTCAACGACATTGCCCAAGGACTTCGACATTTTTTCGCCACGGGAAAGCAGGAATCCGTGCCCGAACACCTGTTTAGGCAATGGCAAGCCAGCCGACATCAAAAATGCGGGCCAATAGACGGTGTGAAAGCGGACAATGTCCTTGCCAATGATATGGACATTGGCCGGCCAAAATTTGCGCCATTCCTCGGTATCGTCGGGAAAGCCAATCGCAGAAATATATGTGGTTAGCGCGTCCAACCAGACATACATGACATGATTTTCGCTGCCGGGAACTTTGACGCCCCAATCGAAACTGGTGCGCGAAACGGACAGGTCTTTCAGGCCGCCCTCAACGAACTTAACTGTTTCATTTTTCCGGCTGTCGGGTCGGATAAAATCAGGATGCGCGGCATAATAATCGAGCAAAGGCTGTTCATATTTCGAAAGCCGGAAAAACCAGCTTTCCTCGACAGTCCATTCAACAGGCGTGCCCTGCGGCGAAAGCTTCTGGCCCCCCTCGCCCTCGGTCAGTTCGGTCTCGTCATAATATGCTTCGTCGCGGACCGAATACCATCCTTCATACCGGTCAAGATATAGGTCGCCGGCGGCTTCCAGCCGTTTCCAAATGGCTTGGCTGGCCTTGTGGTGATGGTCCGACGTCGTGCGGCAAAAATGATCAAAGGAAATATCAAGAGTGCTGCACATTTCCTTGAAATAAGACGACATTTCATCGGCAAGGTCGCGCGTGGCCTTGCCGGCTGCCCGTGCCGTCTGGTCCATTTTCAGGCCATGCTCATCGGTGCCAGTGACGAAGCGCACATCACGGCCCATCAACCGCTGGAACCGCGCAATTGCGTCGGTTGCGATCGCTTCATAAGCGTGACCGATATGCGGCTTGCCATTTGGATAGGCTATGGCGGTGGTAATATAAAAAGGTTCAGACATGTGGACTCTTGTATTTTTTGGCTAATTAGCTCGCCTTATGCGCTTGAACCGATGCCAGCAAGCTTCCCATTTGAAAGACGACGCTCTGCTTGTCCAAACTTAACGCGATGGCGCGTGCGGCCAGCCCACTTGCGGCCTCCCACGCATCAATCCCGGCGCGCACCTGACCGACACCGAGCATCCGCGTATGTTCTGCGATCAATGCAGGCGCGCGGCGTAGAAAGGCTTCATATCTCGGCTGCGCGGCCTTGAGCGACAGCTTTTCGGCCAAAGCGATGCGTATGGCATTATCCCGGTCGCCTGAGCGTAAAATGGACGCCATGGCATCTTCCAACTCGTCGAGCCTTAGCCCAAGGAAATCCAGCGCTTGGCCGGGTGCCCCGTTGCCCAACCGCACCAGCGCATCAATATCGGGCTGGCTCGCCTCGGGCGCGGCGCGTTGCAAGGCCTCGGCCATATCTGCGTCACACAAGGGTTCAAAGCGCAATATCTGGCAGCGTGAGCGGATGGTTGGCAGCAAACGGTCGCTGGCATGGCTGACCAAAAAGAAAAAGGTCCCAACGGGCGGTTCTTCCAAAGATTTCAACAATGCGTTGGCACCGCCGCGTTCAAGGTCGTCCGCAGAATCAATAATGATGGCGCGCTTATCGCTGAGCCCCGGACGCGATGTCAGTACCTGCTGAACACTGCGGATCTGATCCACCGTTATGCTGCGTTTGAGCTCGGTTTCATCGGTGACGTCTTCATCGTCCTTGGGTGCTTCTTTCGGAAGCCGCTTCACCCACAAAATATCGGGATGGGAGCCGCGGGCAATGAGATTTGCGTGCACATGCGTTGGGTCAACAAGCGCGGACGACGCTTTCAACGCGAATGCAGATTTGCCAAGCCCCCTCGCCCCGGCCAATATCCAGCCATGGTGCGTTTTCCCGCTGTCGCAGGCTTTGGAAAACTGGCGCCATGCCTTGTCATGGCCGACATAGTCCATCAGGCTGGTTCCACCAATAAGTCGGATATCTGCGCCACAAGCCGCGCTGTCACGTCCTCAGCCGTTCCTGACGCGTCCACCAGACGCACTCTGGGTTCGCGCTCGGCATACCCCACAAATGCCATATCGACCTCGGAATGAAAATCCTCTGCCCGGCCCTGAATACGGTCGGGACGGTTCTGGTCCCTCGTCGCTGCGCGCTGTGCAGCTTCTTTCGGATCGAGGCGCAACACCAATGTCCGATCGGGCAAAAGGCCGCGACTGCCGATGCCATGCAGCGTCATGATGTCATCATCCGACAAGCCGGAGCCTGCACCTTGATAGGCACGGCTGCTGTCGATGAAGCGGTCCGCAATGACCCATTTGCCGCTTGCCAAGGCGGGTTCGATTAAACGTTCGACATGGTCGCTGCGCGCTGCGGCAAATAACAACGCTTCTGCGCGCGGGGCCCATCGTTCTGCGGTTCCGCCCAGCAACAGTTGCCGGATGACCTCCGCACCCTCTGTCCCGCCCGGTTCGCGCGTTAAAATCACGTCGTGCCCATGGCTTCGGATCATGTCCGCAAGTGCGTTGATCTGCGTAGACTTGCCCACGCCCTCCCCGCCTTCAATCGACAAAAAACGACCGCGCGCGGTCATGCGGCCACCAACGAACGCAAGCCATTAAGGGCGCGCGTTAAAAAGCCTGCTCGGGCTAGTGATTCGTCAGCCAATAAGGGCATGATTTGCTCTGTTCCGTCCTCATATTTCGCGACAAGCCGTGCACGTGCACGCCCCGCTTAATAGGTGCCTTTAACGGCCCCGTATAGCGTGCGCACCTATCGAACGATAGCTGGGTTAATTCCGAACCGCATCAGCCAATAACCCCACCGACAGTGCGTAAAAATTTGAACAGTTATAGTCCAATATCACGCGGTAGTTTCCGCCCAGTAGATATGCAGTTTGGCCGACGCCATCGG
>NZ_JBILAF010000003.1:0-47920 GCF_044354325.1 Sphingorhabdus sp. | reverse complement strand
CTGAACGTCTGAACAAATCTGACTTTGAAGCATTTTGGCGCGCTACATCTTTTGCAGTAGAGAGTGAACTCCTCGATATAATTGTGGTCGCGGCCCCGTCGAAGCGGAGGCAGCTAGAGCTATGACGCACCGATTTGTCGATCTTTCAATATTCCTTGAGAATGATGTGATTACCGATCCCCCCTTCATGCGTCCGCAGATTACCTATCAGCGGCACGGTGATACCATGAAGGAACTTAATCACTTCTTCCCGGGCGTAAGCGCCGAAGAAGTGCCCGGCGCAGAAGGATTTGCCGCCGCCGAAATGGTGACCCTATCCACCCATAACGGCACTCACCTTGATGCGCCCTATCATTTTCATCCTACAATGGACGGCGGAGCACGTGCGATCACCATTGACGAGGTGCCGCTTGACTGGTGTTTTCGTCCTGGCGTGAAGTTAGACTTTCGCAAAATGCCCGATGGCCATGTAGTGACTGCGGCCGAAGTTGAGGCTGAGTTGCAACGTATCGGCCATGACCTGCAACCCTACGATATCGTCCTAGTAAATACCGCTGCGGGAATGGCAGTTGGAAATCCAGACTTTGTCGATATCGGATGCGGCATGGGCTACGAGGCGACCATATACCTACTTGAACATGGTGTTAGGGTCACTGGCACTGACGCTTGGTCTTGGGATGCGCCATTCAGTCATACGGCCCGCAAGGTCAGTGCAACCGGAGACACTTCGCTGATATGGGAAGGGCATAAGGCCGGACGCGACATCGGATATTGCCACCTGGAGAAGCTGCACAATCTTGAGGCATTACCGCCTTACGGATTCACCGTCTCCTGTTTCCCTCACAAGGTGCGGGGAGCCTCCGCAGGCTGGACTCGCGCTGTCGCAATTTTTGAGGAATGAAAATGATCAAGAGAATGAGTCCTTTTCTTATCGGCGGCCGCGGAATTGGTCGAAAGGTCATCACAGCCACGCTGCACAAGCAAGACGTAGGAGGAGGTCTTGCAATCTGGAAGCCGCAACTTGAACGTACGCTTGACGACAACTTTCTGAAACGTATGGGCAAAGCCGGGTACCCGCTCACGGGAGCTATTTGATGAGCGGTACGATCTCAACCTGCGGCCATGAGCGCGCGCCTATCCCGGTTTCTGCCCGTGGTAAAAACCTCGTTGTCGATATTCATTGTCACCTTGCTGTACCTGCCGCCGAAGTGCAAATCCGCAACGCCATTCCCGGCTTTTCGTTTCAGATGCCATTTTCATCACCGGCCAGCGACGCTGTGACAGCCAAGTTATTTGCCAAAATAGGCCCCTCTCTTAACGGTGTGGAACAGCGGCTCGTGGATATGGACCGTCTCGGCGTCGACATTCAGGCAGTTTCTCCAAGTCCGGGGCAATATTTTTATTTCACAGACCCAGACCTCGGTCGCGATCTAGCCCGCACCGTCAACGATGGCATTGCGGACGCGGTAGCCAAGCATCCTGACCGGCTGGTCGGTATGGGTACGGTCCCGCTGCAATCGCCAGAGCTTGCAATTGCCGAAATGCAACGATGCGTGAACGATCTGGGCTTGCGCGGCATTGAGATCAGCTCAAATGTCAACGGACGCGAGCTGGCCGAGGATGATTTTAGGCCATTCTTTGCTGCTGCTGAGGAGCTCGGTATATTGCTGTTCCTGCATCCGCTAGGGTTTACACATGGACAGCGGCTATCGGAGCACTACCTCACCAACATAATCGGGAACCCCCTTGAATCCAGCATTGCGCTTAGTCATCTCATTTTTGGCGGAGTGCTCGACACCTTTCCCGGATTGAAGCTGTGTGTGGCGCACGGAGGTGGCTATTTGCCTGGCTATTGGGGGCGGATGGATCACGCGTGGCGTGCCCGAGAAGAATGCCGAACCCATATCAGCCGCGAACCATCAACCTACCTCCGGAAAGTATGGCTCGATACGCTGGTGTTTGACAAGGATGAACTCGACAGCCTGATCCGAACTCACGGGGCAGACCATTTATGCCTAGGCACTGACTATCCGTTCGACATGGCAGAACCTGATCCTGTCGCCTTTCTTGACAGGATCGAAGGGGAAACGAGGGCCAAGATTCTGGGAATAAACGCTGCAGACTTGCTGGGCTTGAAGGTATGCACAAATGATTGAAGTAGGCTTGGTTCGCGAGCTAGCGATGAGTGAACGGTCGCGGAGTAATGCATTGGTAAACGATGATATGGCCGCACTTGCCGATCTGCTGACCGATGATCTTGTCCATGTTCACACTACCGGCATTGTTCAGTGCAAGTCTGAACTTCTAGCTCATACCAGCGATTTCCTACGATTTGTCGAAGTAGAACACGGCCCACCGACGATACGATTGATCGGAGAGAATGCAGCTATAATAACCAATTCAATGACTAACACAGTCAGGTGCCGCGATACAAAAGAGCAAATCATCGTCTACGCTTTTGTTTCTCAAGCCTGGGTCAAGCAAGACAGGAGATGGCACTCGTCCAGCTTCCACGCCACACGCTTACCCGCCACTTCCACGGAGTCCTAAACATGCGCATTCTTATTACAGGAGCAAGCGGCTTTGTCGGACGTGCTTTCATAACTGCATTGGGTGACGAGCATGAAATTGTCGCATTTGACAGTGCTTCTAACCCTTATTCTGACGGCTCGATCCGCTATATTCAGGGTGATCTGGCCGATCCGGCTCTACTAGATGAAGCGTGCAGCGATCGTGTGGATGCGCTTGTTCATCTAGCAACCGTGCCCGGTGGCGCGGCCGAGCAAGACCCTAACCACGCTTTCGCCGTAAATATCGACGCAACGGCCGCGTTACTTGACCGCATTACATCAGCCGAAGCCCCACCCCGGGTACTGTTCGCAAGCAGCATTGCAGTCTTCGGAGATCCCCTACCTACTTATGTCGACGATGCGACCCCAATTCAACCGCGCATGGTGTATGGTGCGCACAAGGCGATGATCGAGCAATGGATCGCTACTCTCACTCGTCGCGGTGAGATTGAAGGACTGTCGCTCCGTTTTCCGGGTATCATCGCACGACCTAAGGGGCCATCGGGCATGAAGTCGGCTTTTATGAGTGATGTTTTTCACGCCGCCGCCGCTCGTCAAGGCTTTGTATCGCCGGTTTCGGCGGAGGCAACGCTCTGGTTGATGTCGGTCTCCGGTCTTGTGCGCAATTTAGTCCATGCTCTGAAAGCACCTACTGCGCTGTTTGCAGAGCCCTACGCGCTGACCCTCCCATCTGTTCGAACCAGCTTTGGGGCATTGGTGCTGGAACTTGCCCGGCAGACGGGCGCTGATCCCTCATTGGTGCGCTACGACCCCGACGCCGCGCTTGAGTCTGCATTTGGGCGTCAGCCGCCGCTTGCGACGCCTGCTGCCGACGTCGCTGGCTTCCGGCATGATGGTTCGCTGGAGGCGCTCGTCACCAGCGCGCTCAATTCACTACAATAAGGAACGTAAAAGATGACACTCGAAAAGAAAACTCGCCGTGTGGTGACTGGGCACGATGCGGCAGGACGCGCGATTTTCCGTTCAGATGATGAATTTCCATTAGAACGCATTCCCATCGGTGGCGCAGATTTTGCGCTCATGTGGACAACACCGACTTTGCCGGTCGACAATAATGACGAGGTTGACGGTCGCGAACGTCCGGCTGATCTTACATTGCGTGGTGGTTCCGTTATTCGCGTCGGCGATTTGTTGCCTGGCAGCGTCTCGCCGATGCACCGCAGCAACAGCATCGATTACGGCATCGTCATGTCAGGACAGATTGAACTCGAGCTTGATGATGGCGAGAAAAAGTTGCTCAATCCTGGTGACATCGTCGTTCAACGCGGCACAATCCACCTATGGCGAAATCCGAGCGAAACCGAGACTTGCCGGATGATCTGGATACTCATCGAAGCCGCCCCCTATGTTCATAACGGCGTGCCAATGGACGAAGTCCACCCCTGATAAATGGAGTGAAACGATGAAACTTTCAACGATCGACAACGGGACGCGAGACGGCTTTTTGGTCGTGGTTTCGGCCGATCACGAGCGCGCGACGTCTGCGGCCGGGATTGCAGCAACGATGCAGGAGGCGCTCGAACGCTGGACCGAGGTGCAACCTCAGTTACAGGAACTGAACTATGCGTTGGAACGCGGTGCCATTAGCGATGTCGTGAATTTCTCTGAAGCCAAGATAATGGCTCCCCTGCCCCGGTCGTGGCAGTGGCTTGATGGGTCAGCGTTTGACAGCCACGGCGAACTTATGTCGAAAGTATTTGGCATTGACCCGCCCGCGCGTGACCGGCCTCTGATGTACCAAGGCATTTCAAATCAGTTTCTTGGGCCGCGCGACGATGTGCCCATGCCAAGCGAAGCCGACGGTATCGATTTCGAAGGTGAATTTGGCGTCATCGTCGATGAGGTGCCGATGGGCGTCACGCCCGAACAGGCCCTCGCGCACATCCGCCTGATCGTCCAGATCAACGATTGGTCATTGCGCGCCATTGCCCCCATCGAAATGAAAACCGGCTTCGGCTGGGTTCAGGCCAAACCGCCGTGCAGCGTCGCACCGGTTGCCGTGACGCCCGACGAACTGGGTGCAAGCTGGCGCGATGGCCGGGTGGATTTGCCGTTACTGGTTGACTGGAATGGCAAACGCTTTGGTGCGGCGGGTGGCTATCCGATGTCTTTCTCGTTCCCAGAACTCGTCGCCCATGCCGCGCGCACACGGACCTTGTGCGCTGGCACTATCATCGGATCGGGCACGGTATCTAACGAGAATTTCCGCGAGGTCGGTTCCTCTTGCATTGCCGAGCTGCGCGGAATCGAACTGTTAGACTACGGTGAAGCTAGGACCTCTTTTATGGCGTTCGGCGACACTGTTCGCATGGAAGCCCGAACGGCGTCAAATGCCCCCTTGTTTGGTGCGATTGAGCAAAGAGTAGTTTCAGCCCATGCCTGATCCGTTCAAGCTGATTATCCTGCCTGCAACAAAGGCTGGGATGACGCGCGCTGAACTACAGGATTATTTGGAATATAGCCATGGCCCACTAGTAATGAAACATCCAGATGTCAGTGGCAGGTTTACCGAATATGTGCATCACTATATCGAAAGCACATCGGGACTTCATGCTGGGCATGATGCTGTGACGATTATCGGCTTTGCCAGCGCTTCCGATCTGACAGAGTCAACAGCCACCGAAAATTACCGGGTACATGTTGGCCCGGATGAGAATAATTTCCGCGATGAGGAAGCATCGCGCGCATATTCAGGTGTCACCCGCATGATCCGCGATGGTCCGCCCGACACAAGTCGCAAGCTCCTGATATTCAGGCGGCTACGCGATGGTCGAGATGCTTCAACTGAATGGGAAAACCATGTAAGCAAGATACTGAGCGGGGGCGCGTTTGGCGTCACGCGGGTAGCGGTCAATCGCCTTTCCCCTCTGGGTGGGCCGCCCGACTTTGATATCCTCGAAGAGATTGGCTTGAGCAACACATCAGACATCGCGGCAATTGAGGCCGCTTTAGAGGCGACACCAGCGGGCTTCCGCAGCGGATCCAGCGTGGCGCTCATCACACGACCCAGGTGCTTCGTTTAAAAAGGAGACCAAATATGAAACCTGCGAAATCCGTGAACTGGCTGCGCAATCGTTGGTATCAGGCCGGTTGGGCCGATGAGGTTACAGCAAAAACGCCTCTCGTGCGGACCATCTTAAACGAGCCAATCATGTTCTACCGCATGACTAACGGGAGTATAGCTGCGCTGTTCGATCGCTGCCCACATCGTTTTGCTCCGTTATCTGCCGGGACTATCGACGGTGATATAGTTACCTGCGGCTATCACGGGTTAGGTTTTGCGAGCAACGGGGCCTGTGTGGCAAATCCGCATGGGCCGGTTACTAGCGCTATGCGCGTATCCGCTTACCCCGTTGCAGAACGCCATTCCGCGCTGTGGATATGGATGGGCGATCCGGTCCTTGCAAACACAGCGCAAATTCCAGATTTGTCCTTCATCGACGAAACACCCGAAGCGGCTCGCATTCAGATGTACATGCCAACGCGGGCCAATTACCAGCTGATTACTGACAATATCCTTGATCTCAGCCATGCCGATTATCTACACCCCAATTCACTCGGCGGGATAATGGTAGGATCGCAGGCCTCGAGCCGCGAGGAGGGCGATACGATCGTAGCCGAGTGGGTCTCAGAAGATTGCGTGCCGCCACCTGCGTTTGTCCAGATGGTCGCGCCAGCCGAGAAAGCAGATATTTGGATCGACGTGGTTTGGCAGGCTCCAGCGCTTATGGTGCTGCGCACCGCCGCAAAGCCAACCGGCATCCCGCGTACCGTCGCTGACGAATCCTATACGTTGCATAATATGGTGCCCGAAACCGACATGAGCACGCACTACTTCGCCTGCTCCACCCGGCGTTTTTTGGTCGATGACGCGGACTTCAGCGCGTTCCTGAAAACGACGCTGGAACATGCGTTTATCGATGAAGACAAACCCATGCTGGAGAAGCAACAGGCACGGATGGGCACTCCAGACCTGTGGGCGCTCGACCCGATCTTGCTAAAGGTTGATGCAGCGGCGGTGCGGGCGCGGCGCAAGCTGGACGCATTGATTGCTGCGGAACAGGCGGCGAAAAATGCAGACTTAGTTTCCTAATAAAACACAATTTTTGCAATCGTGTTTCGGCGAGGGTCGCTATGTTATGGGCAATTCGATAGGTGGCGTTTCAGCAAAATGTATTACTAACCCCTCCTCCTCGAGCTGCGCCAAGGCTGATGCCTCTATTGCCAGTGTGCGTTGAACGGCGGGGCGCGCTTCCATGCGGGTGGTATGGGCTGCGAGATTAGGGAATCGATCTCTCGGAAAACCTGCGCCCGTGATTCGCCACCAGATCCAGTAAATGTAGGCATCGAGCACCGACCAATCATCGCCTAGCAGCCAAGGTTGCCGAGCTAGATCTGTCTCGACGCTATCCAGCTGCGCGGCCATCGATGCGGCAGCTAAGTTGCGAACCCGCTCAGCGCTATCGGGCAAGTCACAGGAGAATGCCGGCAAGCGGATGCGCGTCACCAATTGGTGAAGATCTGCTGAGCACCAGGCGAGACGAGCAAGCAAAGACGCGTCGCAATAGGGATCGCCAGTCAGCGGTAGAAGACCTGCATCAGGAAAGCTACGCGCAAGCCACATCAGGATTGAAACGTTCTGAGCTAATGGTTTGCCATCAATAATCAGCGTCGGGACCTTTCCCGCCGGATTGAGCCTGAGATATTCTGGCGACTTATGCTCGCCCTTCTTGAAGCGAACCAACTGTCTCTCGTAAGGTACGCCTATTTCTTCCAGCGCAATCATCGGGACCCGCGCGCAAGAGCCGGGGGCAAATGTAAGCGTGATGTCCATGAGTTTGTCCTTCAATGGCTAGTTGCGAGCGCATTCTGCAGCGGCGCGCGGTGGAATTGGCCGTCTTTCATTACCGCCGGAATTCGTGTCTTATCTTGGAGGATTGTCACGTCAGCGGTCGGATCGCCATCTATCAGGAGTATATCTGCCAACATCCCGCCCTTGATCTGCCCCACATCCATATCCATCAATTCCCCGCCCAGTTTCGTCACTGCGACTAAAGCCTCAAGGGGCGTGAAGCCAAACGATTGTACAAAAATTTCCAAATCCCTCGCATTGCGGCCGACCGGATTGTAAGGAAATCCATAATCGCCGCCGGGCAAAACGCGAATGCCGCGACGCTTCATGTCGGGGTATACTTTCGTCATCAATTCAAGTCCGGCGACAGCGCCCATACGCTCCGCCTCGGCCTGACCGATGCCAAAATCCTGCGCCTCATGGCATCGCGCATAGAGCAGTCCGGGTGCGGGAGCGCAAAACACTTCGTGTTTTTTCGCCTCCAACATGTCCAGCGCCTCTTCATCGGCATAGGTGCAGTGATAGATGCAACGAAACCCGGAGCGGACGGCACGTTTCACCGCTTCTGCAGCTTGGGCATGGCAAGCGAGCCAGACGCCAGCTTCGCGCGCCGCCTGCCCAATAGCCTGCGCTTCCTCCTCCGTATACATCAGCACCTGCGCGCCGCCTGGGGCAAAGCCTTCGTCGCTGGACATCAAGAACTTGATCGAATCGACGCCGCTTTCCGCCATTGCCTTCACATAGGTGCGCAGGCCCGGTATATCTCGGTCGTGCGTTGGATCGTGGCCCTCGGGCACGCCCATTACACCTTCTGACCCCTTTTCAAGCGACGAAGCGCGCAGACGAGGTCCAGGCATGAAACCGGCATCGATCATATCGCGCAAAGCCACCTCGAACCGCTCCCCTAGCGATCCGGCCGAATAAGCGCTGGTGAACCCGTGATCGAGCGTAATCCGGGCATTTTGTGCTGTGACGAGCAGATGTTCTTCCGCAGGCATTTTCATCGCATTGATGACGCGTTCGACCGAAGATGGCCAACTCAGATGCGCGTGCGCTTCAACCATGCCAGGCATCAAGGTACGCCCTCCACCATCAAGTATATCGACATCGGTCCGGTCTATCCGTTCCGCCCCCATTGCCACGGCATCAATCCGGTTCCCCACCACACGGACTTCGCCGGGAAAAAGCGCCTGCCCGCTACCATCGAAGACGTTAACATTTGAGAATAGAATCGGTCGGTTCATTCCCCGGTATCCGCATTTAAGCCAGCAGCCAAAATACCCGCCACTGCACATAGTTCGTCATTTTCGGATGTATCACCACTTATGCCGACCGCACCTATCAAGTCGCCCTTTGCGTCGCGGATCAGCACTCCGCCCGGAACTGGTAAAATGCCCTTAGGGAAAACCCCGTTCAGTGCCGCGATAAATTCAGGAACGGCCTGCGCGCGCTTAGCGATTTCCCGGCCGCCAAATCCCATCCCAAGGCACCCCGCCGCTTTTGCTGTAGCGATTTCAGGGCGAGAAATCGCGGCGCGATGATCGCGCTTCAAAGCTAGAGTGTGACCGCCCGCATCGAGCACAATTACACACAACGGGTGAAACTTCTGCCGCGTCGCCTCGGCCAGTGCCGAGTCAACAATAATCGATGCCTGATCAAGTGTCAGTTTCATTTCACTTCCTTATCCATCCAACGTTGGACGATCCGCCTTGCCTGTATGCCTGCTGTATCCATTTTTACGCTGATTTCGGGCGCTTGGCTGCCGCGAGGATCACGTGACACTGTCGCTTGAATCGCTTCGATCATCACTTCATCTTCCGCAAAGCCTGCCACGGTCGCTGCCCTTAGTTGCTCGAGCTGTTCCGGTGACTTCCCGTGATCACGACCAAGAAGGTAAAAATAGTGCATGGAACTGTTATCAATCGGCGTTGTGGCATGAGCTATTCGAAAGCGGCCTTTCAGATCTCCGCTATCTGGATCGCAAAAGTCGACGGCAGCACGTTGCAGCGCCGGTGACACAAATGACCCATAATTATCGCGATTAAAGGGCGTTCCTGACGGAATGCCCAGTGGATTTGCAAATATTGGAGGCAAAGGGCTGCGCGTCAATGTCTGCCGATAGCTTGTGGTATCACCGTCTGACCAGAATGTTGGTGGATCAACCCAATCGGTTATTCCGAACGATTTTGCATGAACATAGCCGAAATGTGTCAGATCAAGGACATTCTCCTTGAGCAGCATATAGTTCGCTGCGATGTCCATCCGCCCGTGAACAAGTTCGAAGTCAGTATCCTCCGCCCATTCTAGCACGGGCGGGGGCGGCACTTCGTCCAACGCCTCGGTGTCACCGAGATAGATCCAGATATAAGGTGACTGCTCAATAATCGGAAAATTGCGCACATTTGCAGATACGGGTGGTGTTTTCATCGATGGGACGTTGATGCATCTTCCGTCCGAGGCAAATATAAAGCCGTGGTAGCCGCACTGGATATCGTCGCCCTTAAGGCAACCCAGAGCCAAAGGCGCGCCGCGATGTGGACAGCGATTTTCCATCGCCACTGCCGTTCCATCTAGACGACGAAAGAATAGGACGGGCGTATCCAGCAGCCATCGCCCCATTAACTCGCGCGTCACTTCATGTGAGAAGGCACCGACCCACCAACAATTGTAGGGATAGTTCCGCGACGATGGATCAGTCGGAGGCTTCCAGCCATTATCGCCTTGGCTCAATCTGTTCACCAATCAATCATGTGATGAGGATTTACCTTTTGGAGTTGTGCCCTCTACAAATTTTATTTCCCAAGTGGTTTCGTCGAAGATCCAAGGCTGAAGATTATGCATGAAACTCATGGTGCCAAATTGGGAATTCCAAGTGCGTGGTATCCAACTGTCGTCAAGGGCATCACTGTCGGCCCCATATTCGGCGTCTCCCCCCGCCGGGCAAGGTAGATAAAGGAACACTGAACTAGCGATGCGGTGCCGCCCGAGGCCCCAGACTGATTTTTGCCAACCTTTCCGCTCCATGTAGTTTGCACCTACCATTACCTCGTCAAGGTCTTCGACGCCGAAGTTAACATGGTTAAACCGAGTGTTGCCATCGCATCCTGGAAAAGGCAGATCTGCCCGCAACCAGTAAATAGAATGATGCGCATTTGTGCCCGCAGCCCGCGCAAAGACTCCGAATCCCTCCTGTATATCTGACAAACGAAAATCGAGGTTGTCGCGATACCATTCCCAGCTTGCCTGCGGATTGGAAACTTGGAACACAATATGTTCAATTGTTTTGGGATTGGCCTTTAGGCGCCATTTCCGCTGCACATTGAGCCTGTTGATGTTACCATAGCTGTTCACCGGGTCCGGCGCTCCACGAATATCCCTTTTGTTATATAGGCGAAGGCCGCAAGCTATACCGTCACAATCGAAGAAGCGCGCAGTGCCATCGACGTCAAATTTAACTTCGGTAACGGCACGCAATTTGGTCACCAATCGATCCAAATACTTTTGGCTCGGCACGCCCCATATCACTTGTTGCACACCAAAGCCTTGAAGCTTTTGCCCCTCGATCTGTGCGTCTGTTAAAGGGCGAAGGATAACCGAACTGCCCTCTTCAAGTTCGAACAGAGCGTCGCGTTCATTGTGCTCAATCAGCGGCAATCCGAAATCTACGAAGTAGCGCACGCATGTCGCGACGTCCTCCACTCCATATATTACCGTCTCGATGCCGTTGATTCCTGTCATACTGCTCTCCTAATTCTTGCTCTCCACCAAGCTAGGCAAATGTAGTCAAACGCGGAAATCGTTTCGCGCGATGCAACCTATCAGTCCGCCTTTTGGAAAGTTGTGGAAAGGAACTAAATTTTGTGGGCCGTCTCGACCAGCATCCCGATCAACCATTGAAGACCTTCATCATTTCCGCGCAGTTTGTGCCACTGTACTTCTTCTATAACATTAGGCAGCGTTATCGGTGGCGCATAAATCGATAGCGGCAAGTACTGAGCAAAGTATTCGGCATGCCTCCGATACATCGTTGCGATCCGGTCAGTTCCGATGACAGCTTGAGGAAGAAGTGCGAAACTAGGCAGCCTCACATCGATCTTACGATTGACGCCTTGCTGCCCGAAATAGGTTTCAGTAAATGCCGGTTGCCGATCGGATCCGAAATATGCGACCGCATGTCCTGCTTCCAAAAAATCGTCCTGTGTTAACGTTCGACAATATCGACCTTCCGACCAAGCGATTATACAATGTTCGTCATGCCACAAAGGTTGATGGGGATGGCCCTCAAGCATAAAGTTTGAAATAGTTATAAAAAGGTCGATTTGCCCGCGTTCGAGTTGATCAAAGGCCCTTTTGGTGGTTGGTACAAGATCAAAGGAAATACCTGGTGCCAATTTCTCGGTCTGCGCAAAAACGTCTGAGAGGAGCACGTTGTACGCATAATCAGAAGCAGTGATAACAAAGCGTCGCTCAACTGATGCAACATCAAAAGCTAATGGCGTAGTAATACGGGTGCGAATGAGCATCAACGCATCGCGGACAGGATCGCGGAGGTCTTCAGCTTTGGGCGTAAGCAACATCGTACGCCCCGACGGAACAAGCAAGTCATCCCCGAAATATTCGCGGAGACGGTTGAGCGAACCACTTATTGCTGGCTGACTAAGATTAAGACGACGAGCGACTGCTGAGACGCTTTTCTCCTCAATCAAGACGTCTAAGACGACCAACAAATTTAGATCAAGTCGCTCAAATCTCATGATTGCCTCCAATTCCGAGTGTTTTCTAGCAGCAAACGGTATCGAACCAAAGTACATATTGGCAATATCAATAACGATTTCGAAAATCATAAGCATTGCCTATACCATAGGCTCTCCCCCAGCTATCACGTGCACTTATGTGACTTAGCCACCCAATCGATTGGACGTCATTTCGTTAGCCTCTTAGCTATCTACCCAGTACGCATGGCAGTAGACCATCAAAGGCTGCGAGAACCAGCGTCAATTTGGGGAGAGAGATCATGAAAAAGGTTTTATTGACGTCAACCTTTCTTGTTAGCTTGGTAATGACCGCGCAAGCTGCTTCAGCGCAGGAAACGCCTGACAACGAAGAGAATAGCGGCATTCAGGAAATTATCGTTACCGCACAGCGCCGTGAGGAAAGCCTGCAGAAGGCAGCAGTCGCGGTTTCGGCGGTGACTGGTGACGATCTCGCGGCAGCAGGAATCAGCGACACAGCATCCCTCGGGCGCCTAGTTCCCTCGCTTGTCATTGCACCGACCGGCGGTTCCGCAACGGGTTTCTATCTACGCGGTGTTGGCACACTCCAAGGTAACGCCTTTGGTGAGAACCCTATCGCTTTCAACTATGCGGGCGTTTACATTGCTCGTCCCAACGCGCCGGTAGGAACGTTCTACGACCTTGAAAGGGTTGAAGTTGTGAAGGGGCCGCAAGGTACACTCTATGGCCGTAATGCAACGGGCGGTGCCATCAACGTCTTACCGAAACGACCGGCACTTGGCGTTTTTGGCGGCGATGTGTCGGCTGAGTATGGCAACTATGAATCGAAAAAGATTTCAGGTGCGCTGAACCTGCCGATAGGTGATTCAGTCGCTCTTCGCGTTGCAGGACAAATTGTTGATCGTAACGGTTATCTTTCCGATGGCTACAGCGATGACGTCGGCGAGGCAGTGCGTGTCTCATTGCTGTTCAAACCTGCTGGCGATTGGTCAGCGCTTTTGACCGCTGACTATTATCATCAGGGCGGCAAAGGCGTGGGCGGTGTGCTTGCACCCGGAGCTGCTTTTGGCAATCCGTCCGGCTTTGCGTATCCCGGCTACGCTGCACCGGCGCTCGGCGATCGAGTTGGTGGAAGCGATCCACGCAGTATCGCCGCACTGGCGGCATCTCCGCCACCCGCTGGAGCTTTTCTTGGGAATGGTTTCGTCGCACCTCCCAAAAATGATGGCTTTAACGACAGCACATTTTACGGTGTAAGTGCTAATATCGAGGGTGACTTGGGCTTTGGCACCTTGTCGATCATCCCCGCTTATCGCCGCTCCGAGCCCAACTTCCGCTTTTACACCTTCGGCTTCCTCGGCGACGTCAAGGAAACTGACGATCAAATGTCGCTTGAGGTCCGATTGGCATCAAATGGCGACAGCGCTCTTAATTATGTCTTAGGTGCCTATTATTTCATCGAAGATCAAAAGGCGGCCAACCGCTTCTTGCAAGGACGCATTTCAGACACACTGTTCCAGCCCGATATCGAAACGAAGAGCAAGGCGGTTTTCGCTCAATTCACCTATAATGTAACAGATTCTGTCCGTCTGGTTGCAGGAGGGCGTTATACAGACGAAACGAAACGGGCCGATACTGCGGTGCAATTGTTCGGTCCCGCCGGACAAACCGCAAACACCAGTTCCAGTTCCCGTCAAAATGCGTCTAAATTTACCTGGAAAGCGGGGGTCGAGGCAGATCTTGGAGCCCAATCACTGTTTTATGCTAACATTGCGACTGGCTTCAAGGCTGGCGGCTTTTTCGTCGGCTCGGTCGACAACAGTTTTGATCCCGAAACTTTGACAGCGTATACAGTTGGTTCGAAGAACCGGTTCCTTGACAACCGCCTCCAAGTGAATGTTGAAGCATTCTATTGGAAATATAAGGATCAGCAAATCAGCTTTGTTGGGCCCGTCCAGATTGTCCCAGGTATTTTCGCCGCAGGCGGTAAAACCGTGAATGCGGGCCGAGCCAATTTCTACGGTGTGGAAGCCGATTTGCAGTTTGCGGTTACGCCGCAAACCTTATTTAGCGCCAATTTGCTGTACAATCATACCAAATATGACAGTTTGAACTATGTAGCTATCTCGGCTGGGGGCGGTCCTCTAAGAAACGGCTGTGCTGTCACGCCAGACTCTTCGAGGCCGGTCGCTCCTCCTGCCCGTCTTTTCAGCGTCAACTGTGCTGGAGAGCCAGGTCTCAATGCGCCAGAATTCAGCGGTTCGGTGTCACTCGAACAGACGATAGCACTCGGCGACAGTCTAGATCTCGTTATGAATGCAAGGAGCCGGTTTTCCTCAAGCTACTACGTGTCCCTTGAATATCTGCCCGAGGAAAAACAGAGTGGATATCTACAAGCCGATGCGGCGATAACGCTTAAAAATCGGGACGACACCTGGTCTTTGACCGGTTTCGTCAATAACATTACCGATAAGACTATTATCGCAAGCGCGTTCGCAAGACCTGTGCTTCAGACGGTTTATGCGGTTGTGGCTCCACCCCGCACTTACGGTGTTCGCGTCGGCTTTAAATTCTGAGCTTTCTATTTTCGCCACGGTGACGACCCTTAATAAAGGGCGTTTGCCGTGGCGATAGTGCGTGATCAGAGGTCAAATTCACACATGAAATCCGCTCACACAGACGGAACTTTTCCAACCGAAGAAATTGTCGTAGTCGGTGGCGGAATAGTCGGATTGGTAGCGTCTATTGCATTGGCACAAAAAGGCTATTCCGTCGTGCTCGCCGAAAGAAAACATGACATCGTAGACGACGGTGGCGTGGGCATGGGTTTGCAATCAAATGCTATGGGGGCGCTTGCAACATTGGGGCTTGCGGATCAATGTATAACCAACGGCGTAGCTGTAGACCATATGTAGTTATTCGCGCCCGACGGGACATTAATTGGTCGTCCACCCATTCCGCGAAACGGGGGACCAGATTGCCCCGGAATGACTTGTATTAGCAGAGCGAAGTTTCATGCAATTCTCCACGAAGTCGCCCTGAATGCAGGCGTTGAGGTTCTCACCGACGCACATGTTGTCGGTTGCACGCAAGGAAATGACAATGCGTCTGTTGAATTGGCGGACGGAAGGTCACTCTCAGCACATCTGATCGTTGGAGCCGACGGCATCTATTCAGCAATGCGTGGCTTGGTATTCCAGGACTACGCGGCACCCTTGGCAACCGGAGAAGCAGTTTGGCGTGCACATGTAAAAGGTGCTTCGCAATTTCGCAGTGTCGGCTTGATTTACGGTGGACCGGTGGGAACTGTCGGCTTCACACCGATGCAAAACGACGAGGGTTACATTTATATTGTTGATCGCGCGGAGAATGGCCCAATGCGGGATGAGGCGAACCTTGTCGAACGGTTTGCTCAGTTGCTGGACGACTATCATGGTTTTCCACGGCAACTTCTTCCGTATCTCACCAAAACCGTAAACTGGCGTCGGCTCGAAACTGTTGCACTGCCTTCTCCCTGGTATCAAAATCGGATACTGTTAATAGGTGACGCCGCGCATGCAGGGCCGCCTACGCTCGCTCAAGGGGCAGCGATGGGGATTGAAGATGCCGTAGTCCTTGCACAATGTCTTGAAGATCAAGACGATTTGGCTACTGGGCTCGAACTATTCATGACACGGCGCTACGTCCGAGTCCGGGCTATAATTGATGCTAGTCTAGCCATTTCACGGGCTCAGATGATGCCGAAAGGCCGACCAGCAATTGCGCGCGCGCAGGAAATTGCGCGCAATGTTCTTGCACAGCCTTGGTAACCCATTTTTTGTCGATTTAATCCGCCCAAATAGGGAACCGGCCCCATAACGGAGCCGGCCGTGTCAAATTTTCGGCGACGACATTATTCCTCTGTCTACCGAGGAACGTGATTTCGCTCTCAATAACGTCACCAGGAGCAAGGAACTGCCCCATCATCGCGCCATTGCCGGGGGGCGAGCCCGTGATGAGGAGATCGCCGGGCATCATGCGAATGCGTTCCGAGGCGTAAGACAAGATTTTTTCGGGCGGGAAAATCATATCGCTAATCGGCCAGTCCTGCATCACCTTGCCATTGACCTGAAGCTTTATCCGCACCTGCGAGCGGTCAACAAACTCTTTGGGCACCATGAACGGTCCAATGGGCTTAAAGCCCGGCTGATGTTTGCTGACCCAGTCATGACCCCAGCGCACGTCGGAGCGACGGAATTCGTCGACTGTGCCCAGATCATTGACCATGACATAGCCTGCAATGATACTCTCGGTCTCTTCTGGTTGCATAAAGCGTCCGGCGCCACATAGGATCACGCCAAATTCAAGTTCCCAGTCGTGGTGCTCGCCCACCGGCGGCAAGCTTACATCGTCGTTTGCACCGGACAGCGACGAGTGCATGCCAGTCCAGAAAAATGGCATCCCCTCGCGCGCACGTCGATCGACATCGGCAAGGTTGCGCGCGAAAAAGGATTCATCGCTTTCTCCACGCAACCTTTTGTCCTGGTTAAACTTGTTGTGGGTCATCATCTCGGCGACATGTTGCCGGTAGTTGGAGCCCGCACACATCATATTGGGGTGAGATACAACCGGGCGGGCTTCCAATGCCTCGTAGCGCAACTCGGGTAAGCCGCCCTTATCTGATAGCTTCTTAAAACCTTCAAGTGCGCGATTCCAGTCGTCGAGGATGGCATGCGTGTCATGATAGCTGGCGGACAGATCATAAACAGTGCCATCAGGCTTGACCAAAGCAGGAAATGACTTCTCACCTCCCTGCCGGAAAGTTCCAATACCGAAACTGCCAATAGCAAGCCCGGTCGCGGAATGAAAATTCGTCATGGCGGACGCCTCCTTCGACCTTATTATTTTGCGCCCAGCATCCATGCCAGAATGTCGTCGCGATCGTAAAAATGATGCTTTAGAGCGGCGGCGACGTGGAGAAAGATTAACCCAATCGTCAGCCACCCCAAAACCTCATGCACCTCATGGGCTGCCCCCGCCGAAGCCATACTCATCTCGACCGGAAGAAACGGCACTTCGAAGACTCCTGATACGCCAAATGGATGGCGCTTGGGAAAAGCCGAGGTCATCCACCAACCGGACAATGGCAAAGCAAGCAACAAAAGGTAGAAAACGAGGTGTGTTGTTCGCGCCGCAAGCCGCAAAGCAGGCGCAATCGTTGCAGATAGCGGCGCTGGTTTGTGCGTCAGCCGCCAACCTATTCGCACCAGTGTCAGCGCCAAAATAGCAATCCCGACGAGTTTGTGTATGTTGGTCAATTGATCGGCCAACGGCCCTTCATTTTCCGCGCTGTATAATCCTAGGGGAATAGCGAACAGCATTAGTGCAGCAATCAGCCAGTGCAGCAGAATTGCAACGCGCGAGTAACGCCTTGGAAGTTCAGACGACACGCTCATTGGAAATAGCGCTCAGGCGATTCAGAGCTCCAGATATCCATCTGGGAATCATGAATGTCAAAATTACCCGGAACCTTATCTCCATCGACCACATCGGTGTCGGAAAATGATTCCCACCGGTATCGATCAGGGTCAAACCAAACGTCGAATACGTGACTACCCAGCGGATGACGGCCCACACCCCAATTTGCCTCCCAACCCCTCGTCGCTAGCCAGCGATGTGCCACGAACTGTGCTTCGAAATCCTGACTCTCAAATGAGATGTGATGGCAATCAGTTTTCCCAAACTGGCCGAAAAACAAGGTGTGGTGATCAACCAATTCGGCACCGCGATCAACGCGCAGAAAACCGACGATCTTGTCATTTGGTTGATGCGGAGCGTGCAACGTATCGGAAATGCGCATACCCAGCACATCCTGATACCAAGCCGCCATAACCCCAAAATCCTTCACATAAAGCCCGATATGCCCAAGCCGGAATAGAGCCGCCGGGCCTAGGGTGGGCGTGTTCTGAGCAGAACAAATTCGGGGCTTTCGATCAGGAAAATTCAAGCTTACCGGCTCTATTGTGATCTCCCGGGCAAGTACGGCCACGCCGGTCACTAGGTCGATGCGCAGCCCCTCAGGGTCCGTAAGGGTCACTCCCCATCCGCCGCCGGGCGTTTCCAGTGGCCGGACCGGACTCGCCCCGTGACGCTCCACCGCCTCCTCGAGATCCGTTATGTCTGCCACGGTAAAGGCCATGCCCAAAAAGGCGCGCTCGGCACCCAACTCAGCGATATAACAAAACGCGTCGCCTCCGCTAGTCCGCATGATTAATTGAGTTTCGCCTTGCAAGACTGTTTTCAACCCGAAATCCAAGGCAAAGGCTGCTGTCTTCCCAATATCGGTGACCGCAAAACGCGCATGATGTAGTCCAGTGACCTTCATAAATGCATTCTTTCAATCCTTGGCATTTCCTATCATTTCAACGGTGGGTAGAACTCATTTCTGCTGGTCGTCCAATCGTTAGTATATCTTTCAACTATCACGCAGACTGATGACTTTTAGACATCGGGCACACCATCCCAAATGACCGTCAATAGCTCGCATCAAATTATACGATTGGCTTAAACCCCGTCCTCGTCGCTAAACCAAGGCCATAAATAGTATATGGAGAATTGACATGGCTGAATGGCTAAAGCGAGGTGCGTCTGCGGAATTCAAGGCGGACAGTGACCGCAAGGTGCGCGATACGGTGGAAGGCATACTAGCCGATATTCAGACGCGCGGTGATGATGCAGTACGCGAGCTTTCGATCAAATTCGATGATTGGGATCGCGAAAGCTATCGCCTGACGGGCTCAGAAATTCAGAATTGCATTGATCAACTATCCGCGCAGGACTTGAAGGATATTGAATTTGCACAAACCCAAGTCCGCAACTTCGCACAGATTCAACGTGATAGCATGACGGATGTCGAGGTTGAGACATTGCCGGGTGTTGTTCTTGGGCACAAACATCTGCCGTTAAATGCTGCTGGTTGCTATGTCCCCGGCGGTAAATATCCTTTGCTGGCGTCGGCGCATATGTCCGTTATTACCGCAAAAATTGCGGGCGTGCCTCGCGTCGTCACTTGTGCCCCGCCCTTTGGTGGGAAACCCGCTCCGGCAATAGTAGCAGCGCAAGCGATGGCTGGTGCCGATGAAATTTATTGTTTGGGTGGAATACAAGCGGTAGCTGCGATGGGGATCGGCACTCAATCGATCGCCCCTGTAGACATTTTAGTGGGTCCCGGGAATGCATTTGTGGCAGAAGCAAAGCGGCAATTATTTGGAAAAGTCGGTATAGATCTTTTTGCAGGCCCCACCGAAACTTTGGTAATTGCAGACGAGATAGGTTGTGATGCCGAACTGGCCGCGACCGATCTACTTGGTCAAGCGGAGCATGGACCGGATTCTCCAGCCATTCTGCTGACGACAAGTCGCAAGCTCGCCGAGGAGACCATGCGTGAAGTCGAACGTCTACTCCTCATCCTCCCCACTGCCGACATTGCGCGGCGAGCGTGGGACAGTTTTGGCGAAGTAATCGTAGCCGAAAACGATGCAGAGATGGTCCGCATAGCCGATGAGATCGCCAGCGAACATGTTCAAGTCATGACTGCCGATCCAGATTATTTCTTGAAGCACATGACAAATTATGGCGCACTGTTTCTAGGAAATCGCACCAATGTTTCTTATGGCGACAAGGTGATCGGCACCAACCATACGCTGCCGACAAAAAAAGCAGCGCGCTATACTGGCGGACTTTGGGTTGGCAAGTTCATAAAAACCTGTACTTATCAGCGCGTAACCACCGATGAAGCGTCGACGATGATCGGCGAATACTGTAGTCGCCTGTGCGCACTCGAAGGTTTTTCTGGGCATGGCGAGCAGGCCAATATCCGCGTACGGCGTTTTGGCGGCAAAAATGTCCCATATGCGGGAGCGGCCGAACCCAGCGAGTTGACTGCAGCATGACTATTCCCTCACTTCTTGATCCGCAACTTGCGCCTCTTTTTGTTGGGGCACCAGGTCCGTCATTCTCAACTGAAATCCTCCCGACGTTACGAAAAGCTATGGCAGGCTCTCCAATTGAGGGAGCGGGACTTGAGGTCGTCGAGCGCCACGTCCATCGAGCAGACAACACAGCGCTTAGACTTGTAATAATTCGACCCGAAGGCGTCTCTGGACTGCTGCCTGTCGTACTTCATTGCCATCCTGGGGGGTGGATACTTGGAACTCCAGAAACCAGCGGATCGACGCTCATTGAAATTGCAAAAAACTCGAAATGTGTAATCGTGTCTGTGGACTATCGTCTTGCCCCGGAAAGCCCATTTCCCGCAGCTCATGATGATGCTCTCATAGCATTACGTTGGATTCGCTCGAACGCGGGTGATCTGCAGATAGACGCAGACCGAGTAATCTTAGCAGGCGAAAGCGCCGGAGCTTCTATAGTCGCAGGCCTAGCCCTTCGATGCAGGGATGAGAGCGAAAATCAGGGGATCGTTGCCTTGTCATTGGTGTACCCAGCAATCGACGACCGAACTACAAAGTTGCCGCCCCACCCCTATGCGGGTACAATCGGTCTTGGTCTTGACCAAATGCGTTTCGCATGGGCGAGTTATTTGGGGGAATCTCAGGCAGATGATATTTCTCCTTATGCGGCTCCGGGTCGGGCAGAACGTTTGAGCGACTTGCCTCCCGTATTCTTGGCGCTAGGAGCTATGGATCCATTCATTGATGAAAACCTTGATTTTGCGAAACGTTTAATCAGGGAAGGAGTTGCTACAACACTGCACATATTCGCAGGTGCACCGCACGGCTTTGACCGACTGGAACGCGCTCAGGTGACAATGCAATTGCGCCGATTGCGCAACGACCATCTGAAACGCTGCATCGAACAATGATGACGGGCAATTCAGTTCCCCAGACTCCGTCATTTCGCCTTGATGGAAAGAGAGCAATCGTCACGGGTGCCGGGCGCGGGATTGGCTTGGCCGCAGCCGCAGCGCTCGCGGAAGCTGGGGCGGAAGTGACGCTTGTTGCACGCACAGCTTCAGAAATCGAAGCGGCTGCCGAAACAATTGGCAAAGGTGCAGTCGCTATCCTTCTCGATGTGACCGACGTCGATTCAGTAAAATCATTTTTCTCAACTAACCCCGCATTTCATATCCTCGTCAACAATGCGGGTACCAATCGCCCAAAAGCAATGTGGGACGTAAGCGAGGAGGATTTCGACACAGTTTTTGAACTTAATGTCAAATCTGCATTTTTCGTTGCACAAGCATGTGCACAAAAAATGCTTGCAGAGAAAGTGCACGGCAGTCTTATCCATATGGGTAGCCAAATGGGTCATGTCGGCGGCCTCAAACGGTCTCTTTACTGTGGATCAAAGTGGGCGTTAGAGGGCATGAACAAGGCTTTCGCACTAGATCTTTCCCCGCATGGCATACGCAGCAATACGATCGCTCCGACCTTCATCGAAACCCCGCTTACCAAACCATTTTTCGAAGATGAAGCTTTCAAGGCCCAGGTGTTGGCCAAAATCAAACTTGGCCGTCTTGGTAAAGTCGAGGACTTAATGGGGGCAGTTCTTTTCCTCGCGTCGGACGCGTCTTCGATGATGACCGGCACCAGCATGATTATAGACGGCGGATGGACTGCGGATTGAGGGAGTTATTCCAAACTCACCGGCCACGTTTAAATAACATATGGAAACCTTGCGATTGTGGGAGAAATTCAATGATTAAAGAAGTTGCACAAATTCGTATTGATCCTGCCAAAGCTAAGGATTTTGAGGCCGCCGTGAAGGAAGCAGCCTCGGCGTTTAGGGATGCGGATGGATGTCGAGCTATGAGTCTTGAACGTGGCATCGAAGATCCAGCATTGTATCGCCTGATCGTTCTTTGGGACAGTGTTGATCACCATATGGTGACTTTCAGAAACTCTGACGGATTTCAAATATGGCGGGGATTGGCTGCACCTTTCTTTTCTGAACCGCCCGTTGTTGATCATTCTCAATTAGTCAGCACATATTTCTAAATGCCCAAATCGCCGTCCCTAGCGTGTTTACGACTGCGAGTTACATCCTGAACTGACTTTGTGTGCGTTGTATAAATTCGATGTTAATTTGAACATGGAAATGAAAGAAATAAGCATTCCATTCAGTAAGCATCCGTCGCAAGCGGTTGCCCAGTCGCCCGGCTGAGCTCTGATTATTGTGGTTTAGGACGGGTCTATTGCAGATGCGTCTCGATTTACGCGCATGTCTTTTGCCGCTGGCGCTAAACGTATGTCTCGGACACCGCGGAGGTCATCTTGCGTTTACCTGAGACCAACTATTCTGCCGCCTGATACTTGCAATTGATAATTTCGTCTTTTCACCAGCTAATTGCCTAGTTAGCGCGGGACGATAAAATGAGAGGGTGCATGCGTGGCAAATATCGGCAGGGTCTTGATTGTGGGTGGCGGTATCGCCGGAATGTCCGCTTCCATTCGATTTCGAGAACAGGGGATTGCCGTCGATTTGATCGATCTAGATCCCGAATGGCGCGTTTATGGGGCGGGCATCACCATAACCGGACCAACGCTTCGAGCCTACAAGCGGCTTGGACTGATTGAAGCGATCAAAACGCAAGGTTGTATCTCCAACGGGGCCAGTATTTTCCGCTTCGATGGCATTCACCTGCAGGATCTGGACGAACCAGCGCTAGAGGAAGGCTTACCCGCCACGGGCGGTATCATGCGGCCTGTGTTGCACAGGATCATGCAGGAGCGTGTAAAGGAGTTGGGAATCGACGTTCGGCTGGGCCTGACGGTTTCCGCGCTTGAGAACGTCGATCAAGGCGTCAACGTAACTTTATCCAACGGTACGAGCGCCTTCTACGATCTGGTCGTTGGCGCGGACAGCATCAACTCGAGCGTTCGAACCATCGCGTTTCCTCATATGAGTGAAGCAGTGCACACTGGCCAAGGTTGCTGGCGCATCTCAATTGCGCGTCCACCAATGCTGGAACGAGGTGAGATGTATTTTGGCCACCAGTTCCCCGCAGGGATTACTCCGTGCGCGAAAGACAAGGTTTATTTGTGGATGCTTACGCCGCACATCCGCCGAGAAAGACATTTTAATGAGACGGAGCTCTTTGACAATTTAAAGGCTAATCTCGGCCCGTTTGGCAACAGTGCTGGCTGGATCCGCGACAATATGCAACTGACTGACTGGATCAATTATCGCCCACTTGTTGCAGTACTTCAGCCTAAGCCTTGGAATGTCGGACGGATAGTACTGCTCGGTGATGCCGTGCATGCAACAACTCCTCATTTAGCATCTGGTGCAGGTATCGCCGTAGAAAGCGCTTTAGTTTTGGTGGACGAATTGGTCGCAGCACCGAGCGTAAATGAGGGCTTAACTGCCTATCAGGAACGCCGTTATCACCGCTGCCACGATGTCGTAGAAACCAGTATTGCTGTTGGCAAACTTCAGCTCGAAGGCGGGTCACCCGATCAGATCGGTAGCATGATTGGTGGCGCTCTTCACAGGTTGGCAGAGGATTTCTGACAAACCTAGCTATCAACAATCATCCTTGCTGAGAATTCTATAAGCTAAAAGCGAGGCAGAAATGTCGCGACGTAATTAAATTTGTCCTGATAGTGGAATGAATTTATTCCTCGACATTAAGCTCTCGTGCTAGTCGAACTGATACTTCATCACCCACGCTTATCGCAGACCAGCTGAGTCCCACTTAAGCTACATAGGTCAAGCGGATTGCATATGAATCTAATCATTCTGTAAAGGTGAAGCTTTCATGAATTAGGCAGCTAAATGCACCTCATTTAAACGCCGGCCAGAACATCAAGTGTTGCTGGAGCTGCCTGTAAAGCCGTTCGTTGAAGATAATGCATCATGCCTATGAGCCCGCCGAGTTCCGCACCGCCACCAGCTCTGCCTGGCCCCCCATGCTGCAAGTGAGGCAATGCTGCACCGTGGCCCGTAGCATCAGCAGTACTATCGCGGTCTACAATCATTATGCGACCATGAAAGCTTGAACTACCTGAAACGATGCCCGAAATGAAATTCTCGCTATGGCTGAATATTGACATAACCAGCGATCCTTTGCCAGCATTGGCGAGCGTTAATGCCTCAGCTGAATCTCTATATGGCATGATTGTGGAAACCGGTCCGAACGCTTCGATCGCGTGCACTGCGTCAGCTTGGCTAGGGTTCTCGCATCGTAACAAAGTCGGTTGAAAATATGCTCCGCCAGACAACACTCCTTTGAAGTGCACAGCCTCACCTCCCAAGACCACCGAAGCGTCAGCCTTAAGACGAGTAACGTTAGCTGCAACATCCTCGCGCTGCGCCAGACCTGCCAGCGCACCCATGCGGGTCGCTTTGTCGCGCGGATCGCCTACCGTCGTCTCGCGAAGACGAGCAACGATTGCTGCCTGCACACTATCAAATAAGGGTTCTGGCACCATGATCCGCCTGATCGCTGTGCATTTCTGCCCTGCCTTCTGCGTCATCTCGCGTACAACTTCTTTAACGAACAAATCAGTTTCGGGACTTTCAGGCGTAGCATCGGCGCCCAAAATTGATGCGTTGAGACTATCCTGCTCGGCTGCAAATCGTACAGTGTTGGCTATAATTGCGGGACGAGCTTTGAGCCGGGCTGCTGTCGCGGCCGAGCCAGTGAATGAAACACAATCCTGTCCATTGAGTTGATCAAGTAGGTCTCCAGTATCGCCTAGCAACAGTTGCAGTGCGCCGTTTGGCAACGCCCCGCTTTCAATCATAATACGAAAGGCTGCTTCGGTCAGATAGGCACCGACAGTGGCAGGTTTGACGATCATAGGCATCCCAGCAAGCAGCGTGGGCGCCAATTTTTCCAACATTCCCCAGACTGGGAAGTTGTAGGCATTGATGTGGATCGCGACACCCGCCAAAGGCGCGAGAATATGCTGCCCAGCGAAATTGCCTTTGCTGATTGCTTCGCGTCCGCCGTCAAGAATTACATGGGCATCAGGCAACGTCTTGGCCTTCGAGGCGTAGACGAACAGCGATCCAATGCCACCGTCAATGTCGAACATGTTGTCGCTTCGCGTCGCACCGGTCAAGTGGGAGAGAGCATAAAGCTCATCCTTGCGTGCCGTCAGTGCATCGGCGAGAGTACGCAGAATTTTTCCGCGCTGCTGGAAAGTCAAAGCTCGAAGCGTCGGTCCGCCCACACAACGCGCATGGTCTAACATAGCAGATGTTTCGGTTCTCGTTGGCATAGTGGCGACGACTGATCCATCTATGGCAGATAAGAGCTCCGCACCTCCGCCCGAGGGCAGCCAGCGGTCACCAATGTAAGAAGAGAGTTTGAGCAAGTTTGTCATCGGGATTTCTCCAAGTGTTTTAAAGCCGCGACCGCTCGGAGAAGCGCAGCACCGCCTCGCGATAAGCAATAGTCTGTCCAAGCTTTGTTTGGTTATCACGCTCGGCATCAAGTGCTTCGTCGAAACTCATGGTCATTGTTTCGCGTATCAGCCGCTTTATGCTACTTACAGCATCAGCAGACTTTCCTGAGATCTCCTGCGCCAAATTCAACGCCTGAGGAAGCAAATCCTCGTCCTCGACACAGCGTGCGACAAGTCCCATCGCTTCCGCCTCTCGGCCGCTGACAAGGCGTGCGCTTAAACTGAGATCCATTGCCCGTTGTGTGCCAATCAGGCGAGGAAGAACCCAGCTTGCACCAGAATCTGGTCCCAGCCCGACATTTACGAAACTGAACTGAAACCGAGCAGATACGGCCGCCAATGTGATGTCACATGCTATCGCAATGGCTGCACCGGCGCCTAATGCGATGCCGTTTACGGCAGAGATGACTGGTATGGGTAATTTAATAATTCTTCGGATTAAGGGGTTATATAAAACATCAAGCGATCCGCGGATATCTGGAGCTTCACCGACTTCAAAGGCTTTTGCTCTTTCAAAGAGGTCTTGCCCAGTGCTGAACGCACGACCTTCAGCAGTTAAAATAATTACCCGAATATTCTCATTGATTTCAATCTCGTCGAGGCACTGTGTAAGAGCATTATGCATCGGTAAATCAAATGCATTGAGCTGGTTAGCGCGCAACAAAGAGATCGTTGCCACACTCCCATCAATCTTCAAGCTCGCTCGCTCAGTATTTTTTGACATGATCGCTTCCCAAAACGCGTACCGACATGCACCTACATATATTATTGCCTAATGCATTATATCGCAGTTTATCGCAAGTTCCTTTTAGAAAGGACGGAATAGACTGAAATTTTGTCTTTTTAGAGTTCGGCACCGATAGAGTATCATGCCTTATAATGCATTTATATATTTTTGGCTGGACAGGCCCCCTATGCCCACAGCATCGATCGGCGACCCTATTCGAACATAGACTGGGTGACATGGCTACGCTCTCGCACAAATCAGACCGAACGAATCTGCTGCACATATCCGGTCGCTGGCTCAAAGTATTCCGGCGTTGGATTGAAAGAATGTCGCCGTTATTGTGGTGGGTTGCGCCAATCAAACTGAGGAAAATAGCCGAGCAGATTTATCCCATCCCGTTGGCCAACCCTTTTTGTCACCTGCGCATCACACATCCCCCTTGAGCGGTTTGGTCGGGGCATGAAGAACTCGCGGGGTTAAATGTGTTCCAACTTGTGCACTTAATAGTCGCGCCATATCATTGATTATGTGTGATTATGGATCACTTGATAAATCATCCTTTGGTGCTATTTTTTAGTTGAACCATTTTCCCCTATGTGGCGAAGCAGTTGTCCGTCGTCAGAACATTTGGCACTGATGGTTGCGTAAATTAGCGGAGCATTGGCCTCATCAGTTGGGTTGATATTAGGCGGCCAGCTTGCGGTGTTGCAAGCGCCTTTGTTCGATTTGCCTTGGCGGTTGCGTCCATCGTCAAAACATTTGGCAACCAAAAAATCGACCACAATTCGTTTAACTACCTGTAAAACAATTATAATATACCGATTTTTGCACAGCTAAAAAATGCACAAAACGTGCACACGACTCAGAAATGTATCATAAGTTATTGATTTATAACGATTATTTTAATCATTAAGTGCCCTCCGAAGGCAGAGGCCAGAGGTTCGAATCCTCTTGGGTGCGCCATTTATACAGCCTTTTACCCCTGTTTTGTGTGATGCGCGGTGCGCTCTCAACAGAATATGCACTCCGCCAGAAACGTTGCATCTGCAAAAACATGGCAGATGGGGTCTGGTAAAACTTTATGGTTAAGTTACATTGATTGGACACGCCACAATTACTAGGGCCAGTACAGCCTATTGGCAGGAATAACGGGGACCTTTCATGCACGTCAGCGGCTCAAACGGAGAGTTGACCTTCAAACGAATTCCGACCGGATGCACGGTTCTCGTCGTTGACGACGACCCGGTTTGTCTGGATGAATACCGCGATACGATCGTCAATCTGGGCTACGATGTGGTCTGCGCAAGCAATGCGTCGGAAGCGCTCAAGAAGATTTCGGATTCCGAAGATATCGGCATTGTGCTGACCGATTTGGAAATGCCGAGCATTAACGGCATCTCGCTGCTGTCCGACATTGCGGAGCGCTTTAAACCCAATCGGCCGATAGTGACGCTGGTGATAACGGGTTATTCCAGCCTTGAAGTTGCCACCATGGCCATGCAATCGCAGGCAACTGATTTGCTCAGTAAGCCTGTATCTATAGATCATTTGGCGACCGCACTGCGGCGCGCGTATGCCAATCATTCCACATTGGCCAACCGGTTCCAAATCACGGAACTTACCAAGCTACTGAACCCCCACGGCTTGCCGGACGATATCGATCACGACGCGACGCCAACGCACGACGATTTGCAAGGCTTCATCCGACTGCTGTTGAAGCTCCAACATAATAAATCGAAATATTTCGACCCCGCTGTGCTGAGCGGCCCTTCATGGGAAATATTGCTGGACCTTGCAGAAGCAAGCCTGCGCGGCGAGCCTGTGCCGGCATCAAGCGCATCAGCAACGACGCTCGTCCCGCTCACCACCGCGCTGCGTCATGTAAACAATCTGGTTGAGGCTGGCTTGGTCAAACGCTGGACTGACCCAACGGATAAACGCCGCACATTGCTGGAGCTGGAACCTGATGCCAAAGCTGCCATGCAGCGCTATCTGGAAAACGCTTGGAAACTTAAGGCACAAGCCGTTTAACCGGGCAGAAGATTTCGTTTAGACTGCGGACGCGACAAGACGGAGCAGCTCATCGCTATCCATCGGCTTGCGGATGAACATCCAGCCGGGTTCAAGCGATGCCGAATCGGGCACATATCCGCTCATCAATATCGTCTTGATAGATGGCTGGCCGCGATTGGCCTGCCTGGCGATTTCCGTGCCGGTTTGCCCGGGCATAACAATATCGGTGAGCAATAGATGATAGGCCTGCTGCTCCAGCGCCTGCATGGCCTGTTCCCCTGACGCGCATGGGGTAACGGCATAGCCCTCCGCCTCCAGCATTTCGGCCAGCGCCTCAAGCGCGTAAGGTTCGTCCTCGACCAGAAGTATGTGCCGCGTACCAATGGCTGGTGCGTCCGCAGACTGCCCGAATTTATGTGGTGTTTGGGCTTCGGCGGACGGATTTGCCAAGGGCAGATGCAGGTACACCGTGGTCCCCTCGCCGACCTGCGATTCCAGCCAGACGTCACCGCCCATTTCCTTCGCAAAATCGCGGACGGATGCAAGGCCAAGGCCTGTTCCCTTTGGCTTTGACGAGAATAACGGCTCAAACGCGCGTGAAAGTAACGCTTCACTCATTCCGCTACCGCTGTCGGCAACGCAAATGGCAATATATGCTCTTGGTTCCGTGTCACCGCCGCCCGATTTGCTGGTGGCAAGACCCTGCGTGATAGATGTTGAAAGCGATATCCGTCCGCCATTCGGCCTCGCCTCGCGGGCGTTGATGAGCAGGTTGATAATGCAGTTCAGCAACCCATTATAACTGATGACGCTTTCGGACGTGGCAGCCTGTAAATCGATATCAAAGCTAATGCCCGATCCCACAACGCTGTTCAGGAAGGTATCATTTTCCCGAATGAGGTCGTCGATGATGATGGGCAGCAATGTATCCGTTTGCTGCTGTGACAGTTTCATCAGCGACTGGGTGATGTTCGATCCGCGCGCAGCCGTTTCCCGAATTATCTGGGCAAGATTGCTGATTTTTTCGTCATGGCCAAATTTACGAAGCAACCGGTCAGCATTCAACGTGATGATGGAGAGCAAATTGTTAAAGTCATGCCCCATATAGCCTGCGACCCGGCCTGTCCGCTCTAGAAGGCTGGCGCTGCGCTCTCGTTCATGGGCCAACTCAATCGCGGTTGCTTGCGACTCTTCAAGCATCGCCCGTTGCAACGAGATCAGCATCGTACTTAGCACCACAGGGTCGGCATAGCCGAAGTCGTTCAGATATAAGGTGCCATTGTTCATCGATTCCTCGGACAGAACATGCCGCACGGCCAAGATACAGCCCGTTTTGTCAAAAACCGCTGCACCGAATAAATGGGTGCTTCCACAATGCGAAACGAGCCGGATCGGCTTAACGCCCTGCGTGTTGTCGAAAAATTGCTCGATATCGGTATGAATAAAGTCAAACACATCGGTGCATCGCATGCCAACCCGGATATCTGGCAAATGTTCAGCCACCGATGGCCCTATCGCTTTAATACAAAGCGACGAGTCCAGGCGCAGATATGCTGGCAGGAGGCTGGCAAGCTGCTGCTCCGTAAATGTCAGCAGCACGCGTTAACTTTCGTCTTGATATTGAAGTTCAAAGACAATCTAATTTGCCTTATGCTCGGCGATCTTCACGTCGCCAGTCGCACCAAAGCGTGTAATTAAACCATCGAACAGCCCCAGAACAAATGGCTCCAAACCTGTGCGATCCGACCGATATTCCACCATCAGCCGTCCGGGCGCCTTCGATATTGTGGTGAATGAGGGCAAGACCGCGCCTGGCATAGCTGCGCCCACCGCAAGATGTAATCTGTCCAGATTTTCAATGAAGCTGGCCAAATCTTGGCCTGTGAAATTCATGATCGACGCGAGCGAACCGCGCTCGGCATATTTAATCCAGTAGCGCCCAAATTCGAAAAGACAGACATCAACGGATAGGTTCAACCGCGCTGACGCCTCCGAGATGATAGCGATGGTCAGGGCGTCGTCATAAACCATACCAGTGAGCAGCTCGGTTGGCCCAATACCCAGCTTATGTTCGAGAGCGAGCCAGGCGTCTTCACCCAACTCATCAAAAACCATCTGCCGCACAGCCCGGTGAACCATGCCATACATAATGATTTCCCCTTAACTGTCCCGGGGTATGCCGTCATTTTCATCGCGCCTTCTTAAATCCTGCAAAAGCTTCGTAGCGCGCACGACTTGTTCTTCAATACGCACCATTTTCTCAATGAGGTAATCAGAATCCTCGCCTGGACGATTTGAAATCCTTGCGCGAATATTACCACAAGATAACCTTATGATGTTCAACGGCTGCATGATTTCATGCAGCGTCTTGCTGTCCAGCTCATTAAGTGATTTCATCGAATTAACCGCAGATTGTATAAAAATTTATGAATTTCGGAGCGCATAATAGGCTGTGGCGGCGGATTCTGCAAACAAATGTCGATTCCTGCGGAATACGAACGCGCTCTGAACGTGCTGCTATAACCGAGCAAGCGGCGCCTCATGCAATGCAGCTGCGCCGAAATACCATCTAACATTATCGGGGTGGGCGTCGCCCGTGGCGAAACCGAAAACTGCGCTTAAGACGCGATCGCCAGGTCGTTAGCGTCGTCAGTCAGCAAAATTCGCTGAATTTCCTGTTTCGTTTCCTCAGTCAGTTCCAGATACACGCGGCGCTGGTCGCGCGGGTCGAAGCGCCGGACAATGATATTTCGTTCGGTCATAATCGCAATGTGCCGCAGCGCTGTTGTGACAGGCGAAAATGACGCGCGGCAAGCGCTGGAAACGCCCGTGTCCAAACCGGAATGCTGCCGAACAAACAGGTCCAAAAGGATGAACCAAGCAGGGTCAGCAAACAGGTTTGCAGCTGCAACAAACCGTGCGCGGCGCTTGGCGATTTCGATCAGGTCAACGGCCTTTTTCACTGCCAGCGTGGTTGCAACGTCGGCTGTATGGGAAGCGTCGTCAAATATAGTTGAATCATGCGCGTCCGCCTGAACGGCGAGCAGCATCTTTTCCAGCTGCTTTCGCGTGAACTGGATGGGGACCTCGAAAGTGCGGACCTGGTCGTCGATGTTTACATCATCTTGATATTCGACCATTTTTCTTACCGGACACAGACAAAATAAACCTCGTGGAGCTTTCCCAGCCATCCACCAAGGTGATGAAAAATACCGAATCTTACCAACTAAGCATCGATGCGGCGCGCGCTTATCGCTTCGGTTGTGCGCCCTTGAGGTTCGCAAAGAAAATTGCACGGCATATCGCCACCGTTACGAACGCAAATATAACCATTTTGCCACTATTTATCATTTTACGATTATATTACAGATACTTATTCTCAACCGTAACCTCATTTGGTTACAATAGTTAGCAAAGTATCATAGGGCACAATATGAACGGGGCTTTATCGAGATCGGCGGCAACATGTTGTGCGGTTGCCCCGACCATTTTCTCATCATGATTACCCGAGCAACAATGGCGCAAGCTTTGCGCGTTGCCATGCCGCATCGCCATATTGTGAGGCATGGAATATCGCGGCACGGCGGTGTAACCCGGCGTCGCAATCATGGGTGAAGCCAAAGCCACCGTGGAACTGGATCGCGCGGTCTGCGGCAAAGCTGTAGGTTCCATCTGCGGCGGCTTTCGCCATCCGCACGGCGATTTCGCCCATCCCCTGATCGCTGAAACTGTTCGCGGCGCTGTACAAATGCGACCGCGCTTTTTCATAGTCGACATAGGCATCAACGGTCGGATGTTTGAGCGCCTGATACTCGCCGATGATTTTGCCGAATTGTTTGCGCGTCTGCAGATAGCTGACGGTATAATCGATTACGCTCTGCGCGCCGCCGCACATTTCGGCGCTCTGCAACAGATTGGCGGCCTGCTCGACATGCGCCAATGTGGATGCAGCGCGCGCGACGTCGAGCAATGCGGCGCGGGGTACTGATAGACCATCGAGTGACACCGCAAAGCTGCGCTTGGTTTCGTCAATGATGGATTCGCGGCGCAGACGGCCAGCGACATCATCCGCGGTCAAAGCAACAAGCGCTGGTTTGCCGTCAAGCATGACCGATGCGACAATGACATCCGCGCTTTGCGCCCACAGCACAAACTGCTTTTCACCGGACAAAACGACGCTGTCGCCATCAACCTTGGCCGTCGCGGTGATGTTGAGCAGATCCCAGTCGCCATGCGCTTCGGATAGCGCGAGTGAACCAATCGCCCCTTCGGCAAGCTTTGGCAGCCATTCCGCGCGCTGCGCTTCTGTGCCGCCAGCGATGAGCGCCTGCGCAGCCAGCGTCGATGCAACCAAGGGCGACGCCATCAAATGCCGCCCCATTTGTTCCACCACCGGTACGACTTCAGCCATGGTCAGCCCGACGCCATTATGTGCTTCTGGAATAGCAATGGCCGTCCAGCCCAAAGCCGCGATTTCAGCCCAGATGTCCGCGTCATAGCCAAGATCGCTTTCCATCAACTTACGGACGCGATCGATGGGTGATTTGTCGCGACAAAAGGTCGTCGCCACATCCAGCAACTCAATCTGCTCTTCGCTATATCCTAAGCCAGGCATCTGCATGTCATTCTCTCCTCGCGCCGTTACATCCTCTATGGCGCGAGGCGATGGACAAAATCAAGGCGATTTAACCGACCAGTTAAACAGCGCCTTATGCCTGTTCGAGGACTTTGCGGCCTGGGCGGACTTTCATTTTATGGCCCGTCTTGGTCGCGAGTGAAATGTCTTTCACGGTTTGCATGAACACCCATTCGTTGGTCGCAGCCTGCGGCGTGAGCGCCAAGTGCATGTAACCGCGGTTGGATGTGTCTGCCCAACGCAATTCCTGCTTACTCGCGTCAAGCAAGCTGCGCGCGACGACGGACGGATCCGTGAACGGAACTGCGCTTTCAAAGCCCGGCGACGAGACGCTGTGGCCGCCAAATTCAACGCCCGCTGGCTTTCCGGCTTCTGGCAAGTCAAAAGCCCATCCGTTGTGGCTGTCGCCTGTGATGACCACAAGGTTGGCATCGGCGCGCTGCGCTGCTGACAATATGCGTGAACGCGCGGTGGGGTAACCGCCCCAATTGTCGAGATTGTAGGGCAGGCCCGCCTTCGCCGCAGCGATGCCCTGCCGCACATAGTTTATCGCGCGTTCAGGCGCAACGCGAGGGACCCAATCCATGGCGTTTTCCGGCGTGTAGCTATAGCCCATGTTCGTTCCGGTTCCGAGCAACGCCCATGTCGACTTGTCGCCCAACATTGACCGTGAAAGCCACGCTTCCTGTTCGGTTCCGAGCATAGTCATGGACGGATCGCGCCATGCCCCGTCGCGAAATTCTGCAAATGCCTTTGCTGGATCTCCAGCGCGCGCCAGGTCACCATGGGAATATGGCTTCGAGCGTGCGACCGCCCGAGTGTCGGTGCGGTAATATGTCGCGAGGTCGCCGATGGCATATTCTTTCCACGGCTGTTCGCCAACGGGCAGCCATTCGCGCCAGACCTGCATCGCTGCGTTGCGCCGCGCGTTCCAGTCACCTTCGTCTACGCTATGGTTCTGCGCGCCGCCTTCCCAAGCGTCATTCGCTGTTTCATGATCGTCGGTGTTTACGATCATCGGGAAATTGGCGTGCAGTGCCTGCAATTGCTTGTCCGAACGATAGCTGGAATAGCGCAAGCGATAATCGGCCAAAGTCAGAATTTCGTCAGCGCGCCGCGAATTTCGCGCCGCCATCATAACCACCGCGTCCATATTCATAGATATAGTCGCCCATGTGCAGCACAAGGTCGATGTCCTTGCGCGCCGCGGCATGGCCATATGCGTTGAATTCGCCAAAGCCCAAGTTCGAGCAAGAGAAAACTGCGATGTTGAAATTGGACGTTTTTCCCACAGGCAATGTCTTCGTGCGGCCAATAGGCGATATGCTGCCGTCGGGCGCAATGAAGCGGAACCAATGCCATTTGCCGGGCGCGAGATTATCGACCGTAATCTTCACGGTGTGGTCGCGCCATGGACCTGTCACCATTTGGCCGCCGCCCGCTATCTTCGAAAAATCCTGGCTTTCGGAAATTTCGACGCGGACTTTGGATGGACCGCCGGTCGGGTTTACATAACGTGTCCACAAAAGCACGGAATCGGGGCCAGGCTCACCACTGGCAACATTATGCGTAAAGCCGGTAAGGCCAAGCAGCGTCTGCGCCATAGCGGCTCCACCCGGCAGCAATAAGCCACCAATACCAAAGCCCGCAGTTGCCAACAAATTGCGGCGATTGATAAAAAATGACATCCCGTGCTCCCCCGATGATCCGATTCAATATTGTGTGTATCGCGCTAGTCAGCTGCTGTTGCAACCGTGTGACATGAAACCGATTCATGCCCGTTGATGATATATGAAGCGGTCACAGTTGCGTGCGCAGCGACCACAGTTCCGGAAAAGCGCGCTTGGACACGGTGCTGTTCAAATAGCTGACACCCGCCGTCCCGCCAGTTCCGGTCTTACCGCCAATGATACGCTCGACGGTCAGGACATGCTTGTGCCGCCACGTCGCCATTGCATCGTCCAGATCGACAAGCTTTTCAGCCAGCTGGTACAATTCCCAATATGTGTCGGGGTTGCGATAGACCGTGAGAAACGCGGCTTCGACCTCTGGCGAAAACACATGTGCTTGGCTCCAATCGCGTTCCAGCAACGCGTGCGGTATGTCGAACCCCGCGCGTGCCAAAGCGGCAATGGCATCATCCCAAATGCTTGGATTGATAAGCGCGTCCGTCATGGCCGCATGCGCATCTGGCCGGTCCTCCTGATATTTCAGAAAAGCCGACGCTTTGAGGCCAAGCAAATATTCCACGGTGCGAAACTGGTCCGATTGAAAGCCGGAGCTTGGCCCAAGGACATGGCGAAATCGTGTATATTCCGACGGCGTCATCGTCGACAACACGTCCCAGCTGAGCGTCATCACCGCCTGAATACGGCTGACACGCGCTAACGCCTTATACGCAGGCACAAGTGCATCGTTCTGGATTTGCGATCGCGCCAGTTGAAGCTCACGGATGATTTGCTTGAGCCAAAGCTCTTTGGTTTGGTGAATGATGATGAACAGCATCTCATCATCCAAATCGGACTGTGGATCCTGACAATCGAGAAGTCTGTCGAGCGCGAGGTAACGCGCATAGGTCATTGGGGTATCAGGTTCGGATGTATCGGCCATCCCGCGACTTTACTGTTTCAAATGAAACTATCCACCCACTTTTCGGCCAGTGCCTCGGCTTCAGCAACGCTGAACGGCGCGTTGCCCAAACTCAGTTCCAACCATAAACCATCGACCAGCGCCGTCAGCGCCACCGCGGCCAATCGTGTATCCGTCGGCGCGTTGGGACAGGCGGCTATCAGCCGTTCAATATCGTGTCTGTTTTCGGCGTACAGCTCATCATGAATTTGTCCGATCATGGGCGACGTTCGCGACAGGCTCCAAAAGGCTAGCCATGTCGCGAGCAAAGCAGGGTCGGCAATGGGTTCACGAAAACTGGCGGTGATAAACCCCAGCAATCGCCCTCGCGGATCTGATTCGGGAACCATTACAACGGCCGCGTGCATCGCTGCGGCAACACGTGTCCCCGTCGTCCGATATGTTTCCGCGATGAGCGCATCAATTCCATCGAAATAATGCCGCAGCAATCCCGGTGACACGCCAGCTTCCAAGCAGATAGCACGTACCGATACGCCCTGCGCTCCATACGTTCCCAGACAGCGCGTACAGGCCGCGATTAAGGCGTCTCGGCGGGTATCAGCGCTTTCGCGGGTGAAGGCTTGTCGCGCGCTCATCCAGTTGTTATACACTCGTATAATAAGGAGAGCAAGATGTCCGAATCAGACCTGCACATAGAGCGTGACAATCTGGACGGCTGGAGCCTGCCAGCATGGACCTATGATGATCCTGAATTTGCAGCGCTTGAGGTAGATCGGATTTTCCGTCCCTCATGGCAAGTTGTTTGCCATGTCAGCGATGTCGCAAACAGTGGCGACTGGCATAGCCTCGATTATATTGGCGAAAGCGTCATTGTGGTGCGCGGTGCGGATCAGGTGTTGCGTGCCTTTACCAATGTCTGCCGCCACCGGGGCAGCCGCTTGGTCGATGGATCGGGCGGATGCGCCAAGAAACTTGTGTGCCCCTATCATGCTTGGACCTATGATCTTGATGGCCGCCTGACGGGTGTTCCGGACAGCGCGTCCTACCCCACTTTGGACAAGGACAAAGCGGGTCTTGTCGCCGTCGACATGGAAATTTGGCGTGGCTTTGTTTTTGTCCGCCTGGAAAGCGGCGGCCCGTCGGTGGCCGACATGATGGCGCCTTATGAAGACCAAGTCGCACCTTATCTTTTCGAAGAACTCAGGGCACTTGGCCGCGTGACGATGCGGCCGCGGGCTGTAAACTGGAAAAATGTCGGCGACAATTATTCCGATGGGCTTCACATTCCGGTGGCGCATCCCGGCCTCACCCGGCTGTTCGGCAAAAGCTATGGCATTGAGGCAGAGCCACATGTCGACCGCATGTGGGGCGACCTTGTTGACCGGCCATCGGCCAACTGGTCAGAGCGCGGCTATCAGAATCTGTTACCACCAGTGCCGCACCTGCCCGCCGCCAACCAGAAACGCTGGTTGTACTTCAAACTGTGGCCATCAGTCGCCTTCGACATTTATCCCGACCAAGTTGATTTCATGCAATGGCTGCCAACTGGTCCCACCAGCTGCGTGATCCGTGAGATTAGCTATGTCTTGCCTGATGATCGCCGCGAAATGCGCGCAGCGCGCTATCTCAACTGGCGTATTAACCGCCAAGTAAATGCGGAGGATACCGTCCTCATCACGCGCGTGCAGCAAGGCATGGCTAGCCAAAGCTTTTCCATGGGTCCGCTGTCAGACACGGAAGTTTGCCTCAAAAGCTTCTGTCGCCAAATTCGCAACATCATTCCCGAAGCGCGCCTCGAACAACGCCCTGCGCAGGGCTGGAGCAAAAAATGACACAAAAATATGACGCGCTCATCATTGGCGCTGGCCACAATGGCCTTGTCTGCGCCTTTTATCTGGCGCGCGCTGGGCTAAAGGTTCGCATCGTCGAACGTCGCGATGTCGTGGGCGGTGCAGCCGTCACCGAAGAATTCCACCCCGGTTTCCGCAACTCGGTCGCAAGCTACACCGTCAGCCTGCTTCAGCCCAAGGTCATTTCGGACATGAAACTGGCCGACCATGGCTACCGCGTCATTGAACGCCCGATATCGAATTTCCTGCCACAAGAAGATGGCGGCTATTTGAAACTGGGCGGCGGGCTTGAGCGTACACAGGCGGAATTTGCGCGTTTTTCAAAACATGACGCCGCAGTGCTTCCCGAATATTATGACATGTTGGAAGGCGTTGCCGACGTCCTGCGCGATCTTGCGCTGAAATCGCCGCCAAATGTCGGTGACGGGCTGAAGACATTCATCGACGCTGCCGTGCAGGGACGCGGGCTGATGAAGCTCAACCTATCGCAGCAACGTGACGTGCTGGAACTGTTCACGAAATCGGCAAGAAGCTTCCTAGACAGCTGGTTCGAAAGCGAAGCGGTCAAGGCGGCGTTCGGTTTCGACGCGGTCGTCGGCAACTATGCCAGCCCGGATACGCCCGGCAGCGCCTATGTTTTGCTCCACCACGTCTTTGGCGAAGTGAACGGCAACAAGGGCGCTTGGGGACATAGCATTGGCGGCATGGGCGCGATTACGCAAATCATGGCGAAGGTCTGCGTCGCACTTGGCGTGGAAATCAGCCTTGAAGCACCCGTGTCCCGCGTGCTCGTCGATGGCGAAAAAGTGGCTGGCGTCCGGTTGGAAAGTGGCGAGGAAATCGTCGCCGACCGCGTGATCTCCAACGTTGGGCCCAAGCTGTTGTACGAACGCATGTTCGACGACGCCGATTTGAAACCCGAATTCAAACGCCGCGTAAAAGGGTTCAAGGCAGGCAGCGGCACGTTCCGTATGAATGTCGCGCTTTCCGAGCTGCCTAAGTTTACCTGCCTTCCCGAACCCGGCGAACACCACCAATCGGGTATCATCATTGCGCCGACGCTTGATTATATGGACCGCGCATTTCTCGATGCAAAGCGCGATGGCTGGTCGCAAAAGCCGATTGTCGAGATACTCATCCCGTCAATCATCGACGACAGCCTCGCGCCTGCGGGGCAACATGTTGCGAGCCTGTTCTGCCAGCAATTTGCACCGGAGCTTCCGGATAATGCAGATGGTTCCAAGCGCGATTGGGATGCCGAAGAGGGCAAGGCCGCCGATGTCATCGTCGACACAGTAGAGGCCTATGCACCGGGTTTCCGCGCATCCGTCCTTGGCCGGCAAATACTGAGCCCCAAGGGCCTCGAGCGCAAATTCGGGCTTGTGGGCGGCGACATCATGCACGGGAATATGAGCCTCGACCAATTGTGGTCAGCACGTCCTATTTTGGGCAATGGCGCGTATCGCGGACCGTTGAAGGGCCTGTATATGTGCGGTGCAGGTAGCCACCCCGGCGGCGGCGTTACCGGCGCCCCGGGTCACAACTGCGCTGCTGAAGTGCTGGCGGACAGAGGCATGCTGAAGCGGATCTTCGGCTAAGCCATAATGAAAAAGCCGGATCTATACAGATCCGGCTTCTCCCCCCCTGTTGCCCATGGCAACAAACTTTATGTCATTCATTTAATGACGAATTTCACCCTTCTTCCCTAAAAATTTTTGCAGGGAAGAAAAGCGAACAATTGTCAAAAATCGCGTGAGAATTTCACGCCAATCAGCCGTGGACGAATGACGTTATCATAAAACGCACCGCCAGTAGGGGTAGCCGGTGTTACGCCAGTTCCGCAGACGGTTTCAAAACATTGAACTCCGGTTCCTACAACGCCGTTCGTGTCGAACAGATTGGTTGCGAACACATCAATTTTCCAAACGTCGTCCTTAATACCAACGCTGATATCAGCGGTCGTATAGGCGGGTAAATTACCCTTGATTGCATTCTGCTCTGGGCGGAGGTCATTGCGCCGACCGCCGATGTAGTTGAGTGCAAACTGCACATGCCCATCAAATGCCCCAATCGGGAATTCATAACGCGCAACCGCATTGCCCTTAAGCTTGGCAGTGGTAGGCAGGCGTGAGCCAGCGGGTGCGAGTAATGAATTGCCGGGTGTTGAACAATCAAAGGTCGCGTTGGCAATGGCGCAGAAATCACGACGAATTTGCGCGTCATTGTAACTGAAGCCAGTGTTGATGCTGAAGCCGCCGGCACGATAGCCGACATCCATTTCAACGCCGCGAATACGGGCTATGCCGGCATTGCGGATTTCCGTCAGACCGTTGGCGCCAAGGAATGACAGTTGGATACCATTCCAATCTTCTTGATAGACCGCACCGTTCCAACGGAAAGCTCCGAAGGTCGTTTTCCAGCCCAGTTCATAATTGTCGAGTTCATCGGCGCCATATGGTGGCAACGAACCACGGCGGTTGATACCGCCTGGCCGGAAACCGCGCGACCATGTCGCGTACACAAGCGCATCGTCGTTGAATTTATAAGTCGCGTTAAGCTTGTGAATGAAATCGGTGTCGGACGTCGATTTGTCGACGTTCGTGCATGGCGATCCGGCGACCTTTGATGGGCCTTGGCAGAGATATGAGGGATTGCTGCTGTATCCGGGATTGCTGAAACCGAAAAAGCCTACAAGCGAGTTATCGTACTTGTATACGCGGAGGCCACCGGTAACGGTCAGCTTGTCAGTGACATCGTAACTCGCCTCACCAAACGCAGCATAATCGCGATCAACGCGAAGCTGTTTGGTAAGCCAAATATTGTCGACCGTTCCCTGAACCTGCAGATCGTCGGACAACTTATCGATGATGTAGTGCTGCTCAATGTCATGCGACTGACGCTGGTAAAACAGACCAGCGATGACACGCACTGGGGCATCGGCAGGCGATGATACGCGCAATTCTCCGAAGGTCTTCTTGTACCGGTCAATGCCCTGAATATACTGGTTCGGGTTAACCAAATTTCCGGCGTTATCATAAAAATAAGCGCCGTAGCCGGACAGTGCATCGTAGAAATACGCATAATCGGAATAGTCCAATTGTGTTTCTGACTTACGACGTAAATGTCCGCCTGCCGCAGTAACATCCCAATTACCGATCTTGCCTTCGATAGTTAGCGCAGCTTGGATCCACTTATCCTGGCTACCTTCGGGATTATACTGAACGGTCTGCAATTTTTTGGTTGTTTGACCCGAACGCTCTTGCGCAAAGCTGCCATCCGCATTTTGCACCTGACCCATCAAGGTCGGACGCACGGTCCAGTTGTCATCAAGGTCAATACCGAGCGCCAAACGCGCGCCGTATGTTTCAACGTCATTATAATTCTCTTCGACCAAAGCGGCGTTGCTCTGCCTGATGCCCGAAGACGCATAAGTGCGGCTGCCGGCGATATTGTCGATATAGCCACCGTCCTTACGGTACCAGCCGACCAAACGCGCGGCGGCGTTGTCGCTGATCTTAGCGTTGACGAACCCTTCCAGCACCTGGCCAAAATCGCCGTGTGCGGTATTGTTTATTTCGACGCCCCCCGAACCATAAGTGCCGCTGGTATCAGGCGCGTTGGTTACGAGCTTGATAGTACCCGCCATCGAGCTGGCCCCATATAACGTACCTTGTGGCCCCGCGAGTGCTTCAACGCGCGCCAAGTCGTACGCATGCAAATCAAGCGCGCCCGCAATTGTTGTGATCGGGAGCTCGTCGAGATACGTTCCTACGGTCGGCAATGAAGCCGAGTGGTTGGCATTCTCGCCCGAAGCTACGCCGCGGAAATAGACTTGAGCAAAGCCGGGGCCGCCCTGCTGTATCGTCACAGAGGGAAGAAACTTTACAACATCAGAGAATTCTTTGACCTGAAGCTGATCGAGCTTTTCATTGCCAATCGCGTTGATGGCAATCGGCACATCCTGCAGATTCTGTTCACGCTTTTGCGCAGTGACGACGATGACATTGCTGTCATCTTCAGCTGCTTGCTGCGCCATGGCTGGCGCTGCGAAGGCGGTTGATGTCAACAGCAAGACGAGAGCTGTTCGGACGTTAGACTTCTGACTTTGTAGGCGCATGCAGCGACCCTCCCTTGTTAATCTGAAATAAATAGGCTCCCAATTGCGTCCCCACGCAATATATTTTCGCTCTATCCGTCGTTTTCATACAATTTTACATTTCTGTGTTGCAACCCAGCAACTATGCTGCGGCAGGATAAATTTCCCACAAATTGCCAAGTGCGCGCTTCAACGGGTCAAGATGCGCCTCATAAGGTTTCCATTGGTCAACACCGTCGCGGTTGATGGGGCGGCGGACCTGTTCACTCGACGCAGTGCGCACGGCGCGCTTGTTTTCATGGAAATTCAGGCACGCATCTTCAAACGGCAGCCCCAGATATTCCAAAATTTTTCGAATTTCCTGTTCCGGATCTTCCAACAATTGTTCGTGAATGACGCGGTAAACATAGCCTGGTGTAACCGCATCAAAATGCGCCATCGCCCGCACATAATCCGCATAATATTGGCCCATATGGGCAAGGTCATAACTGAAAGCCTGCCCCTTGGCGAAATGCTGACGATAATTGGAGAAGCAGCAATCAAGCGGGTGCCGCCGTGCATCGATGATTTTGGCGTTGGGCAAAATCTGACGGATGAACGCCAGATAATTCCAGTTGTTGGGCAGCTTATCGATGAAAAATGGCTTTTCGGTTTTACGCTGGATGCGCGTGCGCTCGATGAACTCTGCGCCAAGCCTTTCGGTATCATCGGCGGATAGTGCAACGGTCGCATCGATCCAGTCCGACCCGCGCCCTTCACGCAGCGCCATCGCTGGAATGTCCGGCAATTCCATCGTCCCTTCAACCATGGAATGGCTCGCAAGGATTTGCTCGATCAACGTCGAACCCGCACGCGGCATGCCGATGATGAAGATAGGGTCTGGCGCCATATGCCCCTGCCCCGCGCGCGCTTCCCAAAATGGCGTGGTGAACTGGGCAATGATCTGATCGACCTGCGTGCTGACGCCTTGCGGATCATAATGCAGCTCCGCACTGCGCAGCGCATTGCCCTTGGCATAATGAGCAAAGGCGGCGGAATGATCCGCGCGCTCTTCGCTTGCCTTGCCCAGCGCAAAATGCAGGTGAAACGCGTCCTCGGCCACCAATCCGGCCGACGTCAGCGCGGCCTCCATCGCCGCAACATCTTCGTCCGAAAACTGGTAGGTTTTTAAATTGGCAAGGCTCCAATACACTTCGCCCAGCGTTGGTTCAACCGATATGGCGTGGCGATATGCAGCCACGCTTTCGTGCTGATTGCCAACGGTTTTGAGCATATGGCCATAGCTCATCCACAATTTGGCATGATCGGGGAAACGCGCGGTCAGTTCCTGATACAGCGATATGGCTTCTGCATAGCCCCCAATCCGCCCGAGTGCTGCCGCCTTCAAATTTTGCTGGACGGGATTGTCACCGTCGTCAGCGAGCACGGCATTCAGATGCTCAAGCGCCTCCGGAAATCGGTTCTGTTTATACAGCACCGTTGCCAGATTGGCACGCGCAGCGCCAAAGTCCGGCGTCAGCTCAAGCGTACGGCGAAGCAATGCCTCACTATCTTTCAACCGGCCTACACGCGCCGCCAATTCCGCCATCATACGGATCGCGGCAACATCAGTTGGCGCATCACGCAAGTGACCGCGCAACAGCGGCTCTGCATCCTCCAACCTGTTTTCGGAAAGCGCGACAGCCGCCGCCATAAGGTTCGGGTTGCGCAAAGCAGCTTCGATGGCGGGGCGGGCAGATATTTGGTTCATTGCGCACGGTCTATGCGATGAAACGAAACTTTTGAAGCGGCCAAATCATCTGCCGTATCAATGTCACATAATGTGCCCGCAGGTGCGGTTAGTTTTTCGGCATGGGCCAGAATATGCCGCGCGCCAGCATCCCCCACTGTCGCCAGCAAATCCGGCCAATGAGATCGCGGAAATATCGCGGGCGGCATGGGCTGTTTTCCATCAAACGATGCGACGACATCATCGGTGCACGCCGCGATCAGAGCCTCGACATGGGCAGCCTGCACGAACGGCATATCGGCCAGCGCGATAAGCAACGCCTGCGCATCGGTGCGCAACGCCGCCTCAACCGCGAGATGAAGCGAGCCCGATAGCCCGATGCCGGGGTTCGGGTTATCGACAATATCAAATCCCAAACGCTTATAATGTGCTGCAATAATTGCGTCGGGCTGACACACTGCGAAATGCGCCGCTGCCGCAACGCTGACCAGTTCATGCGCCGCACGCGCACCCAGTGGCGCGCCTTCAAAATCCGCCATCAGCTTATCAGCACCAAAACGCCGCGCATTGCCCGCCGCCAGCAGGACGATCGCTACGTCCTTCGCCTGCATCAACGTAAGCCTTGGTTAAACGCGCGGATCATGCCGCCCGCGATAGACAGCGCGATTTCGGGCGCGCTGATCGCGTTAATCGCAACGCCCGCTGGCCCCTCAATGCGCGCGCATTGTTCTGCACTGACACCCGCCGCCGAGAGCCGTGCAAGACGTGCCTGATGCGACCGGACGGAACCGAGCGCAGCAACATAGGCCGCAGGGCTCGCCAGCGCCGCCGCCAGCGCAGGGTCATCGATTTTGGGATCATGGCTCAGCGTCACAATCGCGCTACGGCTATCGGGCGCAAAGGCTTTAACTGCGTCGTCGGGCCAGCGGTCATCCAACCGGATTTCCGGAAAGCGCTCTGCCGTTAAAAACCGGCCACGCGGGTCGCACAATGTAACATCCACCCCCTGCGATACGGCAATGGCGGCAAGGGCGGATGCAATTTCGACCGCGCCCACAATCAGCAAACGGCGCGGCGGATGGTAGATATTGATGAAGCCAGCACCCGCATCATCGTCCAACAAGGCACTTCGACCCGATTCCAAATCCGTCACAACCGACAGCGCCGCACCGGCCGAGCGCGCATCGATGATATCACCAAACAGATGCGCCGGAAAACCATCGGCGGAAACAGGCTGCACCAGCACCTGAATATCCCCGCCACAGGGCAGGCCAACGTCCCACGCCGCATCGTCGGCAACGCCATATCGGCGGAGCACCGACGGCGCGCCTGCCAAAACCAATTGCGCGCGTTCAAGAACATCGCCCTCGACACAGCCGCCCGAAACCGAACCCACAAAGCGCCCGTCCGCATGCACAAGCATATGGGTGCCGACGGGGCATGGCGCAGATTTCCAGGTTTCGACCACCGTCGCAATCGCCATAGGCGCGCCTGCCCAGTCGATTGCGGCGGCAAGGATACGGTCGTGGTTGGCGCTGCCCATAGTCATGGCAATGCGCTAGCAAAGAGGCAGGAGCGTTGCTATATGAAACGCAGATTTGGGTAGGAGCTTATTTGCATGGCAATTCAGACGTCAATCAACGGCAAGCCAGTGGCGCTTGCGGCGGAGCCAGACACGCCGTTGCTATGGGTCATCCGCGAAGAGCTTGGCCTAACGGGCACGAAATTCGGATGTGGCATTGCGGCGTGCGGCGCCTGCACCGTCCATGTTAATGGCGAACCCACCCGTTCGTGCAGCCTTCCCGTAAGCGAAGTCGCGGGCAAATCGATCACCACCATCGAAGGTCTGAAATCTGCGGACGGTACGCTCCACGCGGTTCAGCAAGCTTGGATTTCTGCGCAGGTTCCGCAATGTGGCTATTGCCAGTCGGGGCAGATTATGGCCGCTGTGGCGCTTATCGAGAAAACCGGCAGCCCAAGCGATGCACAAATTGACGAGGCGATGACCAACATCTGCCGCTGCGGCACCTATCCACGTATTCGCAAGGCGATACATGCCGCGACAGGGCAAGCGGCGAAAGCGGCGAAACCTGCAGAAGGAGCGGCATAATGGCTGACACCCCCGCAAATGACGTGCAACCAGCAAAGCGCAAGGGCGTCAAGCGCCGTGCCTTCCTGATTGGTGGTGTCGCCGTCGTCGGTGCCGGCCTGTTCGGCATTACCATCGCCGACAGCAATGCCGCCAAATCCGCCAAGGCGCTTCTTGAAAGCGACGGCGGTCACATCTTTGCTACCTGGCTGAAAATTGGTGAGGATGACAGCATCACCATTTATTCGCCGCACACCGACATTGGTCAGGGATCGAACACTGGCCTTGCCCAAATGCTGGCCGAAGAGCTGGATGCTGCGTGGGATCAGGTGCGTGTTGTTTCTGCACCCGCAGAACCGGCGTTCGCCAATGTGGGGCTTGGACGCGCTTTCCTTGCCGATATGACGGGGCAGCCTGCGATCATCAATGGCATTCCGCAATCATTTCTGTCCTTCATCGCGCGGCAAATGAACCTTCAGATGACCGGCGGCTCAACCGCTTTGCGCTTCACAGGCCGGGTGACCTTTCAAAATGTCGGTGCGGCGACGCGGCTGGCATTGGTTGAAACCGCTGCCAAGCGCCTGAACGTTCCGGCGGATGAACTGACGACACAGGACAGCCATGTCATCCATGCCAAATCCGGCCGTGCGTTGCGCTATGGCGAACTGGCGGCGGAAGCTGCGACCTTGTCGCTCGACAATGCGCCAAAGCTGAAGGATCCGTCGCAATATCGCATCATGCGCCAATCGATGCAGCGGCTCGACATTCCCGCGAAGGTCGATGGCAGTGCGCAATATGGCATCGACTTTTCGGTCCCCGACATGCGCGTCGCAACGATCATGGCAGCGCCTGTGCGTGGCGGCAAATTGACTTCTGTAGACACCGCGCCTGCGTTGGCGGTCAAAGGCGTCGAGAAAGTCATCAAGCTCGATGATGCGGTTGCTGTCGTGGCGAAAGGCTATTGGCCCGCCATTTCCGGCTTGCGCGCGCTCACCCCAGAATTTTCGGACGGCGGCAATGGCGGCATTTCGACCGCGTCCATTTTCAAAGCACAGGGCGACCTGATGGCCAAGGGTGAAGCCGATAGCGCAGCCGGTGACGGTGATGTGCAGGAGGGACTTGGCGCAAAACCGATCGAGGCGACATATCAGGTGCCATTTTTGCACCACGCGATGATGGAGCCCTTTGCCCTGACCGCCCATTTTAAGGATGGAAAGCTGAATATTTGGGGCGGCATGCAGGACCCGCTTGCGACCAAGATGATGGCCGTCGAGGCATCCGGCCTCGACGCGGATGATGTGACCTTCCACCCGATGATGATCGGTGGCAGTTTTGGCCGCCGCTTGCCGATGTATATGGAAATCGTTGGTCAGGTCACAAAGCTTGCAATGCAATTGCCCTATCCCGTCAAGCTCATCTGGAGCCGTGAGGAAGAAGTCGCCCAAGGCGCATATCGCCCGCAAAGCTCCGCCGCGCTGAAGGCGTCGTTGACGAAAGAAAAGCGGATAACGGCATATCGCAACGACTATGCCCAACCCGAAAGCGCCGAGAGCGAAACGGTATTTCCTTATGCCCTGCCCGCCGTGTCGCGCCGGCATTTTGCACATGTTTCAAACCAGCAAACCGGCGCGTGGCGTTCGGTGAACTCGACACAGCAGGGCTTTTACAATGAAAGCTTTATGGACGAGCTGGCCCATGCAGCGGGCGAAGACCCGGTTGTATTTCGCCGCAATCATTTGAAGGCAGGATCGCGGCATTTACGCGTATTGGACGAAGTGGCCGCACGCAGCGGTTGGGGCTCCCCCCTTCCCGCGGGAACGGGTCGCGGCGTTGCACTGGTCGAAAGTTTCAGAACCATCGTCGCGCAGGTAATCGAAGCGTCGGTCGGTGCAGACGGCATGCCCAAAGTGCATAAGGTAACAACGGTCGTGGACGCCGGAAGCATCGTCAATCCGGACGCCGCCATGGCGCAGATTGAGGGCGGCATCACCATGGGGCTTTCGTCCGCAATTGGTGAGGCGATTACGCTTGAAAATGGCGCGGTTCAGCAAAGCAACTTGGCCGATTACCTGTTGCTGAAAATGGCAGGCGCGCCGTTGGTGATGGATATACATTTCCTCAACAGCGGTGCGGACATGGGCGGAATTGGCGAACCCGGTGTTCCTCCGGCTGCCCCTGCCTTGGCCAACGCGTTGTTCGCGGCCACCGGCAAACGCGTCCGCAATCTGCCCATCCTCACGCAAGCGAAGGCCTAATTTGCCGCACGCACGTTTGTTGAAGCCAACGGACAATCTGGAAATCGCCGAGACATTGGCGCGCGCGTTCCAGACCGAGACCGGATGGAGCTATGTCATTCCAGACGCAAAGCTGCGCGCACAGCGGCTTACGGGCGTGTTCCATTTGTTCTTGCGCGATGAACATCGCAAAGGCGCGGTGTATGGAACCGACGGCATAGAGGCCGTCACTTTATGGCGTGGTCCGGGGAATGCGCGCGACAGCATGTTGGATACCGCGCGGCTGATCGTACCGTTCGTCCAGCAACTGCGCTTTTCGATATTTCGCGGTCTCGAAGTATCCGACCTTATCGAAAAGCATCTGCCGAA